>NZ_JBEPAM010000002.1:0-375779 GCF_040298605.1 Kitasatospora sp. NPDC001527 | reverse complement strand
GTCCGCGGCACGGAATTCCGTGCCGCGGACGACCGCCGTATTTTGGCGGGAATATTTTCGGTCCCGGTCGGAGTAAAGTGTCGCTCGGCCGGGAACAGGGGCCGCCCCTCCCTCTTGTCCGGTAACGAATCCACCGCACCGCCACCACCGGCCCGGCCGTCGCCGCCGTCCGCCCCGCGAGAGCGGGAGCGGGCCCGGGTCCGGGAAACATGTCAGGCCGGTGTCAGAATTCCGGCGCGGATTTTGGGTAATACGTCCGCTATGTCCGGTGGGAATTGCGGCTTTCCTGTCGATTGCGCCCGGCCTGTCCCCTGGAGAGCCGGGTGAATTCCCCGACATTGGCTCTGTTGCAGAGGGCGTCGATCCGGATACATTCAGCCGCGGTCGACGCAATCGCCCGTTCGCCGGATGCCGTTCGGTGACATCGGGAGGATTGCGGCGTGCACGGCCGCGCCCAGGGGGGGTTCCCCGGGCCGGCAGCCAACCAGACCCGCGCCCGCAGACCTGCGGGGGCGTGAAGGGCCAGCACAGCACTAGGGGAGTTCGGAATGGCTCAGGGCACCGTCAAGTGGTTCAACGCGGAGAAGGGCTACGGCTTCATCGCGGTCGACGGTGGTGCGGACGTCTTCGTCCACTACAGCGCGATCCAGATGGACGGCTACCGCACCCTTGAGGAGGGCCAGCGGGTCGAGTTCGAGATCTCTCAGGGGCAGAAGGGCCCGCAGGCGGACATGGTCCGCGCGGCGGTCTGACCTTTCCGACACCCAGGAGTTCGGCTCGGCCCATCGGCTGGTGCGCCTCTTGCTTCACGGCGGGCCCGTGCGACACCACGTCGCACGGGCCCGCCGTCGTGCCGCCGCGGCTCGCGGATCACCGATTGGGCTTGCACTCGCCCACCCAGAGTGCTAATCATTGGCGTTAGCACTCACAGCTTGAGAGTGACAAGCGGACCGGGTCGGTGAGGCCCCCGGGAGCGGTAGGGGAATGGACCCCCGCACACCAGGGCCGTCCGTCGCGGGCACCCCTTGGTCCGAGCAGTCGACCGTGTCCCGGAGGACCACTTCAGATGGCCAAGATCATCGCCTTTGATGAGGAAGCTCGCCGCGGCCTTGAGCGTGGCATGAACCAGCTCGCCGACGCAGTGAAGGTCACGCTCGGCCCCAAGGGTCGCAACGTCGTGCTGGAGAAGAAGTGGGGCGCCCCCACCATCACCAACGACGGTGTCTCCATCGCCAAGGAGATCGAGCTCGAGGACCCGTACGAGAAGATCGGCGCGGAGCTCGTCAAGGAGGTCGCCAAGAAGACCGACGACGTCGCGGGTGACGGCACCACCACCGCCACCGTGCTGGCCCAGGCGCTCGTCCGCGAGGGTCTGCGCAACGTCGCCGCCGGCGCCAACCCGATGGCCCTGAAGCGCGGCATCGAGAAGGCCGTCGCCGCCGTCTCGGACCAGCTGCTGGCCCAGGCCAAGGACGTGGAGACCAAGGAGCAGATCGCCTCCACCGCCTCCATCTCCGCCGCCGACACCCAGATCGGCGAGCTCATCGCCGAGGCCATGGACAAGGTCGGCAAGGAAGGCGTCATCACCGTCGAGGAGAGCAACACCTTCGGTCTGGAGCTCGAGCTCACCGAGGGCATGCGCTTCGACAAGGGCTACATCTCGGCCTACTTCGCCACCGACCTGGAGCGTATGGAGACCTCCTTCGAGGACCCGTACATCCTGATCGCCAACTCCAAGATCGGCTCGGTCAAGGACCTGCTGCCGCTGCTGGAGAAGGTCATGCAGAGCGGCAAGCCGCTCGTCATCATCGCCGAGGACGTCGAGGGCGAGGCCCTGTCGACCCTGGTCGTGAACAAGATCCGCGGCACCTTCAAGTCCGTCGCCGTCAAGGCCCCGGGCTTCGGTGACCGCCGCAAGGCCATGCTCCAGGACATCGCCATCCTCACCGGTGGCACCGTGATCTCCGAGGAGGTCGGCCTGAAGCTGGAGAACGCCGGCATCGACCTGCTGGGCACCGCCCGCAAGGTGGTCATCACCAAGGACGAGACCACCATCGTCGACGGCGGCGGCGACAGCGAGCAGGTCGCGGGCCGCGTGAACCAGATCCGCGCCGAGATCGAGAACAGCGACTCGGACTACGACCGCGAGAAGCTCCAGGAGCGCCTCGCCAAGCTGGCCGGCGGCGTGGCCGTCATCAAGGCCGGCGCGGCCACCGAGGTGGAGCTCAAGGAGCGCAAGCACCGCATCGAGGACGCCGTCCGCAACGCCAAGGCCGCCGTCGAGGAGGGCATCGTCGCCGGTGGTGGCGTCGCCCTGCTGCAGGCCGGTGTCGCCTTCGACAAGCTGGAGCTGGACGGCGACGAGGCCACCGGTGCCAACATCGTCAAGGTCGCGCTGGAGGCCCCGATCAAGCAGATCGCGACCAACGCCGGCCTCGAGGGCGGCGTCGTGGTGGAGAAGGTGCGCAACCTCCCCGCCGGTCACGGCCTGAACGCCGCCACCAACGAGTACGTCGACCTGGTCGCCGAGGGCATCATCGACCCGGCCAAGGTCACCCGCTCCGCGCTGCAGAACGCCGCCTCCATCGCGGCGCTGTTCCTCACCACCGAGGCCGTCATCGCCGACAAGCCGGAGAAGGCCGCCGCGGCCGCCGGCGGCGGCATGCCGGGCGGTGACATGGACTTCTGATCCTGACGGATCGGACGGTTCCTCGCTCGCACGGGCGGTTCCCCTCGGGGAGCCGCCCGTGCGGCGTTCGCGGACTTCCTCGGTTTCCGGACCTCCTCGGTTCCCGGACCTTCTTGCGAGACTGGACGGATGGCTACGACAGACGACATCGAGACGGCGCTGCACTCCGCGCGGGCGCTGATCCTGGCCGACCTGACCGCGCGGGACGCCGCCGACGCCGCCGTGGTCTCCCTGGTGGAGCGGGCCGTGACGCACCGCCGCTGGTGGCTGGAGCAGTGGCCGGACGGCACCGCGTACGTGCTGGGCCTGGTCGCCCAGGACGTCCAGGACGCGCTGCTGGAGACCCACGGGCGCTGGCCGCTGTGCGCGGACTGCGCGGCGGACGGGGATCCGCACGCGCTGGGCGTGGAGCCGGAGCTGGGGCCGGACCCGCACTGGGTGTGCGGCAAGCACGGTGCCGTGGTGGCCGCGGTGGGGGAGCTGACGTAGGCCGCCCCTCCTCCGCGGGATCCGCCGCCGTCGCGCCTCCGGGCGCGGCGGCGGCTTTTTCGCGCCAGTTGGAACCGATGGACGACATATGTAGTCTACCGACTTATACAGTCCATCTGAGCTTCGAGCTTCCACGGCAACGAGGGGGAAACCCATGTCCCAGCCAGATCCGACCCGGCCCGTCCTGGAACTGCGCGCCGTCACCCGGGTGCACGGGCAGGGCGCGGCCGAGGTGCACGCCCTGCGCGGCATCGACCTGGCCGTGCGCGCCGGCGAGTTCGTCGCCGTGATGGGGCCCTCCGGCTCCGGCAAGTCCACGCTGCTCACCCTGGCCGGCGGCCTCGACCGGCCCAGCGGCGGCCAGGTGCTGGTCGAGGGCGTCGAGCTGGGCGGGCTGAACCGCACCGCGCAGGCCGCCGTGCGCCGCCGCTCGGTCGGCTACGTCTTCCAGGACTACAACCTCGTCCCGGCGCTGACCGCCGCCGAGAACATCGCGCTGCCCCGGGAGCTGGACGGCGTCTCCGGGCGGAGGGCCCGCCGTGAGGCCCTGGCCGCGCTGACCGAACTCGGCATCGCCGACCTCGCCGACCGCTTCCCCGAGCAGCTCTCCGGCGGGCAGCAGCAGCGCGTCGCGATCGCCCGCGCCCTGGTCGGCGAGCGGCGCCTGGTCCTCGCCGACGAGCCCACCGGCGCCCTCGACTCCGCCACCGGCGAGGCCGTGCTGGGCGTGCTGCGGGCCCGCTGCGACGCGGGCGCCGCCGCCATGATGGTCACCCACGAGCCCCGGCACGCCGTCTGGGCCGACCGCGTGGTGTTCCTCAGCGACGGCCGGGTCGTCCAGGAGGCCACCGGGCAACAGGCCGCCCAGCTGCTGAGCGCCGGCCGGAACGGCGGCCGGTGATGAAGCTCTCCGCCCTGCGCGTCGCCCTGCGGATCGCCCGCCGCGACGCCCTGCGCGCCAAGGGCCGCAGTGCCCTGATCGCCGCCATGGTCGCGCTGCCGGTGCTCGGTGTCGCCGGCGCCGACGTCGTCCACCGCAGTGGACAGCTCACCCCCGGCGAGCGGGTCGAGCGGCTGATGGGCGGGTCCGACGCCCTGGTCACCGCCCACCGGCCGGGCCGCTCGGTCGACCAGGGGCCGTTCGCCGAGGACGGCGTGCAGGTGCTGCCGGAGAACCGGACCGATCCGGCCTCGGTGACGGCCGCCGCCGCGGCGGGTTCCCCCGCCGAGCTGGTCGCCGGGCTGCTGCCCAAGGGCGCGGTGCTGCTGCCGGCCACCCCCGGGCCGGCGGTCAGCACCTCCACCCGGGAGGGCCTGTTCACCGCCGCGACCGCCGAGGCCGACCTCACCGACCGGATCTGGCGGGGCCGGCTCGACCTGGTCGAGGGCCGGGCGCCGAGCGCCTCGCACGAGGCGGCCGTCACCCGGGCCTTCCTCGCCGAGGCCGGGCTGCGGATCGGTGACTCCACCACGGTCAAGGGCCTCGACACGGCGCCGTTCAAGCTGACCGGTGTGGTCGAGTACCCGGGGGACCTCGACAAGGTCGAGCTGGTGGCCCGGCCCGGCGAGCTGATCGCCCCGCTGGCCGCGGCGGCCCCGCCCACCGCGGGCGCCTCGTCCGGGCTGACCGCGGCCGGGGCGGACGAGGCCCGCCCCGAGCGCTGGCTGGTGCGGATGCCCGGCGGCGCCGCGCTGGACTGGCCCGCCGTCCGGACGCTCAACCGGTACGGCTTCACGGTGACCTCGCGCGCCGTCGCGCTCGACCCGCCGCCCGCGTCCGCCGTCACCTACGACCCCGACCTGTTCAGGCTCCCCGACGCGGACAAGCGGGTCGTCGTGCTGGCGACGGTCGTCGGGATGGCGCTGCTGGAGGTCGCCCTGCTGGCCGGTCCGGCCTTCGCGGTGGGCGCCCGGCGCTCGCGCCGCCAGCTCGCCCTGATCGGCGCCGCCGGCGGCAACCGGGGCCACGTCCGCGCGGTCGTGCTCGGTTCCGGGCTGGTGCTCGGCACCGTCGGTGCGGCCGTCGGCCTGGTGGCGGGCGTCGGCCTGGTCGCCGTGCTGCGGACCCGGGCCGAGGAGGCCGGCGGCAGCCGCTTCGGGCACTTCGCGATCGCGCCGCTCGACCTGCTGGCGATCGCCGCCGTCGGCGTGGTCACCGCGCTGCTGGCCGCCGTGGTGCCCGCGGTCCAGGCCGCCCGCCGGGACGTGGTGGCCGGGCTCACCGGCCGGGACGCCGTCGGCCCGCCGAGCCGCAGGCTCCCGCTGCTGGGCGGGCTCCTGGTCGTCGCGGGCGCGGGCCTGGCGCTCTACGGCGCCGGCGGCCCGGACGCCACCGGCCTGCCGGTGTTCAAGGGGCTCACCATGAAGGCGCTCACCGTGCTCGCCGGGGCGGTCACCGCCGAACTCGGCTTCCTGCTCTTCACCCCGCTGCTGGTCGCGCTGTTCGGCAGGCTCGCCGCCCGGCTGCCGCTCGGCCCCCGGCTGGCCCTGCGCGACTCGGCCCGCCACCGCGGCCGCACCGCGCCCGCCGTGGCCGCGGTGATGGCCGCCGTCGCCGGAGCCGTCGCCGTCGGCGTCTACACCACCGGCACCGAGGCCCAGGACCGGGTCGCCTACCGGCCGACCGCCCCGATGGGCGCCGTCGTGGTCGAGGCCCCGATGAAGCCGGACGACCCGCAGCTGCCGCGGCTGCGCGCCGCCGTCGAGCGGGGCCTGCCGGACGCGGGCACCCGCGCCGACGTCCACGGCATGCTCTACGTCTTCTGCGAGGGCTGCTCCAGCACGGTGCAGGTCGAGGGGACGGGCGGCCGGTTCCACGGGGGCGGCCCGGACAGCCGCGCGCTGGTCGGCGACGCGACGGTGCTGCGCAACCTGTTCGGGGTGAACGACCGGGCCGTCGAGGAGGCCCTGGCCGCGGGCCGGGCGATCGTCTTCGACCGCGACCGGCTGCACGACGGCCGGGCGGTGCTCACCATGCTGGGCGCGGCCGGCGGTGGTCCGGTCCGGCCCGGGGAGACCCCGCAGACGGGCACCAAGGAGATCGCGGTCGACGCGCTCCTGGTCAACAACCCGGAGGCCGCCCGGTACGGGGGGCTGCTGATGAGCCCGGACGCGGTGCGCAGGATCGGTCTCTCCACCGAGTCGATCGGCTCGGTGTGGCGGCCCGCGCACCCGCCCACCGCGAAGGCGCAGCAGCGGGTGGAGGCCGATCTGGCCCAGGTCGTCCCGCGGGCCGTGCTGCACGTGGAGCGCGGTTTCCAGCCGAAGGACGACGTGATCAGCCTCGCGCTCGCCGGGTTCGCCGTGGTGGTGGTGCTGGGCGCCGCGGCCGTGGCCACCGGTCTGGCCGCCGCCGACTCCCTGGGCGACCGGGCCACGCTGGCCGCGGTCGGCGCGCCGCCGCGGATCCACCGGGTGCAGGCCGGGCTGCAGAGCACGCTGATCGCGGGGCTCGGCGCGGCGATCGGCACGGTCAGCGGGTTCGTGCCCGCGGTGGCGCTGTTGCGCTCGCACGCCGGCGGGCAGATCGGTGCGCCGGCGGCCCCGTTCACCGCGCCGTGGGGGCTGCTGGTGACGATCACGGTGGTGCTGCCGGTGGTGGCGGGGCTGGGCGCCGCCGCGTTCACCCGGTCGCGGCTGCCGCTGGCGCGGCGGACGGGCTGACGCCGGGCGCTCCGGCCGCCGGCCGCGCGGGTCCCCCGGGCTCAGCCGGCGGCCTCCAGGCGGGCGAGTTCGGCGGCCAGGTTGGCCCGGGCGGCGGCGTCGAAGCGGGCGTGCGCGGTGGGCGTGCGGTAGAGCGCGGGGAGCGCGAGCAGCTGCCGGAGCACGGCCGCGCGCCCCGCGCGGAAGTCCGGCTCGGGTACGAAGGCGTACTCCTCCCGGACCGCCGCCGCGTATGCCGCGTAGGCCGCCGGCGGACCGCCGAGGACGGCGAGGTCGGCGTCGCACAGGACCTCGCCGTCGCGGTCCCCGGGCCCGGGGTGGTGGGTGACGGTGAGCCGGACCAGCCGGGCGACCTCCTCGACCCGGGCCGCGGGCAGCCCCGCGGCGGTGAGCGCCCGGACGGCGAGGACGGCGCTGCGTTCCTCGTTCTCCGAGCGGTCCGGGCGGTAGACGGCGTCGTGGAACCAGGCGGCCAGCCGGACGGCGTCCGGGTCGTCGGCGTGCCCGGCGAGCGCGTCGACGTGGCCCAGCACCGCGTCCAGGTGGTCGGTGGTGTGGTAGCGGCGCTGCGGCTCGGACCAGCGGCGCAGCAGCTCCCGGCCGGCCGGCGCGGGGTCGGTCCGCGTGCCGCAGCGGTGCAGCAGGGCCGTCCAGGCGGCGAGCAGTTCCTCGGAGCGCGGGGTGTCGGGCATGGGGCCATTCTGCTGGTCGGGGAGGCCCGGCCGGCCGATTCCCCTGGACTTGATATGTCGGCGACCTGTATATGTAGCTTCATGACAGAACGGGCCATGCAGGAACCGACGCTGCTCCTGCTCACCGCGCTGGCCGACGCCCCCAGGCACGGCTACGCGCTCATCCAGGAGATCGGCGAGATCTCCAACGGCCGGGTCAAGATGCGGACCGGCACGCTGTACGGCGCTCTCGACCGGCTGCTCCAGCAGGGCCTGATCGAGGTCGCCGCGGAGGAGATCGTCGACGGCCGGGCCCGGCGCACCTACGCGCTCACCGAGGGCGGGCGGGGGGCTCTGGCCACCGAGGCGGAGCGGCTGCGCGCCGTCGCCGAGGAGGCCCAGCGACGGCTGGCGGCCGTGCGTCCGGCAGCCGTCCGGCCCGCCGCGGGATCGGCCAAGCTCGCATTCATCAAGGTCAGGGGGGCCTTCGCATGACGACGCAGACTTTCCCCGGGATGGTGGCCGATCCGGTGGCGTTCCGCGCCGCGCTGCGGCTCTACCCGGCCCGCTACCGGCGCGAGCGCGGCGACGAACTGTCCGCCGTCTTCGCCGACAGCACGGACGGGGCCGGCCGGCTCGCCACCGTCCGGGAGGCCCTCGACCTCGGGACGTACGGGCTGCGGATGCGCACCGGTCTGACCTCCACCTCGCTCGCCGGGCGGCTGCTCGCGGTGGCCGCGCCGCTGATCGCCGGGGCGATCGCGGGGGCGGGTCTGGCCCGCGGCGTGTACGACGCCGTCCGCCCCGCGTGGCACTCGAACTGGGACCTGCCGGACCACCTCGTCCAGGTGCCCGCCTACCTCTGGTACGTCGGTCAGGTGATCGTGCCGCTCCTGCTGGTCGCCGCCGTCCTGGCGGGCCGGTGGCGGCTCGCCAGGACGGCGGCGCTCGCCGTGGCGGCCGTCGGCGCGCTGGGAGTGCTGCTGTCGGCCGTGGTCATGCCCAACGGCTGGCTGGCCGTCCTGCAGTCCTGCGAGGCGACTCCGCAGCTGTTCGCCGGCCTGTTGTTCGCGCTCGCGCCGCAGGACCTGCTGGAGCGGCCGGCCCGGCGCGAGCGGGTCCTGGTGGTGGCCGCGCTGGCCGGTGGCGGGCTGGTCCTGGTGGCGCAGGACTTCTACAGCTCCTTCGTGCTGATGGACGGCGTGGCGGCCGGGGCGCTGCTGTTCGTCCCGCTGGCCGTGCTGCTGTTCGCGGCGCGGGAGTGGCTGCTGCCGGCGGCGGCCGGACTCGCGGCGCTGGCGCTGACCTTCTCGTTCAACCTGTTCCGGCTCTGGCAGGCGGCCGGCGGTGTGTGGCGGCTGCTCCCGGCGGCGGCCGCGGCGCTGGCGGTGCTGCTGGCGGCCGGCTGGCTGCTGCGCCGGGGCGCCGGGGCGGGAGGTGGCCGGAGCCTCGCCTGAGGAGCGGGGACGGCCGGGGCCTCGCCGCCCCGCGAACGGCCGGACGACCGGGGTGTGGGACCCGGTCGCCCGGCCGTCGCGCGTTCCCGGGCGGGGGTGCGTTGTCCGGCCAACTGGCCGCACGGGGCTCGCCGGGGGCGGACCGATGTGGCAGGCTATCGGATATGTCTAGACCAATTTTCGAAGTCATCGCGCTGACGCCCCAGGACGCCCAGGCCGCCGAGTCGGGCGGCGCCGACCGGCTCGAACTGGTCACCGACATGGCCGCCGACGGGCTCACCCCCGCGGTCGAGGACTTCGCCAAGATCCGCGCCACCGTCGACATCCCGCTGCGCGTCATGCTCCGCATCCGGGACGGCTTCGCGCCCGGCGACCTGGACGAGCTGCGGGCCCGCGCCGCCGCGCTCCGGGCCGAGGGCGCCGACGAGTTCGTCTTCGGCTTCCTCGACGCCGAGGGCCGGGTCGACCTGGCCGCCACCGAGGCCGTCGCCGAGGCGGTGGCCGGCTGCCGCTGGACCTTCCACCGGGCGATCGACCACAGCGCCGACCGGGCCGCCGTCCGGGCCGCCGTCGGCGCGCTGCCCGGGCTGGACACCTTCCTCACCTCCGGCGCGGCCGGCGGCGTGGACGCCGGCCGGGACGTCCTGCGGGCCGAGCTGGCCCGGGCCGGCGAGCCCGGGTACACCCAGCGGATCCTGATCGGCGGCGGCCTGCGGGCCGAGCACCTGCCGCAGCTGCGGGCCGCCGGGTTCGACGCCTTCCACGTCGGCGGCGCGGTCCGGCCCGAGGGCTGGCGCTCGCCGGTGGACGCCGCCAAGGTCGCCGAGTGGCGGGCGCTGATCGACGGCTGACGCCCCGTGGTGCGGCCCGGAGCCGGGGCCGGCCCGCCGTTCGGCGACGGGCCGGCCCCGTCCGTTCAGCGCAGCTGCTCCGGCAGTGGCCGCGCGTGCAGCACCTCCAGGCCGGAGACCGCACGGGTCAGCGCCACGTACAGCCGGCGCAGGCCGGTCCGCTCGTCCGGCTCGCCCGCGACCACCGCGGCGGGCTCGTCCAGCACCACGTAGTCGTACTCCAGGCCCTTGGCCAGCGAGGCCGGGACGAGCGTCAGACGGGCCTCGGCGCTGGTCTCGGCGCCGGGGGAGAGGTGCGCCAGTCCGGCCGCCGCCAGCGCCTGCGCCAGCTGCGGGACACGCGCGTCGGCGGCGATCAGGCCGGTCGACCCCTCCCGCTCCAGTGCCCGGCGACAGGCCGCGATCACGGCCTCCGCCCACTCCTCCTCGACGATGTGACGCACCCTCAGGGATCCTGGGGCCTCGCGGACCGAACTGGCCGGGTTCAGGCCCGGGGCGATCGACGGCAGCAGCCGGGAGGCGTACGCGATGACCTCCTCCGGCACCCGGAAGCCCTTGGTCAGCTCCTCGACGTGGGCGGCCGGCTTGCCCAGGTGGTGCAGCGCCTCCGGCCAACTCGTCGTCGCCCAGGGGGTGGTGCCCTGGGCGAGGTCGCCCAGCACGGTCGCCGAGCCGGTGGTGCAGCGCCGGCCGACCGCCCGGTACTGCATCGGCGAGAGGTCCTGCGCCTCGTCCAGCACCACGTGGCCCAGCGAGGCGGTGCGCCGCACCAGGTCGGTCGCCTCGTCGACGAGGACGGCGTCGGCGGCGGTCCAGCGGGCGGTCTTCACCGAGCGGCCGCGCTTGGGCCACAGCACGGCGGCCTGCTCCTCGGCGCTCAGCACGCCGTCCGCGCAGGCGGCCAGGAACTCCGGCTCGGAGAGCAGCCGCAGCACCAGCTTGGCCGGGTCGACCGCCGGCCAGCAGGCCCTGACCACCGCCTTCACGGCGGTGTTGCGGGCCACCGCGTCCTGTACCCGGTCGTCCGGCGCCTCGCCGGCCTGCTCCATCTTCAGCAGCACGGTGTGCGCGATCCGCTGCGGCAGCGCCTCGGCGGCCGCTCCGTAGCGGATGTCGCGGCCCTTCAACTCCTCGATGATCTCCGTGAGTTCGTGGACCGGGACGCGCCAGCGGCGGGAACCGCGGATCACCACGCAGGGCTCGGTGGGCAGCGCGATGCCGGAGCGGACCGCGCGGCGCAGCACCTCGGCCATCCGGGCGTCGCCCTTCAGCCGGGCCGCCCGCGGCGAGTCCTCGCCGCGCACCTCGACGTGCCCGACCAGTTGTTGCACGGTGGCCTGCGCGACGTCCAGCTCGCCCAGCGCGGGCAGCACCTGCTCGATGTAGGAGAGGAAGGCGTTGTTCGGGCCGATCACCAGGGTGCCGGTGCGGGCCAGCCGCTCGCGGTGCGCGTACAGCAGGTACGCCACACGGTGCAGGCCGACGGCGGTCTTCCCGGTGCCGGGGGCGCCCTGCACGCAGAGGGTGCCGGAGATGTCGGCGCGGACGATCTCGTCCTGCTCCGGCTGGATGGTCGCCACGATGTCGCGCATCGGGCCGACGCGGGGCTTCTCGATCTCGGCGGCCAGCAGGGCGGAGGAGGTGTCGCCCTCGGCGGGGTCGGAGAGGTGCTCGTCCTCGTACGCGGTGAGCTCGCCGCCGGTGTAGCCGAAGCGGCGGCGGCGCTCGACGTCCAGTGGTTCGGTGCGGCTGGCCCGGTAGAACGGCTGGGAGACCGGCGCGCGCCAGTCGATCACCATCGGGTCGCCGTCGGCGTCGTGCACGTGGCGGCGGCCGATGTAGAAGCTCTCCCCGCCGGATCCCTCGCTCAACTCCTCGCTGATCGCGTGCAGGTAGTCGAGCCGGCCGAAGAACAGCGGGGTGTGCGAGAGGTCGGCCAGGGCGGCGATCCTGGCCTCGATCTGGTTCTGCAGCACCAGGGCGGTGACCCAGGTGCCGGTGACGTCACGGATGTCCAGGGACTCGACGTCCTCGCGCATCGCGCGCAGCGCGGCCCTGGACGCGGCCAGGTGGTCGCGTTCGCGCTGCAGGGGGTCGGTGAGGGGGGTGGCGGGCACAGCGAACCTTCCCGGCTGCCCCGGATGCGGGCGCAGCGGATCGTAGGAGCTCACGGTGGATACAGCCGGCCGGTTGCCGAACGGCCGACACCTCCCCCGGCTGCCTGCGCGCCTACAGCAGGTACCACGGTTCGGGAGGGGGCAGACGGACGATCCTAGTCGCGTCCGCCCCTCCGATCCACCCCTGCCACGCCCACCGCGCCCGCACCGCGCCCGCTACAGGACGTCGTCCGCGTCGATGATCCGGTAGGCGTAGCCCTGCTCGGCGAGGAAGCGCTGGCGGTGGGCGGCGAAGTCCTGGTCGACGGTGTCCCGGGCGACCACCGAGTAGAAGTGGGCGGCGTGCCCGTCCGCCTTGGGGCGCAGGACCCGGCCGAGGCGCTGGGCCTCCTCCTGCCGGGAGCCGAAGGTGCCGGAGACCTGGATGGCGACGGTCGCCTCCGGCAGGTCGATGGAGAAGTTGGCGACCTTGGAGACGACCAGGACGCTGATCTCCTTGTTGCGGAAGGCGTCGAACAGCTTCTCGCGCTGGGTGTTGCTGGTCTCGCCCTTGATCACCGGGGCGTCCAGGGCCTCGCCGAGCTCGTCCAGCTGGTCGATGTACTGGCCGATGATCAGCGTCTGGTCCTTCTCGTGCTTCCTGACCAGGGCCTCCACCACCCGGCGCTTGGTGGCCGTGGTCGCGCAGAAGCGGTACCGCTCCTCGGGCTCCGCGGTCGCGTAGGCGAGCCGCTCGGAGTCGGTGAGGGTGACCCGGACCTCGCAGCAGTCGGCGGGCGCGATGTAGCCCTGCGCCTCGATCTCCTTCCACGGCGCGTCGAAGCGCTTGGGGCCGATCAGGCTGAACACGTCGCCCTCGCGGCCGTCCTCGCGCACCAGGGTGGCGGTCAGGCCGAGCCGGCGGCGGGCCTGCAGGTCGGCGGTGAACTTGAACACCGGGGCCGGCAGCAGGTGGACCTCGTCGTAGACGACCAGGCCCCAGTTGCGGGCGTCGAAGAGCTCCAGGTGGGCGTAGACGCCCTTCCGCTTGGTGGTCATCACCTGGTAGGTGGCGATGGTGACCGGGCGGATCTCCTTCCTGGTGCCGCTGTACTCGCCGATCTCGTCCTCGGTGAGCGTGGTCCGCTTGACCAGCTCGTGCTTCCACTGGCGGGCCGAGACGGTGTTGGTGACCAGGATCAGGGTGGTCGACTTGGCGTGCGCCATCGCCGCCGCGCCGACCAGCGTCTTGCCGGCGCCGCAGGGCAGCACCACGACGCCCGAGCCGCCGTGCCAGAAGCCCTCCACCGCCTGCGCCTGGTAGGGGCGCAGGCTCCAGCCGTCCTCGGCCAGGTCGATCGGGTGCGCCTCGCCGTCCACGTAGCCGGCGAAGTCCTCGGCGGGCCAGCCGAGTTTCAGCAGCACCTGCTTGATCTGGCCGCGCTCGGAGGGGTGCACCACCACGGTGTCCGGGTCGACCCGGGCGCCCACCAGCGGCACGATCTTCCTGGACCGCAGCACCTCCTCCAGCACCGGCCGGTCGGTGGTGGTGAGCACCAGTCCGTGGGTCGGGTGCTTGAGCAGCCGCAGCCGCCCGTACCGGGCCATCGTGTCGGCCACGTCGACCAGCAGCGCGTGCGGCACCGGGTAGCGCGAGTACGTCACCAGGGCGTCCACGACCTGTTCGGCGTCGTGGCCCGCGGCCCGCGCGTTCCACAGCCCGAGCGGCGTCACCCGGTACGTGTGCACGTGCTCGGGCGCCCGCTCCAGCTCCGCGAACGGCGCGATGGCCCGGCGGCAGTCGGCGGCCTTGGGGTGGTCGATCTCCAGGAGAAGAGTTTTGTCGCTCTGGACGATGAGCGGTCCGTCGTTCACGCGGGGGTGCCCTCCACTGGCTGACAGGTCTGTCGGGTCTGCGGGTCCTTCGGGACGCCGACCCTCCAGTGTCGCCCATCCGGCCGGGTGGACGGGACCGCTCGGGGCGGCCGGGCTACTTCCACTCGTGGAAGCTGCCGGTGGACTTGCCGTCCGGGGCGACCTCGTACTCGAAGAGGCCGACGACGTGGTTGAGGCGGTCGAGCCGCGGTGAGGCGGTGTGGAAGAAGAGGGAGCCGCGCCAGCTGGTGCCGCCGCCCTCGGTGAAGTGGCCGATGCCGGTGCCGTGCCAGACGACGCTCTGGCCGTCGGCCGTCATGTCGACGCCCTGGCCCTCGCCGCGCAGGGTGCCGTCGGCCCGCAATTCGGACTCGTAGGTGCCGAAGCCGGTGACGGCGGTGCCGTAGTAGCTGCCGCTGCCCTCGAACGAGACCTCGACGACGACGTGGCCGTCCCCGGCGTCGAGGACGCGCCGGCCGGTGTCCTGGCCCTGGGTGTCGCCTATGAGATCGCCGAGCATGATGACTCCTTTCGTCACCCCCCGCATTCCGGACTACGCCGGTGTGGGCGGGTCGTCAACTGCCGGTACGCGCGGTGCGGACGGGGTGGCGGGGGGTGACCGGGGGAGGGCCGGCTCGTTGGGCAGGGCATGAACAAGTCGAAGCGCGTCCTCACCGCCCTCGCCCTCGCCGGTACGGCCTTCGCCGCGACCGCCACCACCGCCACCTCCGCGCACGCGATCGCGGGCATCGGGGAGGGACCGGGCGGGCTGCTGGCGTCGCCCGGGTTCCTGCTCGCCGACCTGGCCGGGGCCAACAGTGTGATGCCGGTCGGGCAGGGCGACCTCGCCGCCATGGCGGACAAGGCGATCAAGGAGAAGCAGGCCGAGCAGGCGGCCCAGCAGCAGGGCCACTGAGGCGTTACTCGTCCAGTTCGGCGACGCCGGTGATCCGGTGCAGCGCGAAGGTGCGCAGTTCGCCGTCGTGGTGGTCGAAGGCGGTGACGTAGCCGCCTTCGACCTTGACCGGGTCGATGATCCGCTGGCTGGCGAGGCCCTCCGCGTTGAGGTAGCCGATCCACATCCGCTCGCCGAGCAGCACCGCCGTCTGCAGCGCGGCGAGGGTCTCGGCGGCGGCGGTGCGCGGGAGTTGACGCCCGGTCGGGGCGGCCGGCTCGCGGCGGGCGGCGGTGGCGGCCCGGTCGCCGGCCCGGATCGCCTTGACGGCGGCGGCGAGCAGGGTGTCGTCCGGCGCGGGCGGGCCGTCCGGGACGGGCACCGGGGCCGCCCGCGGCGGGGTGCGGCGGCTGTCCGGGCGGGTGATCAGCACGTCGCCCTCGGCGGACTCGGCGGCCGGCGCGTAGCCCATGGCGCGCAGGCTCGCGAGCAGGACGTCGGGTGCGGCCTGGGCGGCCAGCACGGTGGGCGCGAGCAGCCGCAGCCGCAGGTCCACGGAGCGGCGGTCGGCCAGGATCTCGTTCAGCAGGGACGGGTCGTCGCAGCGCAGGTAGGACGAGGCGGCGCCGACCCGCAGCAGGCCGTGCCGGC
Organism: Kitasatospora sp. NPDC001527; assembly: GCF_040298605.1. Lineage (NCBI taxonomy): Bacteria > Bacillati > Actinomycetota > Actinomycetes > Kitasatosporales > Streptomycetaceae > Kitasatospora > Kitasatospora sp. NPDC001527. The sequence goes on along the minus strand of NZ_JBEPAM010000002.1, from coordinate 360,442 downwards.
GGGCGACGTCGTCGATCAGGTAGGCGAGCGGCTGCGGGACCGGCGTGCGGGAGTGCTGCTCCAGGAAGGCCCGCAGGTCGGCGGCGGTGCGTCCGGCGTCCAGGGCGCGGCGCACCGACCCGGGGGTGAACCGGTAGACGGTCGCGCCGCCCTTGGACTCGATGTCGGCGCAGAGCGCGAGCGCCTGGGCGAGCGGGGTGAGCAGCGGGCCGGGGGCGATCGCGGTGAGGTCCGGCTGCAGGATGACGTGGTCCAGCGGCTGCGGCAGCAGCGGGGCGAGCACGGCGGCCGGGTCGTGCTCGGCGGTGAGCAGGGCGCGGGCGGGGGCGGCGAGCGCGCCGCGGCCGGTGATGCCGAGGAGTTCGGCCTCGGCCAGGGTCCAGGCGACCAACTGGTCGCGCAGGTCGCCGGCGCCGTCGGGGGCGGCCGGTCCGCCGCGCAGCGGGCGCTGCCAGCGCAGCGTGGGTAGCAGTTCCCCGGCGGTGGCCGGCGTGCCGGGCGGGAGTTCGGCGAGCAGCGCGAGGGCGGCGCGGCGCACGGACGGGGCGAGGGTGCGGTCCAGCTCCGGGCCGAGTACGGCGCGCGGCTTGCCCTTGCCGTCGGGGGAGCCGGCGAGGGCCGGGACGCGGGTGGCGGCGAGCCAGCCGCGGGCCAGCACGGTCCACCGCTCGGCGGTGTCCAGCCGCAGCCACTCGTCGTAGCCAGGGGTCGGCGCCCAGTGTTCGTCGACCTCGCCGTCCGGGGCCAGCAGCCCGGCGGTGTAGGCGAGTTCGAGCCAGAAGGCGGCGACTGTCTCGGTGCTCTCCAGCGTCTGGGCGGTGCGCTTGAGGTCACGCACGCCGAGGCCGCCGGCGCGCAGGGTGGGCGGCGGGGTGAGGCCCCAGAGGTCGAGGAGTTCCTCGACGGTCCGCACGGCGGTGTGCGCCTGCCCGGCGGCGGCGCCGTCCACCACCTGCGGGTCGCGCGGGGCGGCGGCCGGCGCGGGCTCGGGCGGGAGCGGTTCGACGGTGCGGTGCGAGCGGCCGCCGCGCAGGTGCAGGGCGAGTTCGCGGGGCAGCACGACGCTGCCGGGGCTGCTGGGCAGCAGCAGGCCGCGGGCCAGCAGCCACTCGACCGGGCTCTGCGCGTCCTCGGCGGTGACCGGGCGGGTGGCGTCCGGGACGGTGCCGGTGGGCGGGCCCCAGACCAGTCGTTCGAGCAGCCGCAGGGCGGGTTCGGGGGCGGTGGCGAGCAGTTCCTCGCAGCGGGCGCGGTCGGAGAGCAGCGTGGTGAACGCGGCGACGGCGGTGACCGGGTCGGGCGTCGCGGGCTGTCCGGCGGAGGCGAGCAGCTGCTGCAGGCGGGCCGGGGACATGCCGGTGCTGGCCTCGGCGAAGGTCGGGCCGAGGCCGGTGCGGCCGGGGTTCGTGGCGGTCGGGGCGAGCGCCTCGCGGGCGGCGATGACCAGGCGCATCCGGTTGTCCGGGCCCCAGAGCAGGGCGCGGTCGCGCAGGGTGGCCAGGGCGCGGGGGAGCGCGGCGGCGACGGCGGAGCGGTCGGCGGCGCTCAGCGGGGTGGCGCCGGGGTGCGGCTTCACCCTGGCCGGGCCGGCCAGCAGGGTGCGGACGGCGGTGGGCGGGGAGCCGTCGGGGAGCGCGGCTAGGGCCTCGGCGGCCTGCAGGGTGAAGCGGTCCAGCCGCTCCAGCGCGCGCAGCGCCGAGGCGCGGGAGGAGAGCCGGGCGGTGAGCTGGGTGAGGTCGCCGGGCACGGGGTTGAGCAGGTCGGGGCGGGAGCGGAGCAGGGCGGCGAGGTCGTCGTCGGGCCGGGCGCGGAGTTCCTCGGCGAGGGTGCGGGGGCCGGCGGCGGACTTGGCCTGGCGTTGGGGGCCCTGCTGTGCGGTCATTCGACCTAGGTTAGTCGGGCGGCGGCGGGACGGGAGGGCCGCGGCGTCGGCGCAACGGCCGGTGCGGCGGGGCGCGCCCGGGGGCGCTCGGGCTCGCGTGGCGGGGCGGCGGGTGGGTACCGTCACGGTCGGCGGGGATGACGCCGCGTCCGGACGCGTGGCGGATCCGGTTCGGTACGGGCAAGGCGGGGTGTGCGGGATGTCGGACGGCGAGTGGTGGCGCAAGCAGGGGCCCTGGAGCGAGCCGCCGGGTGCCCAGGGGTCCGCGGGTCAGGGCGGGGGTGGCGACGGGGACAGCGTGTACGCGCAGGAGCCGGCGCCCGCCGATCCGCCGCGCCCCCCGGTGCCGCCGCGCCCCGCCGGACCGCCGTCCGCGCCGTCGTCCGCGCCTGATGGCGGGCCGGACGCCGCCCCGCCCGCCGGGTTCCTGCCGCGCCCCGCGCGCTCCGCGCCGTCCGCGCCGTCCGCGCCGTCCGGACAGGACGGCGGCTCGCCGTGGATCGCGAAGCCGGCCGAGGGCGCCCCCGTCGACCCCGAGGCGCTGCCGCCCGCGTACCGCGCCGTGAACGCGGGCGACTGGGACTACGTGAGCATCGACTTCGGGGACGGCCCGGCCGCCTCCAACCGGCCGATCCCCGAGCAGCGGACCGTCCCCGAGGACGAGACCGTGCCCGACGCGGGCGAGGAGGCCGCGAAGGGCGGCCGGGCGGGGCCCGCGACCGCCGAACCGCCCGGCGCCGCCACCCGGAAGGAGAAGCGCCGGGCTAGGAAGGTCATGGCGCGCAAGGGCCGGCCGGCCACGGACGGCGCCGCCCCGGCCGACGGCACCGCCGACGCCCCCGCGGCCCCCGGTGCCGCGGGCAAGGCCGCGAAGTCCGGGCCCGCTCCGCGCCGGCCCTCGCCGCTGCTGCTGCTCTCCGCCGCCGTGCTGATCGGCGGCGCCGTCACCGGGCAGCTGATCGCCATGCTGATCGGCTGGGCGCTCGGCTACCTCTCGCGCCACCTGTCCGACCTCACCCGCAAGGTGGCCGTCTTCGGGATCCCGCTGATGACGATCAGCGGCAGTTCGCTCTGGGTCTGGGGCCGCGCCCAGGGCCGCTGGGGCACGGCCCTGAACCCGGGCGAGCAGGCCAACCAGGTGGTGTGGGAGTCCGCGCCGGGCGTGCTGCGGGTGGCGGCCGCGGGGTCGGCCGTCTTCCTGCTGCTGATGTCGCTGCGCCGGCGCGGTGGCGGGGCGGCCGGCGCCGACGGATAACTCACCTGCGGCGCAGGGGAGAAGAGCGAAGAAGTCGCCTGCTGTTCATCGTCCGCCGTGCGGGCTCTGACGGTGCGGACCTCCGCCTCCTGGGCGGTGGTGGCCGGCGAGCCGGGCCTGGTCCCGGCGTAGTCGCCGGTGGTCCGCCGGTCCGGTCCGGCACAATCGGCGGCATGCTGAGAATCGGTTCGGTGGTGCTCGGAGTGGCGGACGTCCGCCGCGCGGCGGCGTTCTGGGGCGAGGCCCTCGGCTACGCCCCCCGCGACGGGGTGGCCGAGGAGGACTGGGTGGTGCTCGTCCCGGCGGACGGTGCGGCCGGCGTGCAGGTGGCGCTCGGCCGCAGCGTCACGCCGCCGCAGCGGCACCCACGCGTCCACCTGGACCTCTACGCGGCGGACGCGGCGGACCAGGAGGCCGAGGTGGAGCGGCTGACCGGCCTCGGCGCGCGGCGGGTCGACTGGGACCTCTATCCGCCGGACCCGGACTTCGTGGTCGTCGAGGACCCCGACGGGAACCGCTTCTGCGTGATCGACAGCAGCCGCTCCTAGCCGTCCTCGTGGTGGGGCTTGTGGCGGTGGCGGCGGCCGCGGCGGTGCTCGCGCCCGAGGTCCTCGCGGTGGGCGCGGGTCTCCATGTTGGTGCGGATGGTCCGGCTCAGGGCACCGGCGGCGGCCGCCAGGAAGACGAAGTTGTAGGTGATCTGCAGCAGCACCACCAGCCGCGGACCCTGACCGGCCGGGGTGATGTCGCCGTAGCCGATGGTCGCCATGGTGACGACCGTGAAGTACAGCGAGTCCAGCCGGGTCTCCAGCCCGACGAACTCACCCGGCCGGTCGGCCAGCACGTAGTAGGTGGCGGCGAAGACGGTCAGCGAGAGGCAGATCAGGAAGGCCAGCCAGACCACGTGGTGACGGCCCGTGCCGCGGAAGGTGTCGACGATCCGGGCCACCAGCAGCCCGGTCAGCCCGGTCAGCACCGCCCCGAACAGCACCCAGCTCAGCCCCGGGCGGTCGTCGCCCAGGGTGCGCAGCGGCAGGCTGAAGTAGCCGAGCATCAACAGGGTGAACGAGCCGATCAGCAGGCCCCAGGCCCGCAGGTCCGGTCGGCCCCCGGGCGGGACGGGCGGCGGGGGAGCCGAGGGGGGCGTCGGCGGGGACGGCTGGTGCGCGGCCACGCCGGTCAGCCCGCCCCGGCCGGGCCGGCGCCGGGCCGGTGAGGGAAGTCCGGCTGCCCGGGCGCGGCCACCACCCGGACCGCCGGCCGCAGGCAGCGCACCATCGTGTCGGACACCGCCTGCGCCGCCGTCTCGCGGGCCGCCATCCGTCACCTCCGTTCCACCCGTCGTGCACACCAGGAGACAACGGATCAAAACGGACGGCCAGTCGAGTGCGGGAGCGGGGCGGCCGAACAGCCGGACACGACGAAGCCCCCGCCGCGGGGCGGGGGCTTCGGCCGGACTCGCGCCGCCTGCTCTCAGGCGGTGGTGGTGGTCCGCGGCTGCTCGGTGGCCTTGGTCACATTGGTCGGGGTGACGGCCTGGCGGGGCTGCTCGGCGGCCGGCTGCGCCGGGGCGGCGGTGCTCTGAGCGGTACCCTGGGCGGCGGCGTCGGCGGCGGCGGGGGTGTCGTCCTCGCGCATCGCCTTCGTCTCCGCCTTGAGGATCCGCATCGACTTGCCGAGGCCGCGGGCCATCTCCGGCAGCTTCTTCGACCCGAACAGCAGGATCACGACAGCCAGCACCACGAGCACGTGCCAGGGCTCAAGACCGTTACGCAGCATCCCTGGCCACCGGTCCCTTCTCGTCTAGAGTCATACGTCACAGTCGGGCAAAGCGCCCGTCCTGGCCAGTATGCCTGCCCGTGACGGCGAACGTATACACCGGCCGGGAAACGCTGGTCAAAAACCAGATGTTGCCCGGGCGGCCGGCGCGCACGGCCGCGGGCCCCGCCCGGCACGCCCCCATCACCCGAGGTCGGACCGCCCGGCACCGCTCCGGCCCCCCGGCCGCCCCCGGTGCGAGCGGGCCCCGGAGGCCCGGGGACCGCACCTCCCACGGCCCTTTTCCGCCGCCGTTTTGGCCGGTTCCGGCCGCCGCGCGGGCCCCGGTTCCCCGGCCGTCCGGTCGCGGTCAGTCCCGGCGGGCGAGCAGGTAGCCGCGGCGGGTCTGCGCCTCCTGCGGGTACGCGTCGCGCTCCAGCCGGGCCGTCACGGTGAACCCGGCCGAGGCCAGCGGGCCGGCGACGGCCCCGGCCTCCCGGAAGTGGAAGTCCACGTCCACCCGGTGGCCCCACCACTCCTCCAGCCGCCGCACCTCGGTGCCGAGGTGGAACGCCACCAGCAGCACCCCGGACGGCCGCAGCACCCGCCGCATCTCCTCGAAGGCCGGGCGCAGTTCCTCCGGTTCGAGGTGGATCACCGAGTAGAGCGCCACCGCGGCGGCGAACTCACCGTCCGGGGCCGGCAGCTCCAGCAGGTCGCCGACCCGGAACTCCGCTCCCGGGTGGTCCTGCCGGGCGACCGCCACCATCGCGGGCGAGAGGTCCACCCCGACCGCCGCCACCCCCTGCCCGGCCAGCCATCCCGCCACGTGCCCCGGCCCGCACCCCAGGTCCGCCACCGTCCCCCCGGCCGCCTCCTCGGCCACCACCCCCAGCAGCGCCCGGTCCATCACCTTGTACGCCAACTCACCCCCCACCCGCTCCCGGTAGTCCTGCGCCACCGCGTCGTAGCTGCCCCGAACCCGCCCGTGCCGATCGTCGTTGGTCATCCGGGAAGCCTGGCACGGGCCTTCCCCCGGTGCGGCCCCGTGTACGTGGGCCGGCCGGCCGGGTCGGCCGGCGCGCCGCCGTTTGAGGTGCGAGGTGGGGGGAAGCCGCCGGGGCGGTGGGGGCCCTGACCCCTCGGCGGTAGCGGCGCGGCAGCCCCCGCCCGGGGGTGGGCGGGGGCTGCGATGACGCGCGTGCGGGGGGATCGGCGGTGGGGGTCAGGCGGCGGCCGGCTCGGGGGCGGGGGCCGGTGCGGCGGCCGGGAGGTGACGCATGAGGCGGTAGGCGAGGAGGGAGGCGCCGACCGTCAGGACGAGGCCGACGACGGCGGCGACGTGCAGGCCGTCGGTGAACGCGGTGCGGGCGGTGGCGAGGAGGTCGCCGCCGAGCCGGCCGGGCAGCTGGGCCGCGACGGTGACCGCGCCGCCGAGGGTGTCCTGCGCGGTGCGGGCGGCCTCGCCCTCCAGGCCGGCCGGGAGGGCGCCGTCCAGGTGGGAGCGGTAGACCGCGGCGCCGGCCGCGCCGAGCAGCGCGATGCCGAGGGAACTGCCGAGCTCGACGGCGGTCTCCGAGGTGGCGGAGGCGGCGCCGGCCCGCTCGACGGGGGCGGCGGAGACCACCATCTCGGCGGTGAGGGTCATGGTGCCGACGGTGCCGGCGGCCAGGACGCCCGCCGCGGTGAGGATGAACGCCAGCGGGGAGTCCGCGCCGACCCGGGTCATCATCGCGAAGCCGGCCGCGCCGACCAGGAAGCCGCCGGCCATCATCGCCGCCGGACGGACCCTGCCGGCGAGCGCCGAGCTCAGGCCGACGGCGGCGCCCACGCCGACGCTGGGGACCAGCGACCAGAGCGAGGCGGTGAGCGGGCTCATGCCCTTGACCAGCTGCAGGTACTGCGAGGTGAAGAGGGTGAAGCCCATCATCGCGAACATCGCCACGGTGTTGACGCTGATCGCCCCGCTGAAGGCGCGGATCCGGAACAGGCCGAGGTCGAGCAGCGGGTTGGCGGCGGTGCGCTGGCGCAGGTAGAACGCGCCGCCGAGCAGCAGGCCGGCCGGGACGGCGAGCGCGGCGAGCGGCTCCCAGCCGTCCACCGCGAGCGTCTTGACGCCGTAGACCAGCGGCAGGACGGCGGCCAGCGAGAGCGCGGCGCCGAGCAGGTCGAAGCTGCCGTGCTGCGGGGAGCGGTACTCGGGGAGCAGCACCGGGGCGGTGAGCAGGACCAGGGCCATCACCGGGACGGCGAGCAGGAAGGCCGAGCCCCACCAGAAGTGGTCGAGCAGCAGGCCGCCGGCGACGGGACCGAGGGTGGCGCCGGCGGTGAGGATGCCGCCCCAGGCGCCGAGCGCGACCTGGCGCTGCTTGGGGTCGTGGAACATGTTGCGGATCAGCGCGAGGGTCGAGGGCATCACGGTGGCCCCGGCGGCGCCCAGCAGGGCGCGGGCCGCGATCAGCTGGCCGGCGCTGTCCGCCGAGGCGGCGAGCAGCGAGGCACCGGCGAAGCCGGCGGCGCCGATCATCAGCAGCCGGCGGCGGCCGATCCGGTCGCCCAGCGCGCCCATGGTGATCAGCAGGCCGGCCAGCAGGAACGAGTACATGTCCATGATCCACAGCTGCTCGGTGCCGCTCGGCGCCAGCGTGGTGGAGATGTAGGGGACGGCGAAGAAGAGCACGCCCATGTCCATGGTGAGGACGAGGGTCGGGAGCAGCAGAACGGCCAGGCCGATCCATTCGCGACGGCCTGCGCGGCCGGTGGTTGCGGTCATGGGGGAGACAGTACGGACGTGTCAGACGCTTGTCTAGTACGAGCGTCTGAATCTATCGTGCAAGACATTCGTGCAAGACATCCGTCTTGATCGGACGTAGCATGCGGGCATGGGAAATCGTGAGGACCTCATGGCCGGCGCCAAGCGCTGCCTGATCGAGAAGGGCTACGGGCGCACCACTGCCCGGGACATCGCCACCGCCTCGGGCGTCAGCCTGGCGGCCATCGGCTACCACTTCGGCTCCAAGGAGGCGCTGCTCAACGCTGCGCTGATCGAGGCGACGGGGGAGTGGGGCCTCATGGTGGGGGCCGTGGTGGCGCGGGCCAACGAGGCGTCCGACGACCCGGAGGAGCGGTTCGTCGCCGTCTGGGACGGCGTGCGGCGGACCATCGCCGAGAACCGCGGCCTCTGGGCCTCGCAGTTCGAGGCGATGGTGCAGGTGGAGCGGGCACCGGAGCTGCGGGAGGCGCTGGCCGGGATCCAGAAGGACGGGCGGCTCGGGCTGGCGGCCCTGTTCCAGGGCCTCCCCGAGGTGCCGGACACCGAGGAGGAGCTGGCCCGCGGCACCTTCTACCAGGCGCTGCTGGTGGGCCTGGCCGGGCAGTGGCTGGCCACGCCCGAACTGGCGCCGGGCGGGCGGGACCTGCTGCGCGGGCTGGAGCTGGTCGGCGGCTCGGTGCTGAAGCCGAAGCCGGCGGCGGACTGGCACGGCCCGGCGGCCTGAACCCGGCCCGTACCCGTACCCGGCCGGGACTCAGGCGGTGACGGCCGTCAGCAGCACCACCGAGTCGACGTGGGCGAGCAGGCCGTGCCGCTCCTGCGGGACGGCCTGCAGCTCCCCCGCGGAGAGCTCCTCGCGCCGCCCGGCGATGGTGAGCGAGACCCGCCCGCGCAGCACCTGGACGCTGGCGGCCGCCGGGGCGTTGTGCTCGTCGAGCGAGGTGCCCGCGGTCAGCGCGATCACCGTCTGCCGCAGCACCCCGTCGTGCAGCACCAGATGGGCGCTGCGGCCGTGCGGGCTCTCGGCCGCCAGGGCCGCGTGCTCCGCGACGAGCTGTTCGAGATCGACCATCGCGCGTCCTCCTGCCGTCCGGGTGCCGTCCTGCTGCGCGGGCGCTCCTGCGGCCCAGCGTCCCGGACGCGCCCCGTGCCCGCACGCCGAGCCGCCCCGCACCCGCATGCCCGGCCGCGCGCGGATGCGCTCGGCGTGCGGCGGCGGCCGACTGCCTCCATCGTGGAGGCATGGCGACCAACGAGAGTTTTCTCAGCGGATTCCAGGTCAACCGCTCGCTGCTGGCCGGCGGCGCGTTGCTGACCGGCATCGGCGCGCTGTTCGGGACGGCGGGCGCGGTGATGGTGTGCGCGGCGCTGGCCACGGCCGGCCGCAAGTGGGTGCGCGGGCTGGACCGCCCGCCGTCCGCCATGGCCCAGCGGGCCCTGCACGAGGCCAAGGTGGCGTCGTCGGCCGGCTGGGACGCGTGGCGCGCCGAGCACCACTCGCCCAACTGACCGCGTGGGTGAACGGCGTACGGGCCGGCCCGTACGCCGCCTGCGGCAGCCCGCCGCGGCCCGTTACAGCCCGAGCGACTTGGCGACGATGCTGCGCATGACCTCGCTCGTACCACCGTAGATCCGGAACACCCGGTTGTCGGTGTAGAGCCGGGCGATCGGGTACTCCAGGATGTAGCCGTAACCGCCGTGCAGCTGCAGGCACTTGTCGATCACGCCGGACGCCGACTCGGTGCAGAACAGCTTGGCCGCGGCGGCGTCCGCCACCGTCAACCCGCCGTTCTGGTAGAGCTCCAGCGCGCGGTCGACCATCGACTGCTGCGCCACCACCTGGGCCTCGCAGTCGGCCAGCGTGAACTTGGTGTTCTGGAACTCGGCGACCGCCTTGCCGAACACCGTGCGGTCCTTCACGTACCGCACCGTGAACCGCACCGCCGCCGCGGAGGCCGCGTACGCGCCGACCGCGATCGCCAGCCGCTCCTGCACCAGGTTGTGGGTCAGGTACGCGAACGCCCGCCCCTCCTCGCCGAGCAGGTTCTCCACCGGCACCTTGACGTCCGAGAACGCCAGTTCGGCGGTGTCCGAGGTGCGCAGGCCGATCTTCTGCAGCTTGCGGCCGACGCTGTAGCCGGGGGAGGCGGTGTCCACGCAGAGGATGGAGAGCCCGGCCCGGCGGTTCTCCGGGTCGTACGGCGAGGTGCGGCAGACCACCAGGACGAGGTCGGCGAGGACGCCGCCGGTGATGAAGGTCTTGGCACCGTTGAGGACGTAGTGGGTGCCGTCCTCGGAGAGCCGCGCGGTGGTGGTGATGCCGGCGAGGTCGGAGCCGGCGCCCGGCTCGGTCATCGCGATCGCGGTCATCAGGTCGCCGGAGACGAAGCCGGGCAGCCAGCGCCGCTTCTGCTCCTCGGTCGCGTACTCCAGCAGATAGGGCAGCACCAGGCCGGTGTGCACCCCGGAGGAGCCGAAGCTGACGCCGGCCCGCGCCGTCTCCTCGGCGATCACCGCCTGGTACTTGAAACCGCTCTCGCCCGCGCCGTCGTACTCCTCGGGCACCTCGATGCCGAAGACCCCGAGCGCGCCGAGCCGGCGGTAGAAGTCCCGCGGCGGGTGGCCCTCGGCCTCCCAGCTCTCGTAGACGGGGACGACCTCGTTGGCGATGAAGTCCCGGATGGTCTCCCGGAAGGCCTCGTGGTCCTCGGTGAACACGGTGCGGCGCACGCTGGCGCCTCCCTTCGACGGTGCCTGACGTTCGGTGGAGCCCGACCGGGCGGGCCCGGGCGGCCCCGCCGATCGCCTCACCAGTCAATCCCGGGCGGCTGCGGCTGTCCAGGGTGGGGCCGGGCCGGACGCGACGCGGCCGGGTGCCGCCCCACCGGCGTGGGGCGGCACCCGGCCGGGACCGGAGGGGGTGCTCGGGGGCGGAGGGGGCGGGCCGTTCAGCCGCCGGCGGGCGGGACGATCGGGGCGGCGAGATTGCCGTTGCCCCGCAGCGCGCCGATGCCGCCCGCGTTGCCGGTCACGGCGAGGGTGTTGGTCTGGTTGCCCGCACCGGAGCCGGTGGCGGTCTGCTGGGTGCCGGTCACGTTGCCGAGGACGTTGCCGATCACGTTGCCGGAGCCGGTGCTGCTCACCACGCCGCTGCTGGAGTGATGGTCCGCGCCGGCGCCGTTGTCGGCGTGCGCGGTGCCGATGCCCGCGAGGAGGAGGGCCCCGAGGGCGGTGACGGCGGCGGCTGCGCGGATACGGGACACGGTGGTCTCCCAGGAGTGGAGTGCGAATGGTGGCGTCCGGCGGAGTGGCCGCTCCGCGGCGCCGTGGCCCGACGTCGCCCGGCCAGCATTCACCGGTGCCCCGGACGAACTCCACCGAAGGGGTGGGGATTCGCCCGATGGTGGGATCCGGATGATGGTCCGACTACTGCCTGGAGCAGGGGTGTTCGATGGCTCCTTGGTGAATGCTTTACTGTTTCATTGCCAAGAGTCGACCTTCCTACAGGCCCTCAGGAGTTCCGCCCCGTGACCAGCCTCGCCCTCGGCCCGTCCTGGCTCGATCCGACCCATCTGATCTCCACCTTCGGGCCGATCGGCATCCTGGCCATCGTCTTCGCCGAGTCCGGCCTGCTGATCGGCTTCTTCCTCCCCGGTGACTCGCTGCTCTTCACCACCGGCCTGCTGGTGGCCGGCGGCACCTACCTGCACCAGCCGCTCTGGCTGATCTGCGTGCTGATCGTGCTCGCGGCGGTGGCCGGCGACCAGGTCGGCTACCTGTTCGGACGGAAGGTCGGCCCCAGCCTGTTCCGGCGCCCCGACTCCCGGCTGTTCAAGCAGGAGAACGTGGAGAAGGCGGCGGCCTTCTTCGACCGGCACGGGCCGAAGGCGATCGTGCTGGCCCGCTTCGTGCCGATCGTCCGCACCTTCACCCCGATCGTCGCCGGGGTGAGCGGGATGAACTACCGCGTCTTCGTCCTCTTCAACGTGATCGGCGGCGTGCTGTGGGGCGCCGGTGTCACGGTGCTCGGCTACTTCCTCGGGCAGATCCCGTTCGTCCGGGACAACATCGAGGCGATCCTGGTCGGCATCGTGCTGGTCTCGGTGATCCCGGTCGCCGTCGAACTGCTCCGCGCCCGCCGCTCCGGCAGGGCCGTCCCCTCCGGTGCCGACGCCGCCGCGGGTCGGGCCGGAGACCGGCCGGCCGCCCCGGTCGCCGGAACCGGCGGCCGCCACCGCGCCGGGTAGGCGTCCGGAGGCGGCCGCGCCCGCCGCCGCGTACATGTGCGTCCGGCAGTTCGATCAGGCAAGGTGTATCCGGAGATCGAACGGCGGCCCGGGGGACCGGCACCGCCAGGGGCGGCAAGGAGCGGAAGTGCCGAAGCGGGGCCGACCGGGCGGCGGCAAGAGGGCCAGGGGCGGCCGGGGCGGCCGTCCGCAGCGGCAGGCCCGCCCGGCCGCCGGCGCGCGACCGGTCCACCCCTCCGAGGCGCCGCCCACCGAGGGGCTGCTCGGGCACCCCGCCCCGGTCTCCGAGCAGACCGTGGAGATCCCGCTCGCCCTGCCCGCCCCCGAGACCAAGGGCCTGCTGGCCCCGGAGCCCGAACCCGAGCCCGCGCCCGTGCCCGAGCCGGAACCCGCGCCCGCCGGGGAACCGCTCGCCCCGGTGTACCGCCGCCGCTCCGCGGCCGAGGACACCCTCACCCCCGAGGAGTGGCGGGCCGCCGGCTACACCCCGCCGACCGGCATCCCCCTCGGCGCCCTCAGCCCCGGCGCCCCCGGCGAGGCACCCTGGCCGGACCGGATGCGCACCCTGCTGCGCACCCCGATGTCCGAGCGCCCCGCCTTCGAGCGCAGCGCCCGCGAGCTGCATCCGGCCACCGCCTCCGCCGCCGCCCGCAACGTCCCGCGCATCCTCGACCTGACGCTGCGCATCGGCGAGCTGCTGCTGGCCAGCGGCGAGGCCGCCGAGGACGTCGAGGCGGCCATGCTCGGCATCGCGCACGCCTACCGGCTGGACCGCTGCGAACCGCAGGTCACCTTCACCCTGATCGGCATCTCGCACCAGCCCTCGCTGGTCGAACCGCCGATCACCGCCGACCGCGTGGTGCGCCGCCGCACCTCCGACTACACCCGGCTGAACGCCGTGTACGAGCTGGTCGCGGACATCACCGCGGAGAAGGTGAGCGTCAACGACGCCTACCGCCGGCTCGCGGTGATCCGCCGCAACCGGCACCCGTACGCGGCCTGGCTGCTCGCGCTGAACACCGGCCTGCTGGCCGGCGCGGCGACCTTCCTGGTCGGCGGGAAGATCGACGACAAGGCCTGGCTGGTCTTCCTCAGCGCCTTCGTCGCCGCCGTGCTCGGCGACCGGCTGGCCTCGCTGGTCGCCCGTCGCGGGCTGCCGGAGTTCTACCAGTTCGTGCTGGCCGCGATGCCGGCCGCCGCCTCCGGCATCGTGCTCTCCTTCAACGACCTGGGCCTGCGCGGCTCCGTGGTGATCACCGGTGGGCTGTTCGCGCTGCTGCCCGGACGCGCCCTGGTCGCCGCCGTGCAGGACGGCCTGACCGGCTTCTACATCACCGCCGCGGCCCGCCTGCTGGAGGTGATCTACCTGGTGGCGGGCATCGTCATCGGCGTGATGCTGATCCTCTACCTGGGCGTCGGCTTCGAGGCGAAGCTGCGCCCGGACGAGTCACTGGCCGGGATCAGCTACCCGCCGGTCCAGATGGTCGCCGCGATGGTGCTCACCCTCGCCTTCGCGATGCTGCTGCAGACCGACCGCCGCTCGCTCGCCCTGGTCACCCTGAACAGCGGCATCGGCTGGGCCAGCTACGGCGTGCTGGCCTACAACGCCGGGATCTCGCCGATCGTCGCGACCGGGGTGGCGGCCGGCCTGGTCGGCCTCTTCGGGCAGCTGATGGCGCGCTACCGCAACGGGTCCGCGCTGCCGTACGTCACCGCCGCGATCGGTCCGCTGATGCCCGGTTCGGCGCTCTACCTCGGCATGCTCTCGTTCGCCCAGGGCCACCCCAGCGGGGGCCTGGTGCAGATCACCCGGGCCGCCGCGATCGCGATGGCGCTGGCCATCGGCGTGAACCTGGGAGGCGAGATCGCCCGGCTCTTCATGAAGCTCCCGGTCGGGGTCGAGCGGCCCTCGCTCGCCCCGGTGATCCCCCGCCGGGCCGCCAAGCGCACCCGCGGCTTCTGACGCCGGGCGTTGGCCCGCGGGCCATGTCGCGGTAGGCCGCACGCAGCACCAGGAACGAAGGTAAGACCCATGACCACCTTGCTGGACGGCTACCGCGAGCACATCGTGGCCACGCACAAGCAACCGCTGTTCCTGCTGCTGGTCGGGTTCATCACCTCCTTCGTCTTCATCCGGTTCAGCGTGCGGATGATCAGGGCCCAGGTGCGCTGGTGGCCCGGCAACGTGACGCCCGGCGGGCTGCACATCCACCACATGGTCTTCGGCCTGGGGTTCCTGCTGGCCGGCGGCATCGGGGTGTTCGCGACCTACGGCGGGCACCCGTGGATCGACGTCTTCGGGCTGCTCTTCGGCATCGGCTGCGGCCTGGTGCTGGACGAGTTCGCGCTGATCCTGCACCTGGACGACGTCTACTGGAGCGAGCAGGGCCGCAAGTCGGTGGACGCGGTGATCTTCGGCATCCTCTTCACCGGCCTGCTGCTCGTCGGCTACGTCCCGCTCGGCGCCGAGCCCACCGGGGAGACCAGGTGGGGGCTGGTCACGGTGATCTCGGTGAACGCGCTGGCGATGGTCGTCACCCTGCTCAAGGGCAAGGTGTGGACCGGGCTGCTCGGCATCATGGTGCCCGGCCTCTCCTGGATCGGCGCGGTCCGGCTGGCCCGCCCGAGCAGCCCCTGGGCGCGCTGGCGGTACGCCGCGAGCCCGCGCCTGCGGGCCCGGGCGCTCCGGCGCGAGCGCCTTCTGCACCGGCGCGCGGACCGGGCCAGGACCTGGCTCTTCGACCTGATCGCCGGGGCGCCCGACAAGGTGCCGGCCCACCACCCGGCGGCCCACCGGGTGGCCGAGCGGATGGCCGCCCGGGCCACCGCCCACCTCGACGTGCACACCGCCCGGGCGCTGGCCCGGCGCTCCGCCCGGCTGGCCGACCGCCGCTCCGCGGCGGGCAGCGCGGAGCACCCGTCCGGGAGCCACCGGAGCACCGGTGGGGCCGGTGCGGCCGGGGGCGCGGCGGCGGACGGCGGGCCGGGCGACCGGGCGGGGCGGCAGGGCCGGGCCCAGCAGCGGCGCGGGGCGGTCCGGGCCGGCCGCAGCCGGACGTACGCGCTCGGCCGGGTCGGCCGCACGCCCCGGCCGGACCGGCACCGCTGGCTGCGGCCGCGCACCCGCCGGATGAGCCGCTAGACCGCCGCCGTCGGGGGCGCGGCCGGGGGCGGGCTTCGGTCGGATCATCCGATGGTCACCCGGTCGGAGGTGCGGGCTTGAGGTGTGAAGACGGCCCGGCTTGAGAACATGGCGGACAGTGACCGTCTTGTCATGGAATGGGGTGTTCCGTCGGGCCGCCGGCGGCGGGCACCGGACGCTCCCCTCCCTCGTGACCGTCCGAAGGGATGAAATATGGCGCGCAGACTCCTGCCGACCCTCCTGTTGTCCCTCACCGTCCTGCTCGGACTGCTCCCCGCCGCGGCGGCGGCCCCGGGGGAGCCGGGCCCGGCCGGCCCGCCCGCGGCCGATCCGTCCGCCGATCCCTCCGCGGATCCGTCCGCCGACCCGGCCGGGGCCGCCGGACCGGGGGAGCAGGCCTATCCGTCCACCGAGGAGATCGACCGGGCCCGGGCCGAGGCCGACCGCCGGGCCGGCACCGTCGCCGCCATCGAGGCCGGGCTCACCGCCGCCCGGGCCGAGGCCGACCGGGCCGCCCGGACCGCCGAACAGGCCGTCGAGGCCTACAACGGCGCCCAACTGGCCCTCACCCGGGCCCGCGCCGAGGAGTCCGCCGAGGCCGGCCGGGCGGCGGCGGCCGAGGCCGAGCGGTCCGCGGCCGCCGAGGACGCCGCCGCGCTGGCCGCCGAGACGTACCGGCAGGGCGCCGGCGCCGAACTCTCCGCGCTCAACGCCCTGCTCGGCGCGCACGGCCCGCGCGAGGCCGGGGACCGGGCCGCGGTGGTCGGGGTCGCCAGCGACCGCACCCGGCAGATCCTCGACGCGGCGGTCTCCACAGCCGCCCAGGCGGCCCGGGCCGCCGCCGCCGCGCGCGCCGCCACCGGGACCGCCGAACGCGCCGCCACCGAGGTCGGCGCCGCCCGGCAGCGCGCCGAGGCGCGGCTGACGGACCAGCAGAACCAGGTCACGGCCACCGGTCTGCGGCGCGAGCAGCTGCTCGCCGAGCTGGCCGCCGCCCGGAACACGACCGTCGAGCTGGAACGCCAGCGGCGCGAGGCGCTGGAGGCGATCGCCGCCCGGGAGGCCGAGGCCGCCGCCCGCGCGGCCGCCGAGAAGGCGGCGGCCGAGCGCGAGGCGGCGGAGCGGGCCGCGGCGGAACAGGCCGTCCGGGAGGCCGAGGCCAGGGCCGCCGCCGAACGGGCCGCCACCGAGGCCGCCCGGCGGGCCGGCGCAGAAGCCGCCGAAGCCGCCGTGGCCGTCCAGCGTGCGGCCGCCCCCGTCCCCGCCGCCGCACCCCCGCCGCCGGAGCGCCCCTGGTCGGCCGAGGGCGCGGCGGCGGCGATGGCCTTCGCCCGCTCCACCATCGGCCTGCCCTACGTCTGGGGCGGAGAGGGCCCGGGCGGCTACGACTGCTCGGGGCTGACCATGATGGCGTGGCGTCAGGGCGGCAAGCGGCTCAACCACTTCGCGGCCGACCAGTACGCCCAGTCCACCCCGGTCACCTACCGCCAGCTCCGCCCCGGTGACCTGGTCTTCTGGAGCACCACCGGCCGCGCCGCCGACATCCACCACGTCGGCCTCTACATCGGCGACGACCAGATGATCGAGGCGCCCCGGGCCGGCATGCCGATCAAGCAGGCCAGCCTCTGGATCATGGGCACCCCGAGCTTCTACGCCCGCCCCTGACCCCGCGTCCCCGACCCCCGCCCGGGTGGCGCCCGCTCACCGCGTCACGGGCACGCACTCGTCGAGCAGGGCGAGGACGTCGCGCCAGGCCCGCTCGGCCTGCCGCGGGTGGTGGCCGACGCCGGGGAGCACGGCGTGGTCGACCGGCGGGTGGTGGAAGGCGTGCTGCGCCCCGCCGTAGACCACCAGGCGCCAGTCGACGCCCGCGTCCTGCATCTCGGCCGCGAACGCGTCCCGGCGCTCGGGCGGCATGATCGGATCCTCCGACCCGACCCCGGCCCACACCGGGCAGCGGATCCGCGCGGCCTCGCCCGGCCGGCCCGTGGTCAGGGCGTTGACCGTCGCGATCGCCCGCAGGTCGGCCCCGTCGCGGCCGAGTTCCAGCGCGATCGCGCCCCCGGTGCCGTAGCCGACGGCGGCGATCCGGTCGGGGTCGGTCCGCGGCTCGCCGCGCAGCACGTCGAGCGCCGCGTGACCGATGTCCCGCAGCCGGTCGGGGTCGGCGAGCAGCGGCAGCGCCCGGGCCAGCATCTCCTGCGGGTCGGTGAACCAGCGCCCGCCGTGGAGGTCGAAGGCCAGGGCCACGTAGCCCAGTTCGGCGAGGGCTTCGGCCCGCCCGCGGTGGACGTCGTTGATGCCCGGCCCCTCGGGTCCGAGCAGGACCGCGGGCCGGCGGCCGGTGCCGGCGGGGAGGGCGAGGTGTCCGATCATTGTCAGTCCGTCGGCCGGGTACTCGACCGTGCGTGTGGTGACCGTCGTCATAGAGCGGACCGTAGCGCGGTCCGGGCCCGCCCGGACCGGACTTCACCGACGGCGGAACAGCCCGGGGCCGGGGCCTCCTCCGCACCCGGAATAAATCGGGTGACCGCGCCGATATCCCGCCGTACGGTGAGCGAATGGGCAATGAGACGAACGGCGGACCGCGTGATCCGGGCGGCGACCGCGTGAAGGAGCAGGGCGGCGTCGCCGGTGGGATCGAGATCCGCGCGGTCGGCGAGGACGAGGTCGAGGAGTGGGACCGGGCGCTGGCCGTCGGCTTCCTGCGCTCGCGCGTCGAGCGGGCGACGGAGTTCCGCCGCCGTCAGTGGGAGCCGGGCCGGATGATCGGGGCGTTCGACGACGGCCGGATCGTCGCCACCTTCCGCAGTTTCGACGCCGAACTGACCGTGCCCGGCGGCGCCGTGGTGAAGGCCGACGCGATCACCGCCGTCACCGTGACCGCCACCCACCGGCGGCGCGGTCTGCTCCGCCGGATGATGACCGGGGACCTCGCGGCCGCCCGGGAGCGCGGCGCCGCCGTCGCGATCCTGATCGCCGCCGAGTACAACATCTACGGCCGGTACGGCTTCGGCCCGGCCACCCGCGGCCACGGCTGGAACATCGACCTGCTCCGGGCCGGCGGCCTGCGGGCCGGCCTGCCCACCGTGCCCGGCGGGCGGATCGACCTGGTCTCCATGGAGGAGCTGCGCAAGACCGGCCCCGAGCTGTTCGACCGCTGGCGGGTCACCCAGCCCGGCGTGATCGACCGCGACGAGCTGACCTGGCAGCGCCACACCGGTGCGATCGAGGTCCCCGGCTTCGACTGGAAGGAGCCCTTCGCCGTCGTCCACCGGGACGCCGGGGGCACCCCCACCGGCCTGGCCGTTTACAAGGTCGACGACACCTGGGACGGCTCCTACCCGAACTGCACGCTCACCGTCCTCGACTTCTTCGCCCTCGACCGGCCGACGGCCACCGCGCTGTGGCGCTACCTCTGTTCGGTCGACTGGGTGCGCAAGGTCGTGGTGGACAACGTCGGCCCGGACGACCCGCTGCCGATGCTGCTGAACGAGCCGCGCGCCGCCACCCCGCACGCCGACAACGCCGACTTCATGTGGCTGCGGGTGCTGGACGTCGAGGCCGCCTTCAACGCCCGGACGTACGGCGCGCCCGGCCGCGTGGTGCTGGACGTCGAGGACCGCGACGGCTACGCCGCCGGCCGCTGGGCCATCGAGGTCGCCGCGGACGGCACCGGCCGCGCCGTGCGGACCACCGACGAGGCCGAGCTGGCGCTGGACGCCTCGGCGCTCGGCGCGCTCTACCTGGCCGGCGAGACGCTGCCCCGGCTCGCGGTGGCGGGCCTGGTCACCGAGCTGCGTCCGGGCGCGGTGGCCGCCGCGGACCTGCTGCTGCGCACGCCGCTGCTGTCCTGGAACATCGACGGCTTCTGACCGGCGCTCACCCCCCCGGCCCGCCCGGCCGGGGGCGTCACTTCACGGCGGTCTTGCCGATGGTGGGCAGGATGAAGTCCTGGATGAGGCCCTTGGCGTCGCGGACGATCGGCCGGAACACCCGGTAGCGCGACAGGTTGATCACCCGCGCCGCCATGGGGGTCGAGCGCCGGACGAACTCCCTGGTCCGCTCGGTGTCCTCGGTCCGGTCGAAGACCCAGTAGAGCACCACGACCATCAGGTGCAGCCACAGCACGTCGGGCAGCAGTTCGACCAGTTCGGCGTCCAGCTTCGGTGCCAGCTCGGAGCCCTGCAGCACCTCGCGGAACAGCTCGACCGCCGTCGCCCGGGCCGGGTGGGACTCGTTCGAGAACGGGCTCAGCGAGCTGTTCGGGTCGGCGGCGGTGCGGAAGAACTGCGCCGCGAACTCGTGGTACGGCGCCGCCGTGTCGAGCCAGGAGGTCAGCGCGATCTCCAGGCGCTCGGCGAAGTCCCGGGTGTGCGCCATCCGGGCCCTGGCGTCGGCCGCGTGGTCGTACGTCATGCGGTCGTAGAAGCCCTGGATCAGGAACTCCTTGGCCGAGAAGTAGTAGTAGGCGTTCCCGACCGAGACGCCGGCTTCGGTGGCGATGGCGCGCATGGTGGTCTTCTCGTAGCCGCGCTCCTGGAAGAGCCGCATCGCGGTCTCCAGGATCAGGGCCCGGGTCTGCTCGCTCTTGTCGGTCTTGGGCTGCGCGCGGCTGCCGCGCGCCTCGGCGGGGCCCGCGGCGCCCCCGTCCGTTCCGGTGCCGTCGTTCGCCGCGCTCGTGCCGTTCGTCGCTGCCAGGTCGTCCACGACCCCGAGCCTAGCCCGATCGGGTCAGTCCCAGGCGGTGTCGCTGCGTGCGGCACCGGATGGCCCCTGCGCATCCGGTACCGACTCGGCCCGCCCGCATTTTTCGAACACGTTCAAAGGCATGGGCTGACTCTAGGTCATGACTTGAACGCGTTCAAGTGAGGGTGGGATGCTGGACCCGTGAGCACCGTGATCCGTCCGGGCGGTACCCGGGACGCCGAGGCCGTGGCCGAACTGCATGCCGCCAGCTGGCGCACCGCGTACGCCGGGATCGTCCCCGACGACGCCCTCGGCGACGGGCTGGCCGCCGAGCGGCGCGAGATCTGGGAGCTGCGGCTGGCCGTCGACTACGGCGGCCCGGAGACCACCCCCGAGCTGCTGATCGCCGAACGGGACGGTGAGGTCGTCGGGTTCGCCTACCTCGTCCCGCACTGGGACGGCCGGGTGCTGCTCGACAACCTGCACGTCCGCCCCGGACTGACCGGCGGCGGCATCGGCCGGGACCTGCTGGCCGCCGCCCGCGCCCACACGGCCCACCGCCACCCCGGGACCGACCTCTACCTGGAGGTGCTGCAGGCCAACACCCGGGCGGTCGCCTTCTACGAGCGGGAGGGTGCCCACCGCACCGCCGTGCGCGAGGGCGTCTTCCCCGGTGGCCACACGCTGCCCGAGTACGAGTACACCTGGCCGGCTTCCGAACTCGCCCGTCAGTCGAAGTCGTAGACCGTCACCGGCACGCCCCGGCCGGTCAGCCGGGCCGTCACCAGCGGCTCGACCGACTCCCGGCGTCCGCCCGCCAGTCCGCACCCGATCCGCGGCATGTGCACGGACGCGCCCAGGCCGAGCGCGTGCCCGCCCAGCGTCGCCAGCGCGGTGTCGATCGCCTCGTAGCGCACCGGCGGTCCGGACGAGCGGGTGGTGCGGATGCCCCGCTGGCCGACCATGTTGGCCACCCAGAGGTCCTCCCCGACCCGCACCATCTGCACGGCGCCGAGCCCGAAGTCGTTCGACGCCCGCTCCCGGTGCCACCGCCGGTAGGCCGCCTCCGGCTCGGGCCGGCGCCGCGAGAGGGCCAGCACGAACCCCTTCCCCCATCCGCCGAGGTCGTTGCAGATGTGCGCGATCACCTTCACCCCCTTGCCCGGGGGGCCGTGGCATCGCCGCGGACGTAGCCGATGGTGTCCGATTCAGCCATGCACCGAACGCTAGTGCGCGACACCGACAACGCGTTCGGGCTCCTGCGCCGGCGGGCCCAGGTGGCGGCGGCCCGCGAGGGCGAGCAGCAGGGCGAGCACCGCCGCCCCCGCCGGGATCCCGTAGCCGGCGCCCGGCCCCGCGTGTTCGGCGACCGTGCCGGCCAGCGCCGAACCGCCCGAGATGCCGACCAGGATGCCGGACACCGCGATCGCCATGCCCTCGTTCAACTGCCGCTGCGGCAGCAGGTCCTGGAGCAGCGACATCCCGGTGACCATGGTGGGCGCGGTCCCCGTGCCGGCCGCGAACAGTGCCGCCCCGAGCAGCGCGAGCCCCGCGCCGCCCACCCCGGCGGCCAGTGGCATGAGCAGCAGCCCCGACATCGCCGCGACGCCCCACAGGAAGCGGGCCCGCGCCGTCCCGCGGGGCCGCAGCGCCCCGAACACCAGCCCGGCCACGCAGGATCCGGCCGCCACCAGGCCCAGCAGCGGGCCCGCGACCGGCCGGTGCCCCAGCGCCTGCGCGTAGGCGACGGTGGTCAGGTCGAGCGCGCCGAAGATCATGCCGGTGCTGAGGAAGGTCAGCGTCAGCACCCGCAGCCCCGGCACCCGCAGCGGCGAGCCGTGCCGTCCGGTGGCGGGGTGGTCGTCGAGCGGCGGCTCGGTGTGGCGCTGGGCCGCGAACAGCAGCGCGCCGGCCGCGCCGAGCCCGCCGGCGGTGAGCAGGCCGGCCTCCGGCGCGATCGTCGTGCACAGCACCATGCCGAGCACCGGTCCGGTCATGAAGCAGACCTCGTCCAGGGCCTGTTCGAAGGAGTTGGCGAGGTGCCGGTCCTCCGGCCGGTCCCGCAGCAGGTGCGCCCAGCGGGCCCGGGCCATGCCGCCGAGGTTCGGCGCCGCCGCGCAGGCCGCCCAGCAGAGGTAGAGCGTCCAGTCGGGCGCCCCGGTGCGGACGCAGAGCAGCAGGCCGATGAGCGGCACCACGTTGTAGAGCGCCGCCGGGACGGTGACCCGTGCCTGCCCGAACCGGTCGACCAGGCGCCCGATCACCGGCATGCCGACCGCCCCGGTGACCAGGCCGGCCGCCGCGACGGTGCCCGCCAGCGCGTACGAGCCGCGCCGTTCGGCGAGCAGGACCACCAGCGAGACGCCGGTCATCGACATCGAGAGCCGGCCGAGCAGCCCGGCCAGGGTGAAGGCGGTGGTGCCGGGGCGGGCGAACAGGCGGCGGTAGGGCGCGAGCATGGGACTCCGCGGGGAGGAGAAGGGGAGGAAGGCCCCCAGCCTCGGGCCGTCGGCGGTGCGCGGTCCAACACCTGTTCTGCCGCATTGACAACGGTCTGTTGTCGATCATCGCGGCAGGCCGCCCGGCCCGCGCGCGTTGCTAGCCTGCCGCCATGCCCCGTGACCTGCATCCCCGCCTGCTCCGCGGCTTCGTCGCGACCGCCGAGACGCTGCACTTCGGGCGGGCCGCCGAGCGCCTGCACGTGGCCCAGCAGGCGCTCAGCCGGGACGTCCGGACGCTGGAGCGGCTGCTCGGCGACGCGCTGTTCACCCGCACCACGCGCAGCGTCGAACTCACCGCCGCCGGCCACGGGTTGCTGCCCAGGGCACGCCGGCTGCTGGCGCTGCACGACGAGATCCTGGCCGGCGCCGCGCACCGTCCGTTGCTGCTCGACCTCAACAGCGACGTCACCGGACCGGACCTGGCGGGCGACCGGGTGTTCCGGCGGGCCCGCGCCGCCTGGCCGGAGGGTGAACTGCTGGCCCGCTTCCACGGCGGTCTGGCGGCCGCGGCTGGTGAACTGATCGCCCACCGGCTGGACGTCTCGTTCGGCCGCTTCGCCGGTCTGCCCTCCGGCGTGCGCGCCCAACTCGCGCAGCGACCCGTCCGGTTGGAGCCGGTGTCGGTGATGATGGCGGCCGGCCATCCGCTCGCCGGGCGGCCGGTCCTGCGGCTGGCCGAACTGGCCGGACATCCGGTGGACGTCTGCGCGGGCAACCCGGCCACCACCGAGTGGGCCGACCTCGGCCTGCGGCTGCTGAGGGAACACGGTCTGGCGCCGGCGCCGCCGCGCGTCCCGCCGGTGGGGGTGGACGAGACGGCCCGCTACCTCGTCCGGCACGGCGATCCGATGCTGACCACCGCCGGCGGCCCGACGCTGCCGGGCGCGGTGAACGTGCCGCTGGTCGAGCCGGTGCCGCTCAGTCTGGTGAGCCTGGTGCACCGCCCGGACCTGCGGCATCCCGGGCTGACCGCGCTGCTGTCGGCCGCTGCCGAACTCGGCGCGCGCGAGGCGTGGTTGCGGCGTCCGGCGGGCAGTTGGCTGCCGGAAGCGGACGCCGCGCTGCTGGTGCCCTGAGCGCTCCGCCGGGCGTGCCGGGCCCCGGGCGGAGGTGGTGCACGAACCTGTCCCGGATCAGGAATCCCCGGGCGCCGCACGGTTGTTGCGCCCATGGACGACCCCACCCCTGCCGCTCGGGGGTCGGCAGGGGTGGGGCGGGTGCGGGCGCGCGGTCGGTGGGGGAACCGACGGGTGCGCGCCCGCGGTCGGGGCGGGCCCGCCGGGCCCGGTTCCGTGGTCGGCCGGGTCAGGCCGCCTTCACGGCGGAGATGTCGAAGGTGAGCTTGACCTTCTCGCCGATCAGCACGCCGCCGGTCTCCAGCGCCGCGTTGTAGGTCAGGCCCCAGTCGGTGCGGTCCAGGACGGCCTTGCCCTCGAAGCCGACCCGGTCCACGCCGTAGGCGTCGACGGCGGTGCCGGTGAAGTCGAGGTCCAGGACGATCGGGCGGGTGACGTCCTTGATGGTCAGGTTGCCGGTCATCCGGTAGGAGTCGTCGCGCACGCGCTCGGCGGAGGTGCTGCGGAAGCTCATCTCGGGGAAGGTCTCCGCGGCGAAGAAGTCGCCGGTGCGCAGGTGCTCGTCGCGCTGGGCCTGGTTGGTGTCGATGCTGCCGACCTTGATCACCAGCTCGGCGCTGGAGTTGGTCGGCGTGGTGCCGTCGAGGTGCAGCTTGCCGTCGTACTCGGTGAAGCGGCCCTTGACGTTGGTGACCATCGCGTGGCGGACGGAGAAGCCGATCTCGCTGTGGGTGGCGTCGATGGTCCAGTCGCCGGAGAGGTGGCCGAGGTCCGGGCCCTCGGCGACGGCGACGGCGGTGGTGGTCGCGGCGGCGGTGTTCTTGGTGCGGTTGAAAAGGCCCATGGCTCCTCCTCGGGTTCGAAGCCATTTGTTTAGGCTTCAACTTGTTGGCTCCACTGTAGACCGGTTTCGTTCAAAGTTCAACCATGCTGGTCGGAGGCCCGCCGGTATCGTCGGAGCCGGTCCGGCCGCCCGGCTTGACCCTCGACCCGGTCGAGGCCCCAGAGTCCCCGGCATGGAGAGCGACCTGCGCAGCATCGGAGAGCTGGCCCGCGACAGCGGTCTGAGCGTGAGCGCCCTGCGCTTCTACGACGGCGCCGACGTGCTCGCCCCCGCGCGGGTCGACCCGCGCACCGGCTATCGCTGGTACGCGCCCGAACAGCTCGCCGACGCCCGGCTGCTCGCCCGGCTGCGCCGGGTGGGCCTGCCCCTGGCCGGCATCCGGGCCGTGCTCGGCGCGGCCCCCGGCAGCGGCGCCGCCCGGCGGGTGCTCGACGCGCACCAGTGCCGGCTGGAGGACGGCCTCGCCGACGCGCGCCGGGAGCTCTCCCTGATCCGACGGCTGATCGACCAGAGGGAGAACCCGATGACCACCGCCCCCGCCGAGCACCGCTTCACCGTTCCCGCCCGCGCGCTGGCCGAGGCCCTGGACGCGGTGCGGTTCGCCGTCGGCAGCGACCCCGGGATGCCGGTCCTGTCCGGCGTGCTGTTCGACCTGGACGGCGGCCTGCTGCGGCTGGTCGCCACCGACCGCTACCGGATGGCCCTCGCCGAGGTGCCCGCCGACGCCATCTCCTCCGACGCTGGCGCCTCCGACGCTGGCGCCTTCGACGCCTCCGACGCCGGTGCCTCCGCCGCCGCGATCGTGCCCACCGCGCTGGCCGACGCCCTGCGCGCGCTGCTCGGCTCCGCCGCCGGGGAGGTGGAACTGGTGCTCGGCGGCCCGGCGGTGCGCGCCGCGGTGGACGGCCACCGGATCGAGGGCGCCCCGCTCGACCACGACTACCCCGACTACCGCGCGCTCGTCCGGCTGGAGCCCGTCCAGCGGGTCGGCCTGCCCGCCGCCGACCTGCGCGCGGCACTCGCCTCCGCCCCGACCCGCAGCCTGCCGTCCGGCCCGGACGGCGCCGCCTGCGAGGTCGCCGTCCTGACCGTCGACGAGTCCGGCCGCCTCACCGTCGCCGCCCCCGGCGACGGCGCCCCGGCCCCGGATCCGGACGCCCTGCGCGTCGCGGTCAACCGCGACTTCCTGCTGGAGGCCCTCCCGGCCGGCGTGCCGGGCCAGCTCGTCCTCGAACTCGGCGGTCCCGTCGCCCCGCTCGCCGTCCGCACCCCCGGCCGGCCCGGTACCTTCACCGTCCTCATGCCGGTGCGCCTGCCGGCCTGACCCGGGCACGGCACGGCCGGCACCCGGGTGTTTGCTGCTGCTAGCGCCGCGCTTGCATCTGCAAGCGGCGTGGGGCAGGGTGGTCGCATGGCCTCACTGAACGTCGGCTCGCTCGGCGAGTACATCCGCGAACAGCGGCGCAACGCGCAGTACTCGCTGCGTCAGCTGGCGGAGGCCGCCGGCGTGTCCAACCCCTACCTCAGCCAGATCGAGCGAGGGTTGCGCAAGCCGAGCGCGGAGATCCTGCAGCAGATCGCCAAGGCGCTGCGGATCTCGGCGGAGACGCTCTACGTCCAGGCCGGGATCCTGGAGGAACGGCGCGGTGAGGGCTTGGAACTGCGGGCCTCGATCCTGGCCGATCCGCTGATCAACGAGCAGCAGAAGCAGGCGCTGCTCGCGGTCTACGACGCCTTCCTCAAGGAGAACGCCGCCGGGAAGCCGGCCGGCGCGGACGAGGGTGCGGGCGGGAGCGTGGACGCGCACGAGAGCAAGGCACCCTAGACCCCACGGGAGGACCGGCCGTGCCGATCACGGACGAGATCAAGAAGACCCTGACCGACCCGACCCCGCTGTACGCCCTCGCCGGCGCCGGGGAGCTCGCCTACGAGAAGCTGCGGGAGGTGCCGGGCCGGGTCGAGGCGCTCGCGGCCGACCGCAAGGGCACCCAGGAGAAGGCCGCCGCCCGGCTGGCCGAGGCACAGTCCAGGGTCGCCGGCACGGTCACCGCGCTGCCGGCCGACCTCAAGGTCCTGCAGGAGAAGGCCCAGACCTTCGCGCTCCAGCAGGTCGGCCGGGCCGTCGAGCTGGCGGTGAAGGCCAAGGAGACCTACGACGGGCTGGCCGAGCGCGGCAAGGTCGCGGTCGAGCGCGGGCGCGGCGCCGAGGACGGTGCCGGCGAGGCGGTCGCCGAGCGGGTCGACGCCGAGGCGGCCGAGGGCGAGCTGGTCGAGGGCGAGCTGGTCGAGGACGAGGCGCCCGCCGCCCCGAAGCGCGGCCGGTCCCGCAAGACCGCGCAGTAGCCGGGAAGGACCCCGGGGCGCATCCGGCGCCGCCGGGCCGTTGACCCCTTGGCGGACGCCCCGCCGTGCCAGGATGGGCGGACGGGGTGCCGCAGCGAGACGAGGAGGCCGTGATGGGCGGAGTGGCCCAGATCCTGTTCCTGGACTACCTGAATCCGTTCTGGTGGCTGGCCGTCGCCATCCTGGGCTACAAGCTGTTCGCGCTGATCGACGCCGCCACCAGGCCGGAGGACGCCTACCGGGCGGCCGACAAGAAGACCAAGGGCTTCTGGCTCGCGATCCTCGGCATCGCGTTCGGGCTGGACCTGCTGTTCGGCGCGAACTTCATGACCAGCTTCCTGACCCTGGCGGGCCTGGTCGCCGCGATCGTCTACGTGGTCGACGTCCGCCCGGCGATCCGGGCGCTGACCAACCGGGGCGGCGGCCGCGACCAGCGGAACATGGGGCCGTACGGGCCCTGGTGACGGCGGGACCAGCGAGCCCCGGCACCCGGCGGTTTCCACCGCACGGGCGCCGGGGCTCCGCCGTACCAGGGCGTGTCCGACCAGTCCCGCCGGGCGTGCGGCGATCCGCCGCGGACGGTCGGACGCGCCCTAGCCCAGCAGGTGCTGCGCCGGGTTGCGCTCCAGCAGCAGCACCGCGACGTCGTCCGTCAGGGCGCCGCCGTTCAGCTCCTCGACCTCGGCGATCGCGCTGTCGACCAGCCGGCCCCGGGTGAGCCCGGCGGACTGGTGGTCGCCGATGAGGTCGGCCAGGCCGTCCTGGCCGAGGCGGCGGGAGCCGGCGCCGATCCGGCCCTCGATCAGCCCGTCGGTGTAGAGCAGCAGCCGCCAGCCGGGGAGCAGCTCGAACCGGTGGGCCGGCCAGACGGCCAGGCCGTCGTCGCAGGGCAGCAGGCCGAGCGCGGGGCCGGCGTGCTCGGCGGGCAGGCCGATCGGGCTGTGGTCCTCGCCGAGCAGCAGCGGCGGCGGGTGGCCGGCCAGGTGGAGCCGGGCCCGTTCGGGGGTCTGCGGGGCGTCGGGGTCGCCCGGCTCGATGCTCAGCATGCAGAGCGTCGCGAAGATCTCGTCGCTGCGCCGTTCGTGTTCCAGCACGTGCTGCAGGGTGGTCAGCAGGGTCTCGCCGGTGAGGCCGGCGAAGACCAGGGTGCGCCACGCTATCCGCAGGGCCACGCCGAGCGCGGCCTCGTCGGGGCCGTGGCCGCAGACGTCGCCGATCACCACGTGGACGGTGCCGTCCTCGGTGCGGACCGCGTCGTAGAAGTCGCCGCCGAGCAGGGCGCGGCGCCGGCCCGGGCGGTAGCGGCGGGTGAAGGAGAGGTTGGCGCCGTCGAGCAGCGGGGTGGGCAGCAGATGGCGCTGCAGGCGGGCGTTCTCCTGGCCGCGCAGCTCGGCCTCGACCAGCCGGCGCTGCGACTCGTCGGCGCGCTTGCGCTCGACGGCGTAGCGCAGGGCGCGGGCCAGCAGCGGGCCGTCCGTCTCGTTCTTGACCAGGAAGTCCTGGGCGCCGGCGGCCACGGCGGCGGCGCCGAGTTCGGCGCCGGCGGCGTCGGTGAGGACCACGACGGCGGTGTGCGGGGCCCGGCGGAGCAGTTCGTGCAGGCCCTCCAGGCCGTCCGAGGGGTCCGAGGGGTGCGGCAGGTCGGCGGGGGCGGCGAGGTCGAGCAGGACGCAGCTGAAGTCGCCGCGGGCGGCGTCGGGGGTGCGCGGTCGGCCGCGCCGGGAGCCGGACGCGGCGGGGGCGAGCAGGGCGAAGGCCTGGTCGAGGCCGCGGGTCCAGTGGATCTCGATCGGGGCGCCGCTGTCGGCGACCGCGGCCTTGAGCAGCTGGGCGTCGGTGGCGTCGTCCTCGATCACCAGCAGCTTGAGCGGGGCGGCCGGCGCGGGGGACGGGCCCGCGGGGGCGGTGTTCGACCGGGGATGGGGTATCGGCGCGGGGGCCGTGGCCGGGCCGGCCGGGTGCCGGGCCGGTGCGGGGGAGCGGTCACGGGCGGACCGTTCGTGGCCGGACCGTTCGCGGGCCGTCCCGGAGCGGGCACCGTGCTGGGCGCCCGGCGGGTCCGCGGCAGCAGGTACCCGCCCGTCTCCCGTTGCGGGCATCGGCTGATCCTCCCTTTCCCCGCATGCGTAACGGCCGGCGTCCGTCCGCAGTGCCCGCGTGGCACCCTGCGTCGGGGAACTTCTCGCGACCATAACGTGATCTCCGGGGATTTCTCTGACCGACCGGCTCCGTTGTGGCTGGCGCCACGCCGGTGGCGGTGTGTTGGATGGGTGGGGCGGGTACGAGCGGGGGCCCGGTCCGACGCCGTCGGGGCGGGCATGGAGAGAGGTGTGCGGTGGTGACGCGGATCACTCTGGTCGAGGGTGACATCACGGCGCAGCAGGTGGACGTCGTGGTGAACGCGGCGAATTCCTCCCTGCTGGGCGGTGGTGGGGTGGACGGTGCGATCCACCGCCGGGGCGGGCCGCGGATCCTGGAGGAGTGCCGCGGGCTGCGGGCCTCGCGGTACGGGCGGGGGCTGCCCACCGGGCAGGCGGTGGCGACCACGGCCGGCGACCTGCCGGCCCACTGGGTGGTGCACACCGTGGGGCCGGTCTACCTGGCGGACGAGTACGAGGGGCGGGCGGAGCTGCTGGCCTCCTGCTATCGCGAGTCGCTCCGGGTGGCGGCGGAGCTGGGTGCGCGCACGGTGGCCTTCCCGGCCGTGTCGGCCGGGATCTTCGGGTGGCCGCCGGCGGATGCGGCCAGGATCGCGCTGGGCACCGTCGCGGCGGTGACGGCGGAGCCGGGCGGCGGACCGGAGGAGGTGCGGTTCGTGCTGTTCGGGTCGGAGATGTTCGAGGTGTTCGCGGGCGTCGGGCGGGAGCTGGGGCTGACCGGGCGGGAGTGAGTCCGCGGTCGGGTCCCATGGTGGCGTGACGAGGCGTCAACACGCCAGAGATATTCGATAACTCGTTCGAGTGAAACCAGGGACCCGGGCACGGACGCCCGGGCGGGCTACGGGGCCAGCGCCGTCCACGGCAGGGTGACCTCGCCCTGCCGCCACCGCCCCCGCGCGTCCACCAGCGGCCACGCCCCGGCCAGCGAGGTGCACGCCGCCACCCAGCGCTGCCGGGCGCCGAACGCCCCGTACGGCGCGGCCGCCGCCCAGGCGCGGTCGAAGTCGCGCAGGAACGCGTGCACCGGCCGCCCCGGCACGTTGTGGTGGATCAGCGCCTTCGGCAGCCGTTCGGCCAGGTCGGACGGCTGGCCGAGGCCGCCCAGCCGGGCCGCGAAGGTCACCGTCCGCGGCCCCTCCGGGCCGAGCGCCACCCAGACGTGCCGGCGGCCGATCTCGTCGCAGGTGCCCTCGACCAGCAGCCCGTCCGGGGCCAGCCGGTCGCACAGCCGCTCCCAGACCCCGGCCACCGCCGACTCGTCGTACTGCCGCAGCACGTTGGCGGCCCGGATCAGCTGGGCGGGCGCGCCGCCGTCCAGCGGCACCTCGAAGCCGCCGCGCCGGAAGGTCAGCAGCGGCGGCACCGCGTAGGGCAGCGCCGCGGCGACCCGGGCCGGCTCGATCTCGATCCCGACCACCCGGACGTCCGGGCGCACCGCCCGCAGCCGCCCGGACAGCTCGACGGCCGTCCACGGCGCGGCGCCGTACCCGAGGTCGACGGCGACCGGCGGGTGCCCGGCGGAGCGCAGCGCGGGCCCGAGCGTGTGGGCGATCCAGCGGTCCATCCGGCGCAGCCGGTTGGTGTTGGTGGTGCCGCGGGTGACGGTGCCCACCGGCCGCCCGGCCCGTCCGCGGGCGGGCGCGCTCGCGGTGTCGGGAGGGGAGGCGGCCATGGACCACAGGGTACGGGGCCCGGGCCGGGGGCCGGCGGCGCGGCCCATCTCATCCGGAGCCCCGGGAATGCCGGTCGGCGATCGCGTGGTTGGCAGACTGGTGGTGATGTGTGCCCGGACGGGCAGCCGGCCGGCGTGCCGCCACGGGCGCCGTGGCCGTGCGGCGTGCGGGCGAGCGGCGCACACACCGGACAGCAGGCAGAACAGCAGGCGGCAGGCAAGCAGGGCTGCCGAGGCGGGCAGTACACGAGGAGGCTCCAGCCAGGTGATCCAGCACCCCGTCCGTTCGGTACGCCGTGCCCAGCCGGCCGCGCCCGCGCGCGGCCGGCTCCAGTCGCTGGTCCAGGGCGGCCGGCGCCGCCCGCGCCGGATAGCCATGCTCAGCGTCCACACCTCCCCGCTGCACCAGCCGGGGACGGGCGACGCGGGCGGCATGAACGTCTACATCGTGGAGCTGGCCAAGCGGCTGGCCGAGCTCAACATCGAGGTCGAGGTGTTCACCCGGGCGATCTGCTCCGACGACGCGCCCACCGTGGAGCTGGCCCCGGGCGTGCTGGTCCGGCACGTCACGGCGGGCCCGTACGAGGGGCTGGTGAAGGAGGACCTGCCGGCCCAGCTGTGCGCCTTCACCCACGGCGTGCTCCGCACCGAGGCCGGCCACCGCCCCGGCCACTACGACCTGGTCCACTCGCACTACTGGCTCTCCGGCCAGGTCGGCTGGCTGGCCGCCCAGCGCTGGGGCGTGCCGCTGGTGCACACCATGCACACCATGGCCAAGGTGAAGAACGCGGCGCTGGCCGAGGGCGACACCCCCGAGCCGCCGGCCCGGGTGATCGGCGAGACCCAGGTGGTGGAGGCGGCCGACCGGCTGATCGCCAACACCACCGAGGAGGCCGCCGAGCTCGCCCGCTTCTACGCGGCGCGCCCGGAGCAGCTGGCCGTCGTCCACCCGGGCGTCAACCTGGACGTGTTCCGTCCCTCGGCGCCGGCCGGCGCGGGCACCGCGGAGGCCCGCCGGGCCGCCCGGGCCCGGCTGGGGCTGCCCGCCGACGCCGCGGTGCTGCTCTTCGCCGGCCGCATCCAGCCGCTGAAGGCCCCGGACGTGCTGCTGCGCGCCGTCGCCGAGCTGCTGGAGCGGCGCCCGGAGCTGCGCGAGCGGCTGGTGGTGCCGGTGGTCGGCGGCCCGTCCGGCACCGGGCTGGCCCGGCCGGAGAGCCTGCACAAGCTGGCCGCCCAGCTGGGCATCGGCGACGTGGTGCGGTTCCACCCGCCGGTGGGCCAGGCGCGGCTCGCCGAGTGGTACCGGGCCGCGACGGCGCTGGTGATGCCCTCGTACAGCGAGTCGTTCGGACTGGTCGCGCTGGAGGCGCAGGCCTGCGGCACCCCGGTGGTGGCGGCCGCGGTGGGCGGGCTGCCGGTCGCCGTCCGGGACGGCGAGACCGGCACCCTGGTG
Source organism: Kitasatospora sp. NPDC001527 (assembly GCF_040298605.1). Lineage (NCBI taxonomy): Bacteria > Bacillati > Actinomycetota > Actinomycetes > Kitasatosporales > Streptomycetaceae > Kitasatospora > Kitasatospora sp. NPDC001527. The sequence goes on along the minus strand of NZ_JBEPAM010000002.1, from coordinate 328,648 downwards.
GGCGGCCACGACCCGGTGGCCTGGTCGCACGCGCTGGAGCCGTACGTCACCGACCCTGAGCTGGTGGCCCGGCGGGGCGCCGCGGCGGCCCGGCACGCGGCCGGGTTCGGCTGGGACACCGCCGCCGCGACCACCGCCGAGGTGTACGCCGGCAGCCTGGTCCGGTCGCTCGGCCGGCTGGCCGGGGCGCGTCAGCGGCGCGTCTGAGCCGGTCGCCGCGGATCCGCTACTGCGCGGGGGGCGTACCGCCGAGTAACGTCACCCCCATGGCAATCCGCACCAAGGACGAGGCCCTGACCCTCCTGCGCACCGCCCTGGACGAGGCCGGGGTGGCCTGGGAGCCGGCCCCCACCGATCCGTACACCCTGGTGGCGGCCCTCCCGGGCACCCGGAAGCTGAGCACCACCTGTGCCCTGCGGGTCGGCGACCACACCCTCTCGGTGAACGCCTTCGTGGTCCGCCGCCCGGACGAGAACCACGAGGCGGTCTACCGCTGGCTGCTGGAGCGCAACACCCGGCTCTACGGCGTGGCGTACGCGGTCGACGGGCTCGGGGACGTCTACCTGGCGGGCCGGCTGCCGCTGGAGGCGCTGACCCCGGACACCGTGGACCGGCTGCTGGGCACGGTGCTGGAGAACGCCGACGAGCCCTTCAACACCCTGCTGGAGCTGGGCTTCGCGACCGCGATCCGGCGGGAGTGGGAGTGGCGGACCAAGCGCGGCGAGTCGACCCGCAACCTGGCGGCCTTCGCCCACCTCGCCGCCCCGGCCCCGGACGCGGCGCCGGAGGCCCCGGCGGCCGAGTAGCCGGCCGGGGCCGCTTCCGGTTCAGCCGCCGGCCGGGGCCCGCTGCGGCTCGGCGGCCCGCGCGGTGTCCGGTGCCGCCGGCGCGGGCCGGGCGTCCGCCGGGGCCGCCGCGTCCGCCGAGGTGGCCACCGCCGCCGGCTTCGCCAGCGCCGCCCCCGGCCGCCGGCCGAGCAGGACGTACCCGCCGGCGGCGAGCGTGCCGAGCACCGCGCACGCCCCCCACATCACCCCGCTGCCGGCCCGCTCCAGCAGCACGCCGCCCGCAGCCGGGCCGAGGAACGAGGCGAGCGACCAGGACAGCGAGTAGACGCCCTGGTAGCGGCCGCGCGCCTCGGCCGGGGACAGCTCGGCGACCAGGCCCATCATGGTCGGCGCGTTCAGGATCTCGCCGAGCGTCCAGACCGCCACGGTGAACGCGTAGAACCAGGCCGAGGAGCCGGCCAGCGCGGTCAGCCCGAAGCCCCAGCCGATGAGCAGCGCGCTGGCGACCAGCAGGGCCGTCCGGTCCCGCCCCTCCATCCACCGGGTGACCGGGATCTGGAGCACCACGATGAGCAGGCCGTTGAGACCGATCACCAGGCCGTACTGGCTGGAGGTGATGCCGGCCCGGCCCATGTCCACGGCCAGCGTGGTCGAGCCCTGCTGGGCGACCAGGGCGAGCAGCAGGTTGAGCACCACCACCGCCATGAAGCGGCCGTCCCGGAACACCTCGGCCAGGCCGATCGCCGGCCGGGCCTTCGGTCCGCCCTGGGCCGCGGCGGGCGCCTGGGGCCGGGTCTCGGGGATGCGCACGAAGATGACCACCGCGCAGATCACCGTGGACAGCGCGTCCAGCAGGAAGAGCGTGAGGTAGCCGTGGGTGGCGATCAGTCCGGCGACCGCCGCGGAGAGGCCGAAGCCGATGTTGATCGCCCAGTAGTTCAGCGAGAAGGCGCGCACCCGGTCCTCGGCCGGCACGATGTCCGCGATGATCGCCGAGGTCGCGGGGCGGGTGGCGTTGTTGCAGAAGCCGACCAGGAAGGCGACCACCGCGATGGCCACCTGCCCGTCGCTGAAGCCGAGCAGCGCGGTGAACAGGGCGGTGCCGAGCTGGGCGGCGACCAGCGTCGGCCGCCGCCCGATCCGGTCCGCCAGCACGCCGGCGACGACGGAGGCGATCGCCGAGCCGAGGCCGAACAGCGAGGCGACCAGGCCCGCGTACGAGGCCGAGTAGCCCCGGTCGGTGGTCAAGTAGAGTGCGAGAAAAGTGACCACGAACGCGCCGAGCTTGTTGATCAGCGTGCTGCTCCACAGCCACCAGAACTGGCGCGGAAGCCCGCTCACCGCCTCGGCGACGGCTCTGGTGGCACGGGTGGGCAGGGGCGAGTCGGGCATGTGGGGGCTCCCGGGCAGGCGGATGTCCGCTGAGCCGTACGGGCAGGACCGCTCAGCAGGAGGGTAAGAGTCTCTGGCGCGGAGCACACCTTACCTGCCGGGCGAGGCCCCGACCAGGGGTTTTCCGGGCTCCACTAAGCTGGGGGCCATGGCTGACACGACGTACCGACTCATCCTGCTCCGCCACGGTGAGAGCGAGTGGAACCAGAAGAACCTGTTCACCGGTTGGGTCGACGTCGACCTCAACGAGAAGGGCGAGAAGGAGGCCGCGCGCGGTGGCGAGCTGCTCGCCGCCGAGGGCTTCCTCCCGGACGTGCTGCACACCTCGCTGCTGCGCCGGGCCATCCGCACCTCGCAGATCGCCCTGGACAAGGCCGACCGCCACTGGATCCCGGTCAGCCGCAGCTGGCGCCTGAACGAGCGGCACTACGGCGCGCTCCAGGGCAAGGACAAGGCCCAGACCCTGGCCGAGTTCGGCGAGGAGCAGTTCCAGCTCTGGCGCCGCTCCTACGACACCCCGCCGCCGGTGCTGGCCGACGACTCCGAGTACTCGCAGGCCGGTGACGCCCGCTACGCCGGGATCCCGAGCGAGCTGCGTCCGCGCACCGAGTGCCTCAAGGACGTCGTCGAGCGGATGCTCCCGTACTGGTACGACGCCATCGTCCCGGACCTCGCCGCCGGCCGGACCGTCCTGGTGACCGCCCACGGCAACAGCCTGCGCGCGCTGGTCAAGCACCTCGACGGCATCTCCGACGCCGAGATCGCCGGCCTCAACATCCCGACCGGCATCCCGCTGGTCTACGAGCTGGACGCCGACTTCAAGCCGACCGTCCCGGGCGGCCGCTACCTCGACCCGGAGGCCGCCGCCGCCGCGATCGAGGCGGTCAGGAACCAGGGCAAGAAGTAACCCGCACCGGCCGTCGAGGGCCCCGCTCCCCGTTCGGGGGCGGGGCCCTTCGCGTTCAACTCACCTGTGCATGGGGTGAGTTCGCCGTGTCGCAGAAATGGTTCAGACCATTGACGGCCCCGGTGGCGGCTCCTACGGTGTGAGCGCCGACCCGGCGCGGGCATGCCGGCCCCCACGCACGCGTGTCCGTGCCCGGCGCACTCTCCATCCACCCCCACGGAGGAGCATCATGCGCACACGTCATGTCGTCGGAGCCGTCGTGGCCGCCCTCGCGGTGCCGGTCGCGGTCGCCCTTCCGGCGCAGTCGCACGGCTACATCACCACCCCGCCCAGCCGGGCCGCGCTCTGCGGCGCGGGCACGGTGACCAACTGCGGCGCGATCCGCTGGGAGCCGCAGAGCGTCGAGGGGCCGAAGGGCTTCCCGGCCTCGGGACCGGCCGACGGCCTCATCTGTGCCGGAGGCAACAGCCGCTTCGCCGAGCTGGACGACCCGCGCGGCGGCGCCTGGCCGGCCACCGCCGTCTCCGCGGGCCAGCGGCTGACCTTCACCTGGCGGTTCACCGCCCGGCACGCCACCTCGGGCTTCCGGTACTACCTGACCAAGCCCGGCTACAGCGCCTCGCAGAAGGTCACCCGGGCCAACCTGGAGCTGACCCCGTTCCTGAACGTCCCCTACAACGGCACCCAGGTGCCCAGCACGCTCAGCCACACCGCGACCCTGCCCTCCGGCCGGACCGGCCACCAGGTGGTCGTCGCGGTCTGGGACGTCGCGGACACCGGCAACGCCTTCTACTCCTGCACGGACGTCACGTTCTGAGACCCGCCCCGCTGACCCCGCCGGCGCCCCGGCGGTGAGGAGACCGGGGTGCACGGCCGTCTCCCACGGCAGCCGTGCACCCCGGAGCTCCACGGTGGCACCGGGGGAGGGACGAACGGGTGGTCCCCGGCGGCCCCTCAGTGGCCGCAGCAGCCGCCGTCGACCCCGCCGCACTGGCAGGGGGCGCCGGACTGGCAGCCACAGCCGCAGCCCGGACCGCAGCCGCAGCCGGCCGCGAGGACGGGCAGCAGCTTCGGGGCGGGCGTTTCGATGGTCTCGGGAGCCGATGCCGGGCCGGTCGGGTGTGCCTTCATCGTGCTGACCCCTCCTTCTGGCGGGCACACCACGGTGCCCTACGGATTCGAGTGAAACCGCCGACCGGAGGGAGCGTCAACGGGCGCGCAGTGGTGGGGAGTACGGCTTCCCGTGCTCCTCCACCACCCCGGCCCGGGGTTTACCCACCCCCGGGAAGAAGGGCCGTCCCGGGGACGGCGGGCCGCCCGGAGGTCACTCCGCCTCGGCGGCGGCCTCGGTCGCCGCGACGAACTCCTCCACGTGCTCGCCGGTCACCAGGTACACCACGCGCTTGGCCACCGAGACCGCGTGGTCGGCGAAGCGCTCGTAGTAGCGGCCGACCAGGGTGACGTCCACCGCGGTCTCGATGCCGTGGTGCCAGCGCTCGTCGATGAGGTGCGCGAACAGCTCGCGGTGCAGCGCGTCGATCGCGTCGTCGTCCTGCTCCAGCTCCAGCGCCTTGTCGACGTCCTTGGTGGCGATCACCAGGCCGGCCTTGGCCACCAGCCGCTGGGCGAGCTGACCCATCTCCAGGACGGTCGCGTGCAGGTCGCCGGGGACGGCCGACGCCGGGTAGCGGAGCCGCGCCACCTTGGCGACGTGCCGGGCGAGGTCGCCGCAGCGCTCCAGGTCGGAGCTCATCCGCAGCGAGGTGACGACGATGCGCAGGTCGGTGGCGACCGGCTGCTGACGGGCGAGCAGGTCGATCGCCCGGTTCTCCAGCTCGTGGTGCAGGTCGTTGATCTTCTCGTCGGCGGCGATCACGCTCTCCGCCAGCGCCAGGTCCGCGTCGAGGAGTGCGGTGGTGGCCCGCCCGAGGGCCGAACCGACGAGCCGGGCCATCTCGACCAGGCTGTCGCCGATCGAGTCGAGTTCCTCGTGGTACGCGTCGCGCATGCTCTCTCCTCAGTAGCTGTGTCGGTGGCGGTGCCGACCGGTCATCCGGTACGACGGTCAGTAGGACGTACGGATGGCCGCTGCTGGTGGCGCGCATCGTACGCGCACACCCGGGGCGACGGGCGGCCGTTTGGCCGGGCCGCCCCTCCCACACGGGCTCCGGCGCCCACTGTGGGCCGTCCGGGCGACCACGCACGACCCGTTCGGTGAACCGACAGCTACCTGAAGGTGAATTCTCGGCAACGTGCGGCCGATCCCTTGATCGAGCCCGTGGGGAGCGCCCTCACCGTGCGCTTAGGCTGGCGGTATGGACGTGAACGTGGCCGCCGCCGCTGCCTGCGCCATAGCCGGGCTCGGCGTCGGCCTCACGGCCTCGATCGCCTTCCGTTGGAGCGAGCGCGAGCAGGCCAGGGGCAGGTACGGCGGAACCAACCGGAACCAGGGCCGTCACCAGGGCCTCCCGGCGCAGGAACCCCCGCTGCCCCCGGGGGTCGACACCGTTCTCTCCGTGCTGCGCTCCTGCGCGATCGTCCTCGGCGAGAGCGACGACGTGGTCAAGGCCAGCTCGGCGGCGTACGCGATGGGCCTGGTGCGCGGCGGCGCGGTCGCCGTCGACCAGCTGCTCGCGCTGGCCCGCTCCACCCGCCGGGACGGCGAGATCCGCCAGCTCGATCTGGAGCTGCCCCGCCCGGGCGCGGCGCGCGCCGCCGAACCGCTCGCGGTCTCGGCCCGGGTCGCCCCGCTGGGCTCCCGGCTGGTCCTGGTGCTGGTCGAGGACCAGACCGAGCGCCGCCGGGTGGAGGCCGTCCGCCGCGACTTCGTGGCCAACGTCAGCCACGAGCTCAAGACCCCGGTCGGCGCGCTCTCGCTGCTCTCCGAGGCGGTCGCGGACGCGGCCGACGACCCGGAGGCGGTGCAGCGCTTCGCGGGCCGGATGCAGATCGAGGCGACCAGGCTGGCCAGCCTGGTCCAGGAGATCATCGACCTCTCCCGGGTCCAGGACGACCGGCTGATGGTCGACCCGGAGCCGGTCGCGGTGGACGAGCTGATCGCCGAGGCGATCGACCGCTGCCGCCAGCAGGCCGCCGCCAAGCAGATCCTCATCGCGGCCGGCGGCATCGCCGGCCTCTACCTGCACGGCAACCGCGGCCAGCTCGCCGCCGCGCTCGGCAACCTCGTCGAGAACGCCGTCAACTACAGCCCGCCGCGGACCAGGGTCGCGATCGCCACCCGCCGGATCTCCAGCGCCGCCGCGCTGGGCGAGGCCGACGGCGAGCTCATCGAGATCTCGGTGACCGACCAGGGCATCGGCATCTCCGAGAAGGACCGCGAGCGGGTCTTCGAACGGTTCTACCGGGTCGACCCCGCACGCTCCCGGCAGACCGGCGGCACCGGCCTCGGCCTGTCCATCGTCAAGCACGTGGCCGCCTCGCACGGCGGCACCGTGTCGGTGTGGAGCGTCGAGGGCCAGGGCTCCACCTTCACCCTCCGCCTGCCCGCCGGGCAGGCCCCCGTGGACCGCCCCCGTGCGGGGGAGTCCGCGCATTCCCTGTCAGAAACAACCCCCCAGCTTGCCCCGGAGGCCTGATCGTGACCCGAGTACTGGTGGTCGAGGACGAGGAGTCGTTCAGCGACGCCCTCTCGTACATGCTCCGCAAGGAGGGCTTCGAGGTGGCCATCGCCGCCACCGGCCCCGACGCGCTGGAGCAGTTCGAACGCAACGGCGCCGACCTCGTCCTGCTCGACCTGATGCTGCCGGGGCTGCCCGGCACCGAGGTCTGCCGCCAGCTGCGGGTGCGCTCCAACGTGCCGGTGATCATGGTCACCGCCAAGGACAGCGAGATCGACAAGGTGGTCGGTCTGGAGATAGGCGCGGACGACTACGTCACCAAGCCCTACTCCACCCGTGAGCTGGTCGCCCGGATCCGCGCGGTGCTGCGCCGCCGCGGCGAGAACGAGGGCCCCGGCGACGGCGGCGGCCCCGGCGCGCTGGAGGCGGGCCCGGTCCGGATGGACGTCGACCGGCACGTGGTGACCGTGGACGGCGCCAAGGTCGACCTGCCGCTCAAGGAGTTCGACCTGCTGGAGATGCTGCTGCGCAACGCCGGCCGGGTGCTCACCCGGATGCAGCTGATCGACCGGGTCTGGGGCGCCGACTACGTCGGCGACACCAAGACGCTGGACGTCCACGTCAAGCGGCTGCGGGCGAAGATCGAGCCGGACCCGGGCGCCCCGCGCTACCTGGTCACGGTGCGCGGCCTCGGCTACAAGTTCGAGCCGTAAACCCGGGCTCCCGGCCCCACCGACGCGAACGCCCCTCCGGCACCGGCCGGAGGGGCGTTCGCGTCTCTGCGGTGCGACGGCGCCGGGCCTCAGTGGGCGGCCGGGACCGCCGGGGCCGAGGAGGTGGTGCCGGCGGCCGGGGCGTGGGCGCCCGCGGCCGGAGTGGTGGCACCCGCGGCCGGGGTGGCGGCCTTGGTCGGCGCGGCCGCCGGGGCGGTCGGGCCGAAGCCCTTGTACAGGTCCTTGTTCGGGCTGACCTGGGCCTGGGCGTCCAGCTTCTCGTGGTTCTTGAACGTGAAGGAGGTCGCCACGTAGCCGCCCACGGTCACGGTGGTGGAGGCGACCTTGGCGGTCGGGTTGCCCGGACCGCCGAGCAGCACCGCGCCGCCGGCCGGGACGGAGATGCTGGTCAGCGGGGCGCCCGTGGCGTCGGTGAAGGCGGCGGGGGCACCACCGGCGACGGTGACGGCCTGCAGCTCGAGCACCTCGGACCCGGTGTTGCTGATGTTCACCGTCACGTTGGCGGGGCCGGTGTGCTCGCCGGAGGACTCGTCCCCGGTGACCACGACGATGTTGTTCAGCAGGACGTTGGTGCCCAGGGTGGCGGACACGTTGTCCGGCTTGATCTGCAGGGTCTCCGGGGTGTTCCCGGCGGCGCAGGAGGACAACGAGGCGATGGCCAGGGCGGCGAGGGCGGCGATGCTGCCGCGTCGAAGGCTGCGGCTCACGGCGGCGGCTTCTCCTAAGTCACGTGTCGGAAGGTCAGGTCTCAGATTATCGACCTCGCTTATGCCGTCCTCACGGGGTGGTCCCTTCGTGTCGCGCGCCAGGTGCGGACGGGGCGTCCGGACGGCGGCACGTCCGCGTGTTCAGGTCAAGGGCCGACCAAGATCGGATCACGATCCGGAAACGACCCGATAAACGGTGAAAGCTCAAGATCAAATCACGGTTTCGGGAGTGTTGCCAGGGGTTTCGGCGAGCGGCGGAACCGCCTCCGACCTGCGGGAAGCCCTCCTCGAACACCGGTCGCAGCACGTCATGGGGGTCCTTGTCAAGCCCCGAGACCGGCCCTGACCTGCGAAAACGCCCTTCGGGTGCGCCGAAAAGCGTGTTATTCTGGAAAGCCACGGAAGGGGTCCTGTCACATGACGTTCAAGGTTGGCGACACGGTGGTCTACCCCCATCACGGGGCCGCGCTGATCGAGGCCATCGAAATTCGCCAGATCAAAGGTGTGGACAAGACCTACCTGGTGCTCAAGGTGCAGCAGGGAGACCTGACGCTCCGCGTGCCCGCCGAGAACGCGGAGTTCGTCGGCGTGCGCGATGTGGTCGGCCAGGAGGGTCTGGACCGGGTCTTCGAGGTGCTCCGCGCACCGTACACCGAAGAGCCGACCAACTGGTCCCGTCGCTACAAGGCGAACCTGGAGAAGCTCGCCTCGGGCGACGTCATCAAGGTCGCCGAGGTCGTGCGCGACCTGTGGCGCCGCGAGCGCGAGCGCGGTCTCTCCGCCGGCGAGAAGCGCATGCTCGCCAAGGCGCGCCAGATCCTCGTCAGCGAGCTCGCGCTGGCGGAGAACACCAACGAGGACAAGGCGGAGACGCTGCTCGACGAGGTGCTCGCCTCGTAGCGGCCGTCCGCTCCACAACGCTCACAGCGCCCGATGCCGGCGCGCCGCCCACCGGACCGACGGTCCGCGGGTGGTGCAGTGGCACTTCGGGCGCTGAGGCGTGTCCGGACGACGCCCCCGCACCCGAGCGGCCCGGTCGGCCTCGGGTCTGCATGACCGTTTCTGCTCATGTCGCGGGCGGAAGACGGTGGTGCTTCGGAAGGGGTCCGCGCCCGTCGTGCACGCCATGGCCATACCCACTTCGCCGAAGGAGTGAAACCTGAACGCCACAGCAGCAGTCGCAGCAGCAGTGGTGCCCGCCGCCGGCCGCGGTGAGCGCCTGGGGCCGGGGGCCCCCAAGGCCCTGCGTGAACTGGGCGGCGTGCCGCTCCTGGTGCACGCCGTCCGGGCGCTGACCCGCAGCCGCGCGGTCGGCCTGGTCGTGGTCGCCGCCCCCGCCGACGGGGTGGCCGGGGTGGTCGCCCTGCTCGACAGCCACGGCCTTGAGGGCAAGGACATCCGGGTGGTGGCCGGCGGGGCGACCCGCCAGGAGTCGGTCCGGCTGGGCCTGGCCGCCATCCCGGCCGAGGTCGGCATCGTGCTGGTGCACGACGCGGCCCGCCCGCTGGTCCCGGTCGAGGTGGTGGACGCGGTGGCCTCCGCCGTCCGGGCCGGGGCCGAGGCGGTGGTGCCGGCGGTGCCGCTGGCCGACACCGTCAAGCGGGTCGAGCCGGTGCCGGGCGGGCCCGAGCCGGTGCTCGACACGCCCGACCGGGCCACCCTGCGCGCGGTGCAGACCCCGCAGGGCTTCCGCCGGGAGACGCTGGCCGGGGTGCACGCCAAGGCGCTGGCCGAGGAGGGCGCGGCGGACGGGACCGGCCTGCCGCCGGTCACCGACGACGCGGGCCTGGTCGAGCGGTTCGGCGGCCGGGTGGTCGTGGTGCCCGGGCACGAGGAGGCGTTCAAGGTGACCCGTCCGCTGGACCTCGTTCTCGCCGAGGCCGTACTCGCCCGCCGGAGGGCCGCCGATGCCTACTGACCCGCACACCCCCGTCGTCCCCCGGATCGGGATCGGCACCGACGTGCACGCCTTCGAGGCCGGTCGCCCGCTGTGGGTGGCCGGGCTGGAGTGGCCGGGCGCCGAGGCCGGCCTGGCCGGGCACTCGGACGCCGACGTGGCCGCCCACGCCGCCTGCGACGCGCTGTTCTCGGCCGCCGGGATCGGCGACCTGGGCGCGCACTTCGGCACCGACCGGCCGGAGTGGGCCGGGGCGTCCGGGGTGACGCTGCTCGGCGAGGCGGCCCGGCTGGTGCGCGCGGCGGGCTTCGAGATCGGCAACGTCGCGATCCAGGTGATCGGGGTCCGGCCGAAGATCGGCAAGCGCCGGGCGGAGGCGCAGGCCGCGCTCGGCGCCGCGGTCGGCGCCCCGGTCTCGGTCTCCGGCACCACCACCGACGGGCTCGGGCTGACCGGGCGCGCCGAGGGGCTCGCGGCGATCGCCACCGCGCTGGTGTACGAGCGGCCCTGACCTCCGCGGAGGGCGGCCGGGAACAATCCCCGGCTGACGGGTGTTCACCGGGCGTTGCGCGGGCCCGAGTCGATAGTGTTCGGGTCGGGCCCGCGCGGGCTTCCCCCTCGGGCCGTACCAGCTGCCGACGAGATGAGGTTTCCGATGAGCGCCCAACTCTCCGACCAGGCCAAGGCCCTGCTCGACGCCAAGAGCTTCGCCGTGGTCTCCACGATCCAGCCCGACGGCAGCCCCCAGTCCTCCGTGGTCTGGGTGAAGCGCGACGGCGAGGACATCCTGTTCTCCACCGTCGAGGGGCGCCGCAAGCACCTCAACCTGGTGAAGGACCCGCGGGTCTCGCTGGTGGTCAACCCGCCGGAGAGCCCGTACACCTACCTGGAGGTGCGCGGCGAGGTCACCCTGACCCGCGAGGGCGGCCGGGAGCTGATCGACGAGCTGGCCCGCAAGTACCAGGACGCGGAGTCGTACGGCTACGACGGCCCGGACGACGTGCGGGTGGTCGTCCGGATCACCCCGCGGAAGGTGGTCGGCTCGATCTGAGCCACCGGCGCGGCGGGGGAGGCCCCGGGGCATCACCCGGCGGAAAAGGTTCCGTCGGGGGCCTTGACATTCCGGAATGTCGCGGGGCACCCCCTGCTGCCCACTACGCTTGACGCTGTGAGCATTCGACTGTACGACACCAGCACCCGACAGGTACGCGACTTCGTCCCGCTTGTCCCGGGTTGTGTCTCGATCTACCTGTGCGGCGCTACCGTCCAGTCGGCGCCACACATCGGGCACATCCGCTCCTATCTCAACTTCGACGTGATGCAGCGGTGGTTCGCCTACCGCGGCTACCAGGTGACCTTCGCCCGGAACGTCACCGACATCGACGACAAGATCATCGCCAAGGAGCGCGAGCTCGGCACGCCGTGGTGGCAGATCGCCTACGAGAACGAGCGCGCCTTCAACGACGGCTACAACGCGCTCGGCTGCCTGCCGCCGACCGTCGAACCGCGCGCGACCGGGCACATCCCCGAGATGGTCGAGATGATGCGCGGGCTCATCGAGAAGGGCCACGCCTACGCGGCCGACGGCAACGTCTACTTCGACGTGAAGTCGTACCCCGACTACCTCGCGCTCTCCAACCAGAAGCTGGAGAACCTCCAGCAGCCCTCCGGCGAGAACGAGACCGGCAAGCGCGACCCGCGCGACTTCGCGATGTGGAAGGCCGCCAAGCCGGGCGAGCCGAGCTGGGAGACCCCGTGGGGCCGCGGCCGTCCGGGCTGGCACCTGGAGTGCTCGGCGATGGCCCACAAGTACCTGGGCCCGGCCTTCGACGTCCACGGCGGCGGGCTCGACCTGATCTTTCCGCACCACGAGAACGAGATCGCCCAGTCCAAGGCCTACGGCGACGGCTTCGCCAACTTCTGGGTGCACAACGCCTGGGTCACCATGGCCGGCGAGAAGATGAGCAAGTCGCTGGGCAACTCGGTGCTGGTCTCCGAGATGGTCCGGCGCTGGCGGCCGATCGTGCTCCGCTACTACCTGGCGGCCCCGCACTACCGCTCGATGATCGAGTACAGCGAGGAGTCGCTGCGCGAGGCCGAGGCCGGTTTCGGCCGGATCGAGGGCTTCATCCAGCGCGCCGTGGAGCGCTGCGGGAAGGTCGACGCGGCGCCCGAGGTGCCGCCGGCCTTCGCCGAGGCGATGGACGACGACCTGGGCGTGCCGCAGGCGCTGGCCATCGTGCACACCGCCGTCCGCCAGGGCAACAGCGCCCTCACCGCGGACGACAAGGAGAGCGCGGTGGCGCGCTTGGCCGAGGTCCGTGCGATGCTCGGAGTACTGGGTCTGGACCCGCTCGACCCGCAGTGGACCGGGACGGAGCGCGGCGAGGACCTGCACGGCGTGGTCGACTCGCTGGTCCGCCTCGTCCTGGACCAGCGCCAGGCGGCACGGGCCCGCAAGGACTTCGCGACCGCGGACGCCATCCGCGACCAGCTCGGCCTGGCCGGGCTGGCGATCGAGGACACCCCGTCCGGCCCGCGCTGGACGATCAACAGCCAGTAACCCCCGGGCGACCGAGGGGTGAGGTGGGCCGTACCGGACCGGTGCGGCCCTCCCGCATGACGGAGCGCATGCCGTCGGGCGCCACCGGCACGGGCCGGTGCGGCCGGCCATGCCGCACAGACAGACAGGAAGTACAGCCATGGCCGGCAACAGCCAGCGCAGGAACCGCCGCAACCCCGGGTCGAAGAAGGGCGCGAGTGTCGGTACCGGCGGCCACAGCCGGAAGGCGCTCCAGGGCAAGGGCCCGACCCCGCCCGGCGAGGAGCGCAAGGGCCACCCGAAGCAGCGGGCCGCCAACGCCGCGCTCAAGCGCGAGCGGGACGCCAAGGCCCGGGCCGGCATGCGCCGGGCCGGTGGCGGCGGCCGGGGCGGCCGCGGCGGCGCCGGCTCCGCCGAGCTGGTCTTCGGCCGCAACTCGGTGGTCGAGGCCCTGCAGGGCGACGTGCCGGCCAACGCGCTGTACGTCCAGCAGTTCATCGACACCGACGACCGGGTCCGCGACGCCTTCCAGGCCGCCAACGACCGCGGCATCCCGCTGATGGAGGCCCCGCGCCCGCAGCTGGACCAGATGACCGGCGGGATGAACCACCAGGGCCTGGTGCTGCAGGTCCCGCCGTACGAGTACGCGCACCCCGAGGACCTGCTGGACGAGGCCGCGGACAGCGGCCGCGACGCGCTGATCGTCGCGCTGGACGGCGTCACCGACTCCCGCAACCTGGGCGCCGTGGTCCGTTCCGCCGCCGCCTTCGGCGCGCACGGCGTGGTCATCCCGGAGCGCCGGGCGGCCGGCATGACCGCCGGTGCCTGGAAGACCTCCTCGGGCGCGGCGGCCCGGCTGCCCGTCGCCCGGGCCACCAACCTGACCCGCGCCCTGGAGGCGTACCAGAAGGCCGGGCTGATGGTGATCGGCCTGGCGGCCGACGGCGAGGCCGAGATCGGCGACCTGGAGGCGCTGACCGGGCCGGTGGTGATCGTCGCGGGCAGCGAGGGCAAGGGCCTGTCCCGGCTGGTCTCGGAGACCTGCGACCTGCGGGTGCGGATCCCGATGTCGGGGCTGACCGAGTCGCTGAACGCGGGCGTCGCGGCCGGCGTCGTGCTCTACGAGGCGGCCCGGCTGCGCGCCAAGGTCGGCTGACCACCGCACCCTCCGGGGGCGGGTGAGGGCCCGAGCACAGCGCGGGTGCCCGGCGCAACGCGTTCTCCGCAACCGCCCGCCGTTCGCCCGCAAGTCAGGGGAAAGCGATCGGATCCGCCCGGATCCGATCGCTTTTCTCATGATCACTTCAAGGGGACTCCCGATATCCACTCGGGAGAGTGTCCTAACCGGGCGTCACCCGGTTAGACGGGCGTGGACACCAGAACACCTCGGCGCCCGCTCCTGGGCGGTGGCAGCCCCGGGATGGACGCGGGCCCCGGCCTCAACACCGTCAAGGTGCCGTCGGACCCGGCGCGCCTCAGCAGCACCCAGGCGAGCTTCCGGCTCAGGCTCGGCGCCCCGGTGGCGCCGTTGATCGACGCGCCGGCCGGACTGCTGTCCACCGGCGCCGCGTTCGGCGACCCCTACGGCGCCCAGGGCCTGATCCGCCGCCCGCTGGTCACCCCGCAGGTGGTCGTCCCCGCGGCCGACGTGCCCTCGCTCGTCGGCGGTCTCGCCGGGGCACCGCCGCGCCGCAAGGGGCGGGTCACCCCGGTCACCTGGACCGGCGAGGCGCGCCCGGGCGACGTCGCGGCCACCCAGCTGCTGGAGGCCGTCCGGCTGGGCGCCGTCCCGGCCGGCGTCGGCGGACGCGGCGGACGCTCCGGCGGCTCCCTGGCGGACGCGGACACCCAGCTGATCCCGCCGTACGGCGGCGCCCGGGCGGTGCCCCGCCAGCCGCGCGAGGGCGGCGGCACCGCCACCCAGGCCGGCGTCGGCCCGGTCGGCGCGCCGCAGGGCTGGACGCCCAGCGGCGAGCTGCCCGAGGTCTCGGCCGCCGGCGCCGAGGGCCGCCAGCCCTGGTACCCCGGCCGCCGGGTCGACCTCGGCCTGGTGCTGCTGCCGCTGCGCGCCGTGCTCGGCTCGCTCTCCGTCTACGCCGGGTTCAGCAAGCTCTGCGACCCGGTGTACTTCGACGGCGGCGAGCGTGGCTCGATGATGCGCTGGCTCTCCTCGCTGCACCCCTGGAAGGTCGCCGAGCCGCTGCTGTCCTTCGCCATGGCGCACCCGGTCGGCTCCGGCCTGGTGGTGTCGTTCGCCGAGATCGTGGTCGGCGTGCTGACCGTGCTCGGACTCTGGCAGCGGCTCGCGGCCGGCACGGCGATGGCGCTGTCCGCCGCGCTGCTGTTCACGGTGAGCTGGCGGGCCGTCCCGGTGTACGACACGCCCGACCTGATCTTCCTGGCGGCCTGGAGCCCGCTGCTGATCGCCGGGGCGCCGTTCGCCTCGCTGGACGGCCGGCTCGGCCTGGAGGCCTGGCGGCGCTACGGCGCCGGCGCCCCGGCCGCGCTGCGCCGCCGGGTGCTGCGGCGCGGCGCGGTGGTCGCCTCGGTGGTCATCGGCCTGACCCTGCTGCTCGGCTCGATGCTGGGCGCGGCGGTCCGCACCGGCGCCCGGCCGCAGCCGCCCGCGCCGCCCCGGCCGGCCACCGAGTACGGCACGCCGGTCTGGCCGAGCGGCGGACCGTCCGCGACCCCGAGCGCCAAGGCCCCGGCCGCCCCGGCGACCTCGCCGGCCCCGACCCGGCCGGCCGCGCCGAGCGCCGCGCCCACCACCGCGGCGCCGTCCGCCACCCCGTCCGCGTCGAAGCCGGGCACGGCCCCGGCCACCGCCACGCCGAGCGGCAGGGCGAAGGCCTCGGGCCGGCCGGAGACCGGGACGGCCCCCTCCGGGGCGCCGGCGGCCGGGCCGTCCAGCGCACCGGCCCCGGCCGGGTCGGCGCCCGCGCAGCGCGCCACCCCGGGCCCGGCGACCGGCACCGGTTCGGCGCCCAAGCCCGCGCCGAGCGCCGGGACCGGCGCCCCGAGCGGCTCCGGCAACGGCGCGGGCGGCTCCGGCTCGGGGCTGCTGGGCGGGGTGCTGGGCAGCGCTCCGCTGGCCGAGCTGTCCGGCGGCGGTGCCCGCCCGTCCGCCGCCCGCCCCGGGGCGGCGACGGCCACCTGACGGACCGGGCGATCGGCCCGGTGACGGCGATCGGCCGGGTGCTCCGTGGGGGAGCACCCGGCCGATCGCGTTGCCGCGGGGCCGGCTCGGGCCGTCGCGGGGGTGCGGGTCAGGACACCGCGGGGGCGCGGCCGGCGCCGGAGGCGAGCTCCTTGGCGGCCTCGGTGAGGTCCTTCGCGGTGTCGATGGCCCGCCAGTAGACGCCCTGCGGCAGCTGGTAGCCGGCCAGCCGCTTGCCGCGGGCCAGCTGCGGGAAGGTGGTCCGCTCGTGGTCGCCGACGTCCGGCAGCAGATCGGCGAACTCCGGGCTGAAGACGTAGAGGCCGGCGTTGATGAGGAACGGCGAGGGCGGGGCCTCGATGAAGTCCAGGACGTTGCCGAACTGGTCGGTCTCCACCGCGCCCCACGGGATCCGCGGCCGGGCCAGCGCGAGGGTGGCGACGGCGTCCCGCTCGTGGTGGAAGGCGGCCATGTCGCGCAGGCTGAACCTGGTCCAGATGTCGCCGTTGGTGGCGTACCAGGGCTCGTCGGGGCGGGGCAGCGCCTTCGCGGCGTACTTGAGCCCGCCGCCGCGGCCGAGCGGCTCGGCCTCGACCACGGTGCGGACCCGCAGCGGCAGGTCGGCCTTGTCGAGCCACTCCTCCAGCACGTCCGCGAGGTGGCCGCAGGAGATGACCACGTCGGTGACGCCCTCGGAGGCGAGCCAGGCCAGCTGGTGGCCGAGGATCGGGGTGCCCGTGCCGGGGATCTCGACCAGCGGCTTGGGGCGGTCGTCCGTGTAGGGGCGCAGCCGGGAGCCCTGGCCGCCGGCCAGGATGACGGCCTGGGTCACCGGCACCGGCACCGGGCCGAGGGCGGGTGCGGGGGTGTGCGGGGGAGTGGCCGTGGGGCCGGAGTCAGCGGTCATGGCTGAACAATAGGCGCACCCGCCCCGGCCGTTCCGCCGCCGGTCACCCGGCCGTCCGGGTGCCGGGTTCCACCCGCGTCGTCGTCAGCTCGCGGCGCCGGCGGCGAACGAGCCGTCGCAGACCGGGCGGGCGAAGGAGCGGGCCCGCTGGACGTCGCCCTGGTACTTGCGCACCGCCGCCTTGCCCAGCTCGGTGGCGAGCGAGGTGCAGTACGGGGTGAGCTCGGGCTGCTCGCGCATCGAGCGCTCCAGCAGGTCCAGCGCGCTGCCCGGGTTGTGGGCGCGCAGCTCGTCCAGGAGCGTGACGCGCAGCGCGTCCTGCGGGGCGAGGCCGTCCGGGGTCCGCCCGGTGCCCGCCGTCCGGCCGATCCCGGCGCCGTCCTCGCTGGAGGCCGCCACCACCTGCTGGTCCAGCGAGGTCGGCGGGGCCCACGGCACCCTGGTCACGGCGAGGGTGCCGGTGGTCACCAGGACGACGGGCAGGGCGAGGGCGATGGTCTGGCCGATGCGGCGAACTAGCTGCTTCACGCACAGGAGCGTAGCGGTGCGTGCGGGCATCCTTGCCCTCCGTTACCCCATCGGGTGACGCACTGTCCCGGTTCGTCCCGGTGTCGTGTTGACGGGCATCACCCGTCGGAGTGGCCGCGGACGGCGGGAGCCCCGCCGGACCGGGTGACGGTCCGACGGGGCTCCGGGGTGGAACGGGCGGCCTCAGCTGGAGAGGCGGGCGCCGGTGCTGGTGGCGAACACGTGGGTCTCGCCGGCGATCGGCACGACGTGGATGGTCTCGCCGCGGGCGGGGATCTGCCGGCCGTGCACGCGGACGACCAGTTCCTTGTCCTCGCCGTTGATCTTGGTGGTGCCGTACACGAAGCCGTCCGAGCCGAGCTCCTCGACCACGTTGACGGTGACGGCCACGCCCTCGATGCCGCCGCCCGAGACGACCTCGAAGTGCTCCGGGCGGATGCCGACGGTCACGGTCTTGTCGGTGCCGGCGCCGGCCAGGTCCTCGCGCGAGATGTTGACGACCGAGCCGCCGAACTTCACGCCGCCGTCGACCAGCGGCACCTCGACCAGGTTCATCGCGGGCGAGCCGATGAAGCCGGCCACGAAGAGGTTGGCGGGCTTGTCGTACATGTTGCGCGGGGTGTCGACCTGCTGCAGGATGCCGGCCTTGAGCACCGCGACCCGGTCGCCCATGGTGAGCGCCTCGGTCTGGTCGTGGGTGACGTAGACGGTGGTGATGCCCAGGCGGCGCTGCAGACCGGCGATCTGGGTGCGGGTCGAGACGCGGAGCTTGGCGTCCAGGTTGGACAGCGGCTCGTCCATCAGGAAGACCTGCGGCTCGCGGACGATCGCGCGGCCCATCGCGACGCGCTGGCGCTGACCGCCGGAGAGCGCCTTCGGCTTGCGGTCCAGGTACTCCGTCAGGTCGAGGATCTTGGCGGCCTCCTCGACCTTGGTGCGGATCTCGCTCTTGTTGACGCCGGCGATCTTGAGCGCGAAGCCCATGTTCTCCGCGACGGTCATGTGCGGGTAGAGCGCGTAGTTCTGGAACACCATCGCGATGTCCCGGTCCTTCGGCGGAAGGTGGGTCACGTCGCGGTCGCCGATCCGGATGGCGCCGCCGTTGACGTCCTCCAGGCCGGCCAGCATGCGGAGGCTGGTCGACTTGCCGCAGCCGGAGGGGCCGACCAGGACGAGGAACTCGCCGTCGGCGATGTCCAGGTCCAGCGCGTCGACCGAGGGCTTGGTCGCCCCGGGGTAGACACGGGTCGCCTTGTCGTACGTCACAGAAGCCATGGCTGTGCTCTCCTTCACCGGCAGGAACGTGCCGGACGATCCGAGTAAAGGTGGGTGGTACCGCTCGGGCCGGTCCCGCCGTCGTGGTCTGGACCACTGCGCGAACCGGCTCCGGGTGACGCTACCTGCGCGTCCGCCGCTTGTCAGCCCCCGGCCGTCCCGATTTAGGCATCGGTTCCATCACGCCCGCCCGGCCCCGCCGGCCCCCGGATATCCCCACACCGCCCGCGCCCCGCCCGGTAGACTGCCCCCGGTGCCGCCGTGACCTCGTCGCGGACGGTCACCATGCCTCCTTAGCTCAGCTGGCCAGAGCACCGCTCTTGTAAAGCGGGGGTCGTCGGTTCGAACCCGACAGGGGGCTCTGTGCGCCACCTCGGATGAGCTGCAGCTTTGGCCTTCTGGGGGCTTGATCACCGGCCTC
Organism: Kitasatospora sp. NPDC001527; assembly: GCF_040298605.1. Taxonomy (NCBI): domain Bacteria; kingdom Bacillati; phylum Actinomycetota; class Actinomycetes; order Kitasatosporales; family Streptomycetaceae; genus Kitasatospora; species Kitasatospora sp. NPDC001527. The sequence goes on along the minus strand of NZ_JBEPAM010000002.1, from coordinate 309,812 downwards.
GGACTTCTCGTCCGAGGCCGTTTGCGTGAGCGATGCGTGAGCGGATGGCCTGGTCCTCTTCGCGTTGGCCATGGACTGGGCATCCTTGCGCGGCCTGTTCGCCCGGGGGACAAGCTTGGCGGCTGCCTCAGCGATTGCCCTGTCGACCTGGGGGAGCAGGGTCGTGTAGGTGTCCGAGGTGATGCCGATCGAGGAGTGGCCGAGCATCTCCTTGATCGAGTGCAGGTCCGCGCCCGCCGCGTGAGCGAGCGTGGCTGCGCCGTGGCGGAGGTCGTGCAGGCGGATCGGCGGGAGGCCGGCCTCCTCGGCGAGTTCGCGGAACCGGTCGGTCACGGCGGTCGGGTGCAGCCACTCGCCGTTCTCCTTGGTGAAGACCCGGCCGGTCTCGACCCAGGCGTCGCCCCACCTCTCGCGGTCCGCTCGCTGCCGCTCGCGATGCGCCTCCAGGACGGACACCGTCTCGGAGTCGAGGGCGATGGTGCGGGCGCCCGCGTCGGTCTTGGGATCGTCCTCGTAGACCGCCCAGCCGTCCACGACGAGCTGCTTGGCCACGGTGAGGAGCTCGGCCTTCAGGTTGGTGTCGGCCCACCGCTGGCCGCACGCCTCGCCCCGCCGAAGCCCTCGGAAGGTGATCAGGTGGAACAGCGCGTAGAGGCGGTCCTCGGCGGCCTGGTCGAGGAACAGCCCCGTCTGCTCCGGGGTCCAGACCATCACTGGGGACGGCCGCTCGCCGGTGAGCTCCCAGTGCTCGATCCGCTCCTCCGTCCACACGAGCGGCTTCGGTCGCTTGGCGGCCTCCAGCTCTACGTGGGACGCCGGGTTGAAGGTGATGATCTGCCGTCGGATCGCGGAGTTAAGACCGGCCCTGAGCGTGGAGCGGATGCGCTGGCAGGTCGATGCGCTGACGGTCCGCCGGAACGGCTCCATGCCGGCGATGGCGGCCTTGAGAGCCTTGCGCTGCGCGCGGAACTCCTGGCCCTTCCAGGGGATCTGGGCGAGTTCGTCGATGGCGGCTCGCCGCTGGGCGTTCGCTTCGGCAATCTCGACGTTCGCTTCCTCGATGGCCGCGAACATCTCCTCCAGGTGCCGGACCCGAAGGCGGTCGAGCCGAATGTGGCCGATCCGCGGCTTGAGGTAGAGCCGGATGCTGCTCTCGTCCCGGCTGATCGCGGTCTGTCGGCCGCGCTTGCCCGCCAGCCACTGGTCGAGCCACTCGCCGACCGTCAGCCGGTTCTGGAGGTCCTGGCCGGAGGCGAGCCGGCGACGGGTCTCCTCGATGTCGGGCAGCGGCGCCTTCTCGTGGGCGACCTTCTCAAGCAGGTCGGCTATCTGCGCGAGGCCCTCGGGATCGTCCGCGTCCGGGATGTGCAGCAGCTCGCGAACCTGGTCGAGATCGGCCTGGGCGGTCTTCCGGGACTCATAGCCGGAGCGGTTGAAGGACCGTCGTGAGCCATCCTCGCGGTTGGGCAGCTCCTGGCGCACCGCGTAGGAACCGTGCTTGCGGCTGCTGAGCTTCGGGCAGGCCTTGCCGAGCGGCTTGCCGGTGTCGGCGTCCCGGCAGTAGCAGCGGTGGTAGGTGGAGCCCTTCACGGGGTTCCCTCCTTCATCTGGTCGTCCTTGTGGTCGGTGTCGAGGAATGCGAGGTGGCTGGGGAACGGAGGGGGAGTCAGCCCCAGCTCGCGCATGCGGTGCCGGATCGGCACGAGCTCCGAGCGAACGGCCTTCAGGAGGCGGCCGAACTTGGCTTCTGCGCCGTGTGGCCAGCCCTCCCTCGCGCCGGAAAACTGGAGCTGCCAGGCGTCGTGGTGCCCGGTCCGGATGCGGTGCTCGACGCCCGCGTACTCGCGAAACACGGCCGCGTCGCCGAAGTCCAGGTCCTCGCCGGTGAACCAGCTGAACGCCGTCCATGGGTCTCGGCTCTCGTGCGGGAGGCAGTCCACATTGGTGCTCCCGCTGAGTGGGAAGACCAGGGCGGCCGGCGGCGTGTCGACTGCCTTGGCGAGTACGAGCAACTCCGGGACGGTGAGGGTCAGCCGGCGCCCGGACTCCCAGTTCGCGATGACGTTGCGCGGGATGGGGTGGCCCAGCACGTCGCAGGCGTCGGCCAGGTCCTGCGCGGTCATGCCCAGCTCCTTCCGGCACCTACGAACCTCGGCGATCACGGTTCTCGTGATCTGCGCAGACCAAGATTCCACTTCATCGTGTGTCATATCGACACTTTATTGCGATGCAAGCTGTTCCTCGATCCCGGACTTGCCGGGCCACCGACCGGGGCTCGCCCCCTGTGAATGGAGACAGCTGTGCGAACTGAGACGGGCAACCAGGAGCTCATGGGCATGAGCCGGGCGGAGCTGCTCGCGTTGCCGGCCGCGATCGACCTGGACACCGCCAACCGCGCCATCGGCCTCGGCCGCAGCAAGGGTTACGAGCTGGCGAGGCGGGATGCCTACCCGTGCCGCGTGCTGCGGTTGGGCAAGAAGTACCGGGTGATCACTGCAGACCTCCTGCGGCTGCTGGGCATCGACGTCGCGCCGGACGGTGTGGCTGCGTGACGACAAGGCCGCAGGTCGGGCCAGGAGCTTGTCTGCCGTGAGAGGACTGCCGACGGAGCAGTGGATCTTCCGTCAGGGCGGTCGTATCGTCGCGTCGCCAGCCGGTCGCAAACCGGCGCAACGCACTCCACCCGCCTGCGAGTTGAGCCAAGTCGGCTCGGCAGGCCGGGAATGCGATGGCCCTCGGTGCTACGAACACCGAGGGCCGGGCGAAGTCCCCAGATCAGCGAATCAGTTCAACCGGTGGCAGCGCGACGGTCGAGGTCGTGCGCACCAGCGAGGAGCTTCACCGTGAACTCTACTTCCCGCCAGTCTGCGTCGGGAGACCCGGCTGAGGGCTGGCCCGCCGTTGCCATCCCCGGTCAACCCGGTCACTTCCGACCGGCGGGCGGTCAGAACGACGTACTGACCGACCGGACTGACCGGGAGCCCGGTGCCCTGACCGACCGGGTCACTACCGAGCCGGTCACTGACCCGGCCAGTCCGGTCAGCCCGCCCACCCCGGGCGCGGAACTGCTGTCCGAACTACGGTCAGCCATCGCCCGGTTCGTCATCCTGCCGTCCGCCCAGGCGCTGGACGCGGTGACCCTGTGGGTGGCCGCTACACACTTGCAACCCGCGTGGCAGCACGCCCCGCGTCTGGCGGTGATCGGCCCGGCCAAACGGTGCGGGAAGTCGCGGCTGCTCGATGTGATCACCGAGACGGTCCACGACCCGCTGATCACGGTCAACGCCACCCCGGCCGCAATCTTCCGGTCGATCACGGACAAGCCGCCGACCTTGCTGGTGGACGAGGCAGACACCCTGTTCGGCAGCATCAAGGCCGCGGAGAAGAACGAGGACCTGCGCGGCCTGCTCAACGCCGGTCACCAGCGCAACCGGCCCACCTTGCGAGTATCCGGGCCAGACCACAAGCCGATGAAGTTCCCCACCTTCGCCATGGCGGCCCTGGCCGGTATCGGAGACCTCCCGGACACGATCATGGACCGCTCGGTGGTCATCCGCATGCGCCGCCGCGCACCGGGGGAGCAGGTCGCCGCGTTCCGTTCCAAGCGCGACACCCCAGCCCTGCACAGCACCCGCAACGGCCTCCGAGCCTGGTTGGCGCCGCTGACCGACACAGCAGCCGACATGGAGCCACTGATGCCGGTCGAGGACCGTGCGGCCGACACCTGGGAGCCCCTGGTGTCGGTCGCCGACCTCGCCGGTGGCGACTGGCCCGCCCGTGCCCGAGCGGCCTGCCGTGCCATGACCGCGCACGAGTCCGGGCAAGACGAGGACGGTGGCCTGAAGACCAGGATCCTGGCCGACATCCGCCGCGTCTTCGCCGCAGGCGGCAACCCGGACGCCTTGTCCACCGAGCATCTCCTGACCGCCCTGAACGCCGACAGCGAGGCGCCCTGGGCCGAGTACGGCATCAACGGCCTGACGGCGCGCGGCCTGCAACTCCTGCTCAAGGACTACGGCATCGGCTCAGCGAACATCCGCTTCGACCGCGACACCCAGCGCAAGGGCTTCACCCGCAACAGCTTCCTCGACCCCTGGAACCGCTACTGCCCGGAACCCGTCGAGCAATCCGCCACCGGCACCTGACCCACCACCACTCGTACCACCCGTCCCCGCCCAGCTCAGGGCGGGGACGGGTCGCTTCTCTGCAACGAGTCCAACCGTCCCCAGGATGGCACCCGTACCGCTCTGACCAGCCGTGCAACGAGTGGGACGACTGCGGCGACGTCCCGCCCTCCAGGAGCGCTGCGGTGACAGGCCGCTAGGAGCGACCGGACCGATGCCGCAGGCGGAGCAAGTTGTGGGGTAAGTCATCCTTACCCCGGCCCGCCCCTCGGGACGGAGCAAGTTGTCGCGTACGACGGTCCTACGGTCCGCCGTACGCACGCGGGCTCCAGGGCGGCGGTGGCCCGTCCCTCGTCGGTGGCTGCACGAGGGCGCGCCGCCACCAGGGAGGAGATCACGAAGTGCGGTTCGGGGGTTGAGCCGGCGGATCACCGCCGCCTGGTCTTCCTCAGCACGCCGGCCAGGGTTTCGAGAGTGCGCCGTGCTGCACTTCGGCGATCGGGGCTCCGGGACCAGATCGTCGGCAGGATCACTCCGAGGTAGATCAGGACGAACACGAGAAGGCACAGGCGCGCCAGTGGATCGAGGGCGGTGGCAGCGAAGACGAGCCCTTTTGCGGTGGTGTAGGCGACTGGCATGAACAGCTCCCTTGTAGTCAGCAGCGCCGACAGTGCCGGGCTTGCTGAGCCCAAGCTCCCTGTCCAGGAGGGTGTCCAACAGCCTTCAGCGTGGAGTTGCTCGATCTGCCGTTGATCACGCTGGTGAGGCGCGTACGCTGCCGAGCGTGTCCAGACGCACGGTTTGGACACCAGGTCCGGGGGAGATGTGGCGGCAGCTGAGCGCAATGGCGCTGAATGTGACTTCCTCGATGCGGTTCGTCGGCTGAGCGATTTTTACAAGACTCACCTCGCTGAGCGTTGGCCACTGCGGTGGTTGGCCAGGGAACTCCGTGTGGCGCCAACCACGGTGTCCAACTGGTTGGAGGGGAAGTCCTTCCCGCAGCAGCGGGATCGCTTCATCAGGTTGATCGACATCTTGCGAGAGGCTGCCGACGATCGAGGTTTGAGTCGATCCGGTGGCGACTCAGGACTGCTGGACCAGGAAGTCTGGAAGAAGCTCTATGACGCGGTCGCTCGAGAACGGGCCGACGTTGTTCGAGAGAGCGTCGGGCGGGCCGCAGCGGTCGCCGGCTTGGAGGTACGGGAATCAAAGGCCAGGTACGAGGCTCTGGTTGACAAGCCGCGCCCGGTGGAGGAGTGGACGCCGAAGCAGCTCGGCGTTCATCCCGCCGTTCCCGGCTTACGGTCGGATCAAGCTGCCGGCAACTTCGTCCTGCCGGCCTACGTCGAGCGCGAGCACGACCAGGTCCTTCGGCAGCGGCTCGCCGTAGTGGCTTCCGGAGCGGAAACGGCACTCGTGGTAGTGAGAGGTGAGTCTTGTACGGGGAAGACTCGCACGGCTTTCGAAGCCGTCAGAGCCTGCCTGCCAACGTGGAATCTCGTCTTCCCCAAGACGCCGGCGAGTCTCCTCGCGATCCTGGAGGCCGGTGTGCTCACCTCGGGCACAGTGCTCTGGCTCAACGAGGCTCAGAATTACCTCACCGGCAACGCCGGGGAGGCTGTTGCTGCAGCTTTGCGTACGCAGCTGGAGCGCCCCGGGCCCGTTGCCATCGTCCTGACGCTGTGGCCCGCGTACCACCGGCAGCTGACAGCTACGCCACCACCAGGTCAGGATGCCTGTCCCCACGCGCGTGCGTTGATTGGCTCTCACCCGCCCATTCACGTCCCGGATACTTTTTCCACCCGGGCCATGCATGACCTGAGTGCTCGCTCTAAGCTGGACGCTTCTCTGGCCGCAGCCGAGATGGCGAGTCCGAGCGGGGCCATCACCCAGACCTTGGCAGCGGGCCCCGAACTGGTCGACTACTACGAGCAGGCAGGAACAGCACCGGCGTGCTTCGGCAAGGCGATCATCACGGCTGCAATGGATGCCCGCCGTCTCGGTGGTGGTCCCCTTGTCTCGGCCCGCTTCCTGGAACAGGCCGCCGTCGGATACCTCACACCGGATCAGCGCAAAGAGGCACGACCTGACTGGTTCGCAGCTGCCCTGGGCTACACCAGGTTCAAAGTCAAGGGAGTGGTAGCGGCTCTTGACAATGCACCGAATCCAAACGGCATGGGTGTGGTGCCGGACATGTTCTGTCTCGCGGACTATCTTGACCGCCACGGGCGCACGGTCCGCTACTACGACTGCCCGCCCGCCTCGTTCTGGAGCGCCGCGCAGCGCCACGCATTCACTGCGACGGAGCTACGGTCTTTCGGTACTGCTGCGCGAGCACGCGGTCGGTACCGGATAGCCGATGGCCTCTACCGGCAAGCTATCGATCGTGGTGACTCTTCCGTCCGAATGGATCTTGCGTGGCTGAGGCAAGAGATTGGGGATCGCGAGGAGGCGGAACGACTGCACCGTCAGACCGTCGGCGCCGGAAACATTGTGACGCTGGCGGACCTCGTGATGCTGCGAGAGGAGGCAGGCGACCGAGATGAAGCCGAGCAGCTGGCACTAAGGGCCGCTGCCATCGGCATGGAGGCCCCCATGCTCGAGCTCATGTGGGAACGCCTGGGGGATCCCGAGGAGGCCGAACGCTTGGCCCTGCAAGCTGCTGACCTTGGGAATCTGTCCCTGCTGGTAGACCTGGCGGGAGTCTGGGACCGGGGAGGGTATCGAGATGGTGCCGAGCGGCTTTACCGGCAGGCCGCCGCCGCAAGGCATCCCCTGGCGCTTGCCGAACTCGCACGGTTCCGGGTAGAGGCCGGGGACCTTGAAGAGGCTGAATGCCTAGCTGTTCAGGCGGCTGAGGCAGGATTCTCCGCTCCCCTACTGGAGTTTGCGCAACTGCTGGAACGGTCCGGAGACAGAGTAAAGGCGGAGCAGTTGGCCAGATACAGCGCCGACAGCGGAGATATGTACGCGCTCGTCGGCCTGGCAAGGATGCTTCGACGACTCGGGCACGAGCAGGAAGCGGAGACGCTAGCCGTGCACATCGCCGATGCGGGCCATGTTTCCGACCTGCTCGACTTCGTATGGCTCGGAGGTGAGTCTTGGGAGATAGTGGAGCAGCTGGCCAAAGAGGCTGCCGACGCTGGTGATTCCAAGGCGCTGACCAGCCTTGTGCGAACATGGGCCCGTACGGGTAACAAGGTGGGCTCGGAGCAATTGGCTAGAGAGGCTGCTGACGCTGGGAATATGGAAGCGCTCATCACACTTGCGCGGGCATGGGAGGGTGAAGGTGATGTGGAGGGCGCCCAGAAGCTGTATCGACAGGCCGCTGACGCTGGTGACTTATTTGCTCTGAAAGATCTCGCGAGGCTCCGAGAGGAGGTTGGAGATGAAGAAGGAGCAGAGCTGATTTATCGGCAAGGAGTCGACGCTGGCGATCGTAAGGCCATCGAAGGCCTCGCAAAGCTGTGGGAGAGAATCGGGGAGCGAGATCGTGCCACGCGACTTCTGCTGTCTGGAATGGAAGCAGATGGCTCGCTATCTGACCCGGCGTGGATTATGGATCACGATGTTGGCTGAGGAAAACGTCACCGCGGCTGTAGTAGGCGGTCAAGTCGGGCCCTGAGTGGCCGCTCCAGTTCTAGGTTGTCACCTCGGGTCGTGCTTTGCAGCAGCTCGGTGATGACTACGAGCTCTGCGAATCGTCCGGACGGGGTGTCGAGTATGTGCCCAAGGCGACGACGGACTTCCGCGCTGGTCTCGGGGACGAGGAGGCTGTAGCTGTGGAGGAGGGCTGCGTCGTAGCCTGCGGGCGCGACACCCCAGCCCTCCCAGTCGAGCACGGTGAACGTAGGGCTCGTGAGGTTGGCCCAGTGCAGGTCGCCGTGGGCCGTCGCCCAGGCGGGAACGGTGGTGTTGACGGGGATGCCCAGGTACTGGGGCATGGCGCGGTCCAGGTATTCCTGCCGAACTGCCACCCGGTCGCTGGGAACGGTGGCAATGGCGTCGAGGGCGGTGCTGAGGGAGTCCCACCAGGCGTCGTCCAGGTCGGGTGCTTCCCGAAGGATCGGTTCGTGGGTGGCGATGGTCGAGGCGGTGATCTTGTCGTAAAGCTCAGCCAGGTAGCCGTGGTCGCCCTCGGTCCAGGTATGCCGCTCCCGCAGGCGCGGCCTGGGTACCGCAAGAGGCATGAGTCGTTCTGCCTCCTGCGGTCCCTCCCAGAGCTTTCCGCCGGCCTTGTCAGCTGAGGCGGACACCAGTCGGAGCCAGCCCTCGCCGGATGCCGTGGCGACCGCGCGACCGAGGGTGCGTCCGCGCCAGCCCCACGCTTCGCGGGTGCCAATCGGCGTCGCGTTGAGCGCCGTTGCTGCTGTGGCGTGCATCCCGCGCATCCGCCTGGCGGTGTCCGGCTCAGGTTCCGAGTACATCAACGACCCTTTGAAGTACGTCCAGAGACAACGGCGGTCGGCCGACGGCTCCCGCGGCCCGTATCCAGTGTTCCGGGTTCCCCGTCGACAGGAGCACGCGCTTCACCCCTGGGGCTGAGGCAACGACGGCGAGGGCGGTCTCGACAGGGGGCCTGCCAGGGGTGATCAGCTCGGACAATTCCGGGGTCACCAGGCCGGGGATCTCACCGCCGTGGAGCGGGGCGGAGGCGAACACCTCCAGCCCCGCAGCCAGGGCATCGGCCAACGGGCCGTGACCACTGAGAGCCTGGGCGACGGGCGCGAGGTGGACGAGGGAGACCGGGAGCTGGATGGCCCACAGGTGATGATTCGGCCCGCCCGCCTTGGTCGCGAGTTCGAGTAGCGCGGGTACGTCGAAGAGACTGCTGCTGAAGCCGCGCCAGGTCGCTACTCCGTAGGCGCTGATGATCTGTTGGCTGCACGCCTCCTCCAGAGCCAGGAAGGCGTTGTAGAGCCTGCCGGTGATCTCGCCGTCCGGGCAGGCATGCTCGGGGTTGTGCACGAACACCAGGTCGGGTACCCGGCCGAGCATGAGCTTGGTGCGCGCGAGCTGCCAGGCGATGTAGTCCGGGGCGAGGCAGTGCCCGCGTTCGGCATCCGCTGCGGACAGGGCACCGGCTCGCACACCGATGTGCCCGGCTCTGGCCGGGACGAAGCCCACCTTCGTGGAGACGCACAGATCCGGGTAGGCAGCCAGAATCACGGCGAGAGACGCCTCCGCCCGGCCGCCTGCGTAGTTGGGCGCTGTGTCCACCCAGTCGGCACCTCGGGAGGCGGCCATCAGCGCGGCCTCGGCCACATCGAGGCAGCGGTAGGTGCCGAGGCCCAGTCGGGCAGTCATCGTGGGCCTCCGATCGCGGCGGCCTGGCCGTCGACCAGCTCCGTCACGACACCGGCCGCCTGGCCGAGATTGATGCCTGCGGCCTGAGCGAGATCGGCCAGCCGGTGAGGTTCCCCGTCGGCGAGGAGCGCGAGCATCGGCTCGGCCTTGGCGGCAAACGTCCACTCCTCGCCGCCGGCGGTCAGCCGGACGGTGTCGTCGGACACAGCCGTGAGCGCGGGCCGCGTGGTGACCAGGCGCACCTCCAGGTCGGCATCCGGCGGGGCTGCCGTGAGGTGGGGCAGCGACGGCGCGAGCCGGGCTCGCTCGGTGGCGTCGCGAGCGGAGGAGAAGCGGGCGAGCAGGTCGTCGCTCTCCAACTCGGTCGCTATGAGCTTGCCGATCGTGTCGAGGAACGCGCGCTGCTCTTCGGCTGCTCCGAAGCGCGGGACGTCCGCCCGGACGGCCTCGTGGGCGCGCAACATCTCCGACAGCCAGGTGATCAGATCGGCGCCGGTTGTGCTCTGCAGTCCGCACGTGACGTGCAGCGAGTGCCGGCCCTCGGAGGCGGCGACGGCGTGCCACCAGCCCCGAGGCAGATAGAGCACGTCGCCGGCGGTGAGAACCAGATCGGCGACGGGCTCTTCGGGCGGCGGCTCGGGTGTCTCGACGTCGCGGTGCATTGGCACCGTGCGCGTGGGGCCGTAGATGCGCCAGCGCTTGGCGCCGTCGAGCTGGACGACGACCACGTCGTGATCGTCCCAGTGGACGCCGAAGCCTTCGACGCCGGTCCAGGAGGCGTACAGGTTGACCTGCACGCCGGTGCGCAGCCAGCGCTCCAGCTGGCCGGCCAGGGACCCGATGCCGGGGTGGAGTTCGTCGACGGCATCCAGGACCAGCGTGGCACCCTCGGCGAGACGCTGGTGCAACTCGGAGGGCTGGAGCTGGTGCCAGACGGTGCTCCGCCGGGTGGTGATCGGCCGGGAGTAGGTGTGTGCGGGCACCTGCTCCCCGTTGGCGGCGAGGCGGAAGCGAGGGGGTTCGAACCGGTGATGGGTAAGGATGGCGTTGAGGTCATCCCAGCTCATCAGCCCGGCGAGCGACGCGGCTTCGCCGCGTGCGACCTTGAAGCTGCGGCCGAGCGTCTGGGTGAGGAAGTCATCCCCGCCCAGACGCTCAACCACCGAGAGGTGCTCGGCGGTCATCGTGATGCAGCCGTCAGTCGTTGGTGTCGGTTCGGCCGGTGGAGCCGCCGTCCGACGGCTGCTCGCCGCGCGAGCGAGCCGCGGCGACCTTCGTACGGGCGACAAGCAGGCCGTCGCCCTCCAGCTCAGTGCCGGTCGTCAGGTTCTCGGGCATGAAGCACTCCTTCGGTTTCATGGGGCGGGCCGACTGCCCAGCCCTGTCGTGGGTGCAGCGATGGATCCGTTGCCAGGGCAAGCCGTTGGCAAGGAACCTCAGGTGTTCTTGCCGCGTAGCTGTTGATCAGCGCGGCCACCCGCATCCCCCAAGCCCGCGTCGGGGCGGGAGGAAGTCTTGTCAGGCACTGGTCGGGACGACGTCCCGTGCCTTCGGGGCCGCGGCCCTCACCAGCGCGGTGAGTCGCTCGTCGCCCGAGACGGCGGCGGTGGTGCCGACCTCGAACCAGATCCGCTTGCCGGCGGGGTCCGGCTCGGCACCCCAGTTCGTCGCGAGCGCTGCCACCAGGAACAGCCCTCGCCCGTCGGTGGCGTCGAGATCGATCCCGCCGACAGCCGGAAGCCCGTGGCCGACGTCCGTCACCTCAACGCGCAGCCGTTCACCGTCCCAGGACACGCACACGACGCACGAGGCATGGGTGTGGGACACGGCGTTGGTGATCAGCTCGCTGGACAGCAACTCGACATCGCGGAGCGCGTCCTCCGCCAGCGGCAGGCCCCAACCGCGCACGGTCCGTATCACCCGCCGCCGGGCGTCCGGCACGGCCTCGGCACTGGGCAGCACGCGAAAGCCGAACGGGGCGGGGGCAGTGGCGTACCGGGTGGAGACGGACATGAGCGCGGACCTTTCACCGGGACGAGGTCGGCAGCGGGCCGATTCGCGCCGGGATTCACCCGGCAGGTACCTACAGAACCGCCTCCAACGCCGGCGAACCAGAGCAGAATTGAAGCGGCGATGAGGCATCCGTGCTGCGAACCCGGGCATGACCTGGCCGGTCATGGCTGCAGACGAACTGACGTACCTCTGGAGGACGCGGGATGGCATCCAGGAGGTCCCGGCTGATCCAGCGCAGGGAGGCGGTTGGCCACACCCAGGAGTCCCTGGCCGAAGCCCTCGACGTGGACCGTACGACCGTGGGGCGATGGGAGAGCGGCAGAGGAGCCCCGCAGCCCTGGATGCGACCGAAGCTCGCCCGCGTCCTGGAACTCTCGGTCGACCAGTTGGCCGACTTGCTGGCAGCACCCCCTGCAGCCGCCGAAGCAGTTCCACAGTCCAGCAGCGGCGGCGAGGCTTCGCCTCCTGTGCCTGCCCAGCGCATGGACCACGACAACGATCTCGTAGTGGCCGTGGCAGCCGACTCGGCAGAGTCCGCGCTCTTCCTCCGCTTCGCGAGCGCGTCCAACGTGGACGACACGCTGCTTGAACAGATCGACGCGGACATCGCGAGGCTGGCAGGGGACTACGTGAGCAAGCCGGTATCCGAGCTCTTCCACGACATCGGAACCCTCCGACGAGGGGTGTTCGACTTACTCCGAGGCCGCCAACACCCCCACCAGACAAGCCATCTCTACCTGCAGGCCGGGCGCCTCTGCGGCCTGGCCACCCACGTCGCCCTCGACCTCGGCCAGTACACAGCTGCGGCTACGCATTCGCGAACGGCCTGGCGCTGCGCGGAGTCAGCCGGCCACAACGGTCTCCGGGCCTGGATCCGATCCGTCCAGTCCCTGATCGCCTACTGGCAGCAGGACCACCGCCAGGCCGCCGAGCTGGCCAGAGCCGGACTGCCGTACGCGGACAGCGGGACGATCGCCGCCCGTCTGCTCAGCCTCGAAGCACGGGCCACCGCCGCGCTCGGCGACAGCGCGAGCGCGCTACGAGCCGTGGAGGCAGCTGAGGCGGCGCGAGGCACTGTGGCCGCCATGGATCTCCCCGGCGTGTTCACGTTCCCCGAGGCCAAGCAGTGGACCTATGCCGGCACCGCTCTCCTTGCCCTGGGCGGCCAGGCTCACGTGAACCGCGCCATCGAGGCGTCCTCCTGGGCCATCGCCCTGTACGAGTCCGCACCGCAGCAGGAACAGTCCTCCGGCGACCTGCTGGCCGCCCGCCTCGACCTCGCTAACGCCCACCTCGCCCACGGCGACCTCGACGGCGTGCAGGAGAAACTCTCGGCAGTGCTGGACGCCGCACCGGACCGGCGAACAGCGAGCATCTCCAGCCGCCTTCGGGCGCTGAGCACCCGTCTTGCCGAGCCCGCCTATGCAGGCTCCCCGATCGTCCTGGGTCTCCGTGAGAATGTCAGAGAAGCCTGCTCTCGACCCGCACTCACGAACCCTCCGGAGCTGCCACAGTGACGAGCAACACCGTACAGCAGGACGCCGCAGTCGCCGACAAGTCCATCCTCGCGAACAGCGCCTACGCCGACGGGCGCCACCTGGCCGCCCGCCAGTCGATCTACCAGTGGCAGCAGCCCCAATACGACTTGCCCGGGATCGTCGTCGAAGAACTGGCCGGCACAAGCGGGATCGTCCTCGATGTCGGGTGCGGCAACGGCAAGTTCGTCAGCCGCCTGCACAAGGACCGGCCGGACCTTCAGGTCGTCGGGATGGACATCTCAGCGGGCATCCTCGCTGAGGTTGAGAAGCCGGTCCTGGTGGCCGACGCCCAGGCCCTGCCCTTTGCCGACGGCAGCGCCGACGCCGTCCTGGCCCTGCACATGCTGTACCACGTCGGCGACATCGAGGCCACGATCAAGGAGCTGGCCCGTGCCCTCCGGCCTGGCGGCGTGCTCATCGCGTCGACCAACAGCGACACCGACAAGCAGGAACTGGACCGGCTCTGGGCCCGGGCCGCAGGCGACGTCCTCGGCATTCCCGAGGGGCCGGCACGGGTCTCCCTCAGCTCCCGCTTCTCCTTTGAGAAGGCCCCCGGCTACCTCGGCACGGCGTTCAAGGACATCCGGGTCCGGAACCTGCCCGGCACCATCGAACTCACCGACCCCGCACCGATCGTCGCCCACCTCGCCTCCTACGAAGCGTGGGCCGACCAATGCGGCGTCCCCTTCCAGGAAACAGTCAGACGGGTAGCCGAAATCGTTGCTGAGGCTATCAAATCCGAGGGTTCGTTCAAGATTTCTTGCTTTGGCGGCATACTGGCGTGTCGGTTGTAGGCCTGTAATCGCCAACCCTTTTTTGTCCGAAAGGACAGGTGCCGACCAGGTAGTCGGCATCTGCCTTTGCTGGTTGGACCGTCCCAGGCAGCGGACTGGGGTGCAACAGTGAGCGGATATCCCCGCTGGAACGTGCTCCTACGTCGTACGAGGCGCCAACACTGCCTACGACTGTACCGCGATCCCGAAGATCTCTGGTGTAGCCCCACCCCTCCGCTCGTTTGATTCCTAGTTAATGACCGGAGCCGAGGCCATGGGATGAGGCTAGTTTCTTGAGTCTTCCTTGAGTCGATATCGCCCAGGGGCTATCAAAATTCATGGTGGCTGCCACCTGTTTGACCAGGCTTGCGGCCAAATGCATCTTATCTACCCTATTTGGGCTTCGCGCCAAGATGTGGCTTGCCAGTATTGGACCGTACCACTTACCTTTAAATACCTCGTCCCAGCGACCTGTATCGTAGGCGGTATTTACATCATTTCGCCTCATGTGCCACGAATTGCATGATCCACCAGTCGCCTTTCTGGCGGCAGCGTGCGATTTAGCTTCAAACTGTGCAGTGATGATCTCGTCGGAGGGGCCATGTGGAACTGGATTGAGTGGTGACGGTCTTCCATAGTTGGATTCTTTGCTTACGCCGAGCATCTGGGACGCGTAGCACAGTCGAACCCAATCACACCAAAGGCGCGCAGCTAGCTCCTGCCAAGAGCCCTTATCTCCGAACTCTTCACGACACCAGTTGGGCGGCAAGCTGCAGGCAGCAGCTACCGCCCGCGCTACATCGCCTTCATGGAATACATGATTCTCAACATCATAGAAGTCCGTGTATAGGACGTGATCTGATGCAATCGACCGCCCTATTCGATCGTCCAGATCCTTATCCATGAAGAACGCTACCACAGTTTTCTTGCCCTTGAACTCATTTGCGAGTGCCGAGTTCTCCTTTAGGAACTCGAAGTATGAGGAAAGGCGAGTCTTCCCGCCGCCATCACCGGGAAGCTGATCTGCGGGCGATACTCGATAGCTTACATGCATGGCTGCAAGTGCGCGGTCGCAGTTCATCCCGTGGACAAAGCCGTCAACATTCACCCCCTCGACAAAGGCGAAGAATTCAATGCTCGACATTTGCATCTGTCGAATGTGCGCCTTGGGTGAGTATCGAAGTCTATTCAAAGTCGGAAGATCTTCTCGTCCTCGATGTTGGCCATGATCTCGGGTGAATGCGTGGCTGTGATGACTTGAGATGCCTCATCGATGGTTCGAATTGATTCGATGAGGACAAGCTGCCAGTCGATATGCATGGACAACTCTGGCTCGTCGATGATGATCGGATTCCCTGCCGCGGCCAGTGCCTCAATGAGGATGCGAATGAGCTGCTTTTCGCCAGATGATAGTCTCTCTAGGAATATGTCCTTATTGTCGGCAGAAATCGCCCTGATTCTACTATCTTGAAAGTCGATCTGCTTGGGGCCGGAGATGAGTCGACTCACGAGATCCTGAAGCTTTGTTCGGGGCTCTAGTGCGCGCTCAATCTGTTCTTCGACTTCGTTGATATCAAGAACCACGCGCTTGAATGCAGCATCTTCTTCGAACCGCTTCAGGAACTCGCCCTTGTCTCGGATGAGGCGAGCTGAACCCCTTCGTTGCATGAAGCTTGCGACTCTTGAGAATGCGCGGTCTGGGTCAAATTCCTGGGAATCTAGATGCCTAGATTCCTCAGGTGAAATGACTCCAGAAAGAATCCTGCCGAGTCCTTCTTCTTGTGCTCTCCTGACGGCGCCCAGCACCTCGGCAGAATACGTCGACCAGAGTCGCTGGATGGAGTCGGCAAAATACTCGTCGAAAGTCCTATCCCCTGACTCCATGGACGAGGCATCTCGAGAGTCGCTCAATCGAGAAGTTGGAAGATATCGATGTGAAAAGTCTAGGAGGAGGCGGAAATTCTTGCCGGAAAGCTTATCTTGCTTTACTCCTCCTTTGGATACGTCGGTAGTCCAAGAGAACGCTTCCTGCAGCATTCTCTCTGCCCTGGGTGATGGCCTAAAGGCTAGTCGCCCGCGCGATCCTACGGGCATTATTCTCCTCATTGCCTGCTCGAGCGATTCTTCCTCTGGGGCAGAGAATGAGCGCGTGAAGATCATATTTTCTTCGGGAGCCGAGATCTCGACCTTGGCGCTCGTGAAGGGGGCGCCCACCAAAGAAGAAACCTCCTCGGTCAGGGAGGCATGCAAGATCTTTAGAAGCGTTGTCTTCCCGCTTCCATTTAGGCCGAAGAAGATATTTACATCTGGATTGAGCTCCTGTCGGTAGGTTTGTGTTCTACCTCCCAGGCCCTCAACCTCGACACTCTTTACAAACCATCGTCCTGGCACTGACATCGTGAAGGTCACCTCGTCTCAAGAGGGTCATGATGCCACCTTCGCACCGGGTCTGACTGGGTTTTAGTAGAACTTGGTGCGTTCGTCTCGGTAAATCGCGAGGAACCTGCATATGGATCGACTGACAGGTGCATTGCAGATACCCAGCGACCGCTCCTGGCGGAGTGGCGTGTGCCTGCTCAAGTACCGGTGTGCTTGCTCTTGCGTGAGCGATGCGTGAGCGGACGGGGTGGTTCGAACGGTTTCATGGCGGATCACGGAACCTGCCGCGTGGCGCTGACCTGCAGGTTCAGCGCCACGCGGCATCAGACGTCACGTCCCGTCATGATCCGGGTTCGTCTTGTAAAGCGTAGGTCGTCGGTTCGAATCCGACAGGGGGCTCCGCGCAGGACCTCTTCACGGGCCCTTCCGCCGAGACGGCGGAAGGGCCTTCGTCGTTCCTCAGGGCCGCGGCGGGCGGAGCCGGCGCAGGGTGTGGGCGGGGGCGTGGGCGGTGAGGAGTTCGGCGGCGCGGCGGTAGGAGAGCCGGGCGCGGTGGGTGTGCGGGCAGCGGTCGCGGGCGGGGGTGCCGGCGGGGGCGCGGCGGGTGGTGAGGAACAGCGGGCCGGCGGTGCGGCCGGCGAGGAGGAGGGGGAGCAGGCGGGCGGTGGCGGCCTGCCAGCCGAGCGGCGGGGCCGGTGGGCGGGTGCGGCGGCGGGCGAGGTCGAGGTCGTCGACGTCCAGGGCGAGCACGGTCTCGACGGGGGCGCCGCTCTCGTGGAGGAGGCGCCAGAGCACCTGTTCGCGCAGCGGGGCGCGGAGGGCGAACAGGGTGCGGAGCTCCTCGGCGGTGAGCGGTGCGGGGCCGGTCCCGGGGGCGGGCAGGGGGCGCGGGCGCAGGCCGTCGGCGGGGTCGGTGCGGATCCAGCCCTGGGCGCGCCACCACGCGAGGGCGGCGCGCAGGGTGGAGAGCTCGCGGTTGAGGGTGCGCGGGTCGGTTCCGTGGGAGCGGTGCTCGACGGCGGCCCGCAGGCGGGCGGCGGCGTCGGGGTGGTCGAGCAGGGCGAGCGGCAGGACGGGCGGCCGGGCGCGGCGCCGCTCGGGGCCGGTGGGGGCGGGCCGGCCGGCGAGCGCCCAGGCCCAGGTGCCCAGGGCGATCCGGTAGACGCGGCGGGAGCCGTCCCCGAGCCCGGAGGCGGCCAGGTAACGCTCGACGGCGACCGCGTACTCGACCGGGGGGAGGAGGGTCATCCGGGCCTGCTTTCCGCAGTAAACGACGAGGATCGGGGACGGGGAAAGAATAGTCCGAAGCGCAGTAAAGAGCAGGTGGAGGGGGGTGATCGGGGGTATTTACTGCGACAGTGGGTGGTTCCGGGAAGATTGATGGGAAAAGGCTCAGGTTTTTCGGCGGAAAGCCTTGTCCGGGGTTTCCGTCCGTGGGCAGACTGGGCGACCGTGACAGGGGAGACGGAGCGGATTCAGGCCCGCCGTCGACGGCTGGGCAGCCGTCTGACCGTGCTGGGTGAACGCGATTTCAGGTGGTTCTTCGTCGGGTACGCGACCTCGCTGGTCGGCTCCACCATGGCGCCGGTCGCGGTGGCGTTCGCGGTGCTGGACGGCGGGGGCGGCGGGACGGAGGTCGGCTGGGTGATGGCGGCCCGGGTGCTGCCGATCGTGCTGGTGATGGTGGCCGGCGGGGTGGTCGCGGACCGGCTGGGCAGCCGACGGGTGATGCTGGCGGCGGACGTGCTGCGCTGCGCGGTGCAGGGCGTCTTCGCGGCGCTGCTGGCCACCGGGCACGCCTCGGTCCCGGTGATGGTGGCGCTGGTCTCCGTCTGGGGGCTGGGGGAGGGGGTGTTCCTGCCGTCACTGGGTGCGCTGGTGCCGTCCCTGGTGCGCCGGGAGGAACGGCTCCCGGATGCCAACACCCTGCTGGGGCTGGCGCGTTCGGTCTCCACGGTGGCCGGTCCCGCGCTCGCCGGGGTGATCACGGCGGGCTTCGGCCCGCAGGCGGTGCTGCTGATCGACGCCGTGACGTACGGGGTCGGCGCGCTCGCGCTGGCCCGGCTGTCGACGGCCGCGCCGGCCGGCCCGGGCGCGGGCGGCGGCGAGGGCTCGCTGCTGGCCGACCTCCGGGACGGCTGGGGCGAGTTCCGCTCCCGGCGGTGGCTCTGGGTGACCACCGTGCAGATGGCGCTGTTCAACTTCCTGGTCTGGGCGCCGTTCCTGGTGCTGGGGCCGCTGACCGCGCAGCGCGAGCTGGGCGGGGCGCGGGCCTGGGGGCTGCTGATGGGCGTGTACGGGGTCGGCGCGGTGCTGGGCGGGCTGCTGATGCTCGGACGCCGGCCGGCCCGTCCGCTCGCGGTGGCGACGCTGGCGGGCCTCGGCTGGGCGCTGCCCTCGGCGGCGCTCGCGGCCGGCCTGCCGCTGGGCTGGACGGTGGCGGCGGCGCTGGTGGCCGGGGCCGGGTCGGCGGTCTGCGGCTCGCTGTACGACTCGACGCTGCAGAGCTGGGTGCCGGCCGAGGTACTGGCGCGGGTGACGGCGTTCGGCGGCCTGGGCGCGTTCGCGCTGGGGCCGCTGGGCCTGGCGGCGGCCGGTCCGCTGGCCGACCGGGTCGGCGTGGCGGCCGTGCTGGGCTTCGGCGCGGGGTGGCAGCTGCTGGCCGGGGCGGCGGTGCTGGCCGTGCGCGAGGTGCGCGACCGGCGCTGGGAGCAGCCGGACGGGGGAGCGGAGCCGGGTGGCGCGGCGGCGGAGCCGGCCCCGACCGCGGCGGGTGCCGGCTGAGCGGGGCGGTCGTACGGTGGAGAGTGGGGGGCGAACGGAGGAGGCAGGACATGCCCGGTTCTCTCACCATCAGCCACCACGAGGCGGCCGCGACCCTGGACCACACGGACGCGGTGCGGCTCGCCGCCCTCCTGGACG
Organism: Kitasatospora sp. NPDC001527; assembly: GCF_040298605.1. Taxonomy (NCBI): domain Bacteria; kingdom Bacillati; phylum Actinomycetota; class Actinomycetes; order Kitasatosporales; family Streptomycetaceae; genus Kitasatospora; species Kitasatospora sp. NPDC001527. The sequence continues at coordinate 290,756 of NZ_JBEPAM010000002.1, read as the reverse complement.
AGCTCGCGCACCTGCTGGGGATCCCGGGGCCGAACCGGATCAACGACACCCAGCTCGCCGCCCTGTGCGAGGGGCGGGCCCCCGACCGGGCCGACCTGGCCCGCTGGTCCAGGGGACTCGCCGAGGAGCTGCGGGGTCGGCGCCCCTGACCCCGGCCGCCGCGGAGCACCCGCCGGACCCGCCGTACGATGACGCGCGGGGCGGGTGGTCCGCGTGCCCCGCGGAGGATGTGGGGGAAGACGTGGCGGAGCGTACGGCGGCGCCGATGACCTGGCTGACGGTGGACACCCCGCTGCCGAGCGGCCCGCTGCACGTCGGGGTGACCGCGCAGGGCGTGGCGGCCGTCGGCTACCTCGGCCGGGAGGGCGAACTCCCGCGCTGCGCCGACCCGTCGAAGATCGCCGCGGTCACCGGCCGGGTCGGCGAGTACCTGGCCGGCCGGCGCCGGCGGCTGGACCTGCCGATCGACTGGAGCCTGAGCACCGGCCCGCACCGGGCGGTGCTGCAGACCCTGCTGCGCGAGGTGCCGTTCGGGCGGACCATCACCTACGGCGAACTCGCCGCCCGCAGCGGGGTGTTCGGCGAGGTCGAGGAGCCCGGGCTGGCGGCCAGGACGGTCGGGCAGATGATGGCCGCCAACCCCGTCGCGCTGCTGGTGCCCTGCCACCGGGTGGTGGCGGCGGACGGGATCGGCGGCTTCGGCGGCGGCCGGGTCGGGATCGACGTCAAGCGCTGGCTGCTCACCCTGGAGGGCGTGCTGGAGCCCACGCTGGACTGGAACGGCCCCCTGTAGTCACGGAGGTGACGGCGGGTCAGTGCACCAGCTCGACCGCCGGCCGGGCGGCCGGGGGCAGTTGGCGCGGCAGCACCGGCTGGATGCCCGAGACGAGGGTGTACTCGATGCCGGCCGGGTCCCCGGTCCACTCGGTGTCCGGGCGTTCGCCGAGCGCCAGCTGCACCGCGTTCCAGGGCAGGTTGAGCCCGCACAGGCGCAGCTGGTGCAGCCCGCCGGAGGGCCGGGTGTTGACGTCGATGACCACCGGCTCGCCGTCCAGGTGCCGGAACTGCACGTTGGAGAGGTAGGCCATCCCGGTCGCCTCGACCAGGCGGCGGGCGGGTTCGAGGTAGCGGGGGGCGGTGGTGAAGCTGCGGCGGCGCCGGTGCTTGCTGCGCCCGACGGCGGCGAGCAGGGTGCCGTCCAGGTCGGCGAGGCAGTCGACGGAGATCTCGGGGCCGTCGAGGAAGGGCATGACCAGCAGCTCGGTGGCGGCGTCCGGGTCCTCGCGGGCCGCCCGGTCGAGGGCGGCGGCCACCTGGTCGACCTGGACGCGGCTGTCCCAGCCGGCCAGCCGGTGGAGCCCGAACGGCTCGCGGGTGAGCACCCGGAAGCCCTCGCCGCCGGCGCCGGCGGCGGGCTTGAGGCAGGCGGTGTGGCCGGCCGACTCGATCCGGTCGACGGCGGCGACCAGCTCCCCGGCGGTGCGCACCGGCCACCACGGCGGGGTGGGCAGTCCGGCGCCGGCCATCGCCGCGTAGCCGTCGGCCTTGCTGGCGAAGGCGGCGATCGCGGTGGCGGGCGGGCAGGCCAGCGCGGTGCCGACGGCCTCGAACTCCTGGCGGTGCAGGGAGATCGCGAGCTGGTGCAGCCGGGGCACGAAGACGTCGACGCGGTGGCGGGCGCAGTGGTCGAGGGCGTAGGCGACGTAGGCGTCGGGGGTGAGGTCGGCGGGTTCCAGGGCGGCCGTGTCGGCGGCGGCGAGGACGGGGGAGTCGGGATCGGCGTGGGTCGCGTGGACCCGGACCGGGCGCGGGGCGGCGCGCAGCTGTTCGATGAAGAACACGTTCTCGGCGTACGTGCGGTTGAGCCAGACGGTGACGGGGGCACTCACGGGGCCTCCCAGGGCAGGGGTGAACGAGGGGAAGGGCTGTCTCGCGGCCGCGCTCGTCCAGTGGCCCGTGGCCCTTTGAGGTGGCACCTTAGCGGCCCCCTGCGCGGGCGTGAACGCGGGGTGGGTCCGTCGCGCACGGGCCGGGGAAGTGAACCGGACGGTTGCATTCCGGAAAGAATTAGATCACTTGATCGAATGAATATCGATCAGACATTCCATTCGTCCTATTTTTTCGGTTATCCCGACCACTCGAAAGAGTGATTGCGGCGACCCTCTGAATGGGCCCACCATGATTGTTGCAAGTTGCAAGGCGACACTTCATCGGGTACGGGTACGCGAAGGGCTCCCTATGTCGACCGAAACCAACGTCGGTATTCCTGCACCGGGTGGTGAAGCACAGGCCCGGGACCAGCAGAGTCTTGCCACCGCCGCCGCGCGGAACCTCGCGACGACGACCAAGTCCGCGCCGCAGATGCAGGAGATCAGCCCCCGTTGGCTGCTCAGGACCCTCCCCTGGGTCCAGGTCTCGGGCGGCACCTACCGCGTCAACCGCCGGCTGCGCCACGCCGTCGGCCGGGGCCGGGTGAGCTTCGACCGCACCGGCGGCGAGGCCCGGATCCTGGCGCCGACCCTGCGCGAGGTGCCGGTGCTGCGGGGCTTCCAGGACGACGCCGTGCTGGAGGAGCTGGCCGGGCGCTTCGTCCAACGCGAGGTCTCCGCGGGTGAGGTCCTGGTCTCGGCCGGGGCACCGATCGACGAGGTCTTCATCGTCGCCTACGGCAAGCTCAGCCGGATCGGAACCGGCAAGTACGGCGAGGAGGCCGTGGTCGGCAGCCTGGCCGACGGCGACCACCTCGGCGACGAGGTGCTCCGGCAGGAGAGCGCCAACTGGCCGTACACCGTGCGGGCGGACACCGCCGGCACCGTGCTGTCCCTGCGCTGGTCCGCCTTCCAGGAGCTCGCCGACCGCTCCGAGGCGCTCCAGCTGCAGGTCATGGAGTACCTGGCCGGGTTCCAGCAGCCGCAGAACAAGCACGGCGAGGCGGCCATCGACCTCTCCGCCGGCCACCACGGCGAGTACGAGCTCCCCGGCGCCTTCGTGGACTACGAGCTCAAGCCGCGCGAGTACGAGCTGAGCGTCGCCCAGACGATCCTCAAGGTGCACACCCGGGTCGCCGACCTCTACAGCCAGCCGATGAACCAGACCGAGCACCAGCTGCGGCTGACCATCGAGGCCCTGCGCGAGCGCCAGGAGCACGAGCTGGTCAACAACGCGGACTTCGGCCTGCTCGCCAACGCCGACTACGACCAGCGCGTCCAGACCCACTCCGGCCCGCCGACCCCGGACGACATGGACGAGCTGCTGAGCCGCCGCCGCAGCACCAAGCTCTTCCTGGCCCACCCCCGGGCCATCGCCGCGTTCGGCCGGGAGTGCAACCGGCGCGGCCTCTACCCCGACACCGTCGAGGTGCAGGGCCGGCGGGTGTTCGGCTGGCGCGGGGTGCCCGTCTTCCCGTGCAACAAGATCCCGATCGTCAACGGCAGCACCACCTCGATCCTCGCCATGCGCACCGGCGAGGACAACCAGGGTGTCATCGGTCTGCACCAGACCGGAATTCCCGATGAAGTCGAGCCGAGCCTTTCGGTGCGGTTCATGGGAATCAACGAGAAGGCCGTCATTTCCTATCTGGTGAGCGCCTACTACTCCGCCGCGATCCTGGTGCCGGACGCCGTCGGCGTGCTGGAGAACGTCAACATCGCGCACCACCAGGGCTGACCACGGCAGGGCCGGCCCTGCCCCGGGCCGGCCCGTCGTACCACCAAGGGGGAGGACCCATGGGAATGTTCACGCTGGAGCGCGACCATCGCGAGGGCCACGAGGCGCAGGACGTCCTGGCGCGCGCCCGCACCCTGGTCGACCCGGTGCTCCGGGCCGCCGTGGACTCGCTGCCCGGCACCATGCGCCGGGTCGCGGGCTACCACTTCGGCTGGTGGGAGGCGGACGGGTCGCCGTCGACCGCCTCCTCCGGGAAGGCCATCCGGCCCGCCCTGGTGCTCGCCGCCACCCAGGCGCTGGGCGGCGACCCCGCCGCGGCCACCGCCGCCGCGGCCGCCGTCGAGCTGGTGCACAACTTCACCCTGCTGCACGACGACATCATCGACCGGGACGAGACCCGGCGGCACCGCCCCACCGCCTGGCTGGTGTTCGGCACCACCGAGGCCATCCTGGCCGGGGACGCCATGCACGCGCTGGCGCTGCGGCTGCTCGCCGAGGACGGCCACCCGGCCTCGGGCGGGGCCGTGCGACGGCTGGCCGACTGCGTGGTGGAGCTGTGCGAGGGCCAGCAGATCGACTGCGCCTTCGAGCAGCGCAGCGACGTCTCGCTGACCGAATGCCTGGCGATGGCCGAGGCCAAGACCGGCGCGCTGCTCGGCGCCGCCTGCGCGATGGGCGCCCAGTACGCGGGCGGCTCGGAGACGGCCGCCAAGGCGATGGACGGCTTCGGCCGGGAGATCGGCCTGGCCTTCCAGCTGATCGACGACCTGATCGGCATCTGGGGCGACCCGGCTGTCACCGGCAAGCCGGTCGGCGCGGACCTCCTGGTCCGCAAGAAGTCGCTGCCGGTGGTCGCGGCCCTGGGCTCGGCGACGCCCGACGGGGCCCGGCTGGCCGAGCTGTACGCGCTGGACCGGCCGCTCACCGGCGAGGAGCTGGCGAGCTGCGCGGCCGCCGTCGAGGGCGCCGGCGGGCGGGCCTGGGCGCAGGGCGAGTCCTGCGACCGGATGGCGGCGGCGATGACCCAGCTGGCGCTCGCGGTGCCCGAACCGTCGGCCGCCGACGAACTGCTCGCGCTCGCCGAGCTGGTCACCCGCCGCACCCACTGAGCGCGGCCACTGAGCCGGCGCCACCGGGCCGCACCCGCCGGGGCCGGAGGGCGTCCGGCCGTGGGCCGGCCCCGCGCGGGTCAGTCCACCGGGGCCGACGCGTCCAGCAGCCGTCGCTCCTTGGCCGGCTCGATGCCGTGCAGGATGCGGCCGCGCTTGCGCCCGTCGGCCTCCGTGTCCTCGGCCGGGCCGCGCTGCCGCAGCCACTCCCAGGTGTCCCGGGCGGTCTCGGCGAACGGCCGGCACCGCAGCCCGGCCGCCTCGGCCCGCCGGGTGTCGACCAGCCAGGTGCCCGCCGCCTCCGGCGCGTCGGGCATCCACAGCGGCAGCTCGCTCCAAGGCTGGACGCTGTCCGGGCCCTCGGCCGTCAGCGCCTCGTCCGCGACCCAGACCAGCTCGGCGTCCCCGCCCCCGGCCGCCGTCGCACAACCCGTCAGGAACTCCCCGTAGGTGAGCTGCCCGGGCGGTGCCGTGGTGAGGAAGCGGCCGGTGGTGCCCGCCGTCAGCAGGTCCAGCCCGAAGACCGCGAAGTCCCGGACGTCGATCAGCTGCATCGGCCGCCCCGGCTTCCCGGGCGCCAGCACCCGCCCGCCCCGGGCCGTCCGCTCCAGCCACCACGGAAGCCGGCCGCCCTGCTCGTACGGGCCGATCAGCAGTCCGCTGTTGAGGACCAGCGCGCGCTCGGCGCCGAAGTACTCCAGGACGGCGCGCTCGCAGCCGGCCTTGAGCGCGGCGCTGAACTCCTGCCCGGGCGGGGTGTCGGCCGGGCAGGGGTGCAGCGCCGAGGTCTCGTCGACCACCTGGGCGGGCCAGTCGGCGAAGGCGTGCACGGAGGAGATCAGCGTGTAGTGGCCGGCCCGGTCGCGCAGCAGCCGGGCGGAGTGCGCGGCCTGGGCGGGCTGCTGGGCCGAGGTGTCCACCACGGCGTCCCAGGACCGCCCCTCGGCCAGCCGCGCCAGGTCGTCGGCCGAGTCGCGGTCGCCGCGGACCGCCTCCACGCCGGGCAGGTCGGCGGCCGTACGACCTCGGTTGAAGGTGGTGACCCGGTGGCCGCGGGCGAGGGCCTCGGAGGCGAACGCCCGCCCCAGGAAGGACGAGCCGCCGAGCAGAAGGATCTTCATACCGGCAAGGCTGTCCCAGCCCCTTCCCCGGCATGCCGCCGTTCGCCGTGGGCGTGAGAACGGTGCCCGCCCGGGCGGCCCCGGGGCCCGCGGCGGCCGAGATGCCGACCCCCTGAGGCCCGCATAGCATCCGATTTATACCGATATGTCCATCCGACATGCCCGTCGTACAGCCGCCGGGCCCGCACCGGGGCCACGGCGCAGGGAAGAGCGGCACCATGGTCAACCCGGCACTCGTGGACCCGGACACCATCCGCGCGACCGCCGCCGAGGCGTGGATCCACGGCTACCCGATCCTGCAGAACTACCGCACCCTGTACAGCCAGGCGCTGGACGAAGCGGACCCGCGCCACGTCGGCGGCTTCGGCGTCTTCCGGCACTACCCGCGCCCCGCCACCCCGGACGACACCGACGTCGTCACCCCCAACAACGACACCCCGTACTCCTGGGCCTGGCTCGACCTGCGGGCCGAACCCTGGGTGCTCTCCGTCCCCGCCACCGACCGCTACTACGTCCTGCCGGTGCACGAACTCGACACCGCCTACGCCGGGTTCGTCGGCTCCCGGACCACCGGCCAGGAGGCCGGCGACCACCTGGTGGCCGGCCCCGACTGGCACGGCGAGCCGCCGCCCGGCATCCGGAGCGTCATCCGCACGGACTCCCGGCTGGCCGGCATCCTCGGCCGCACCCACCTCGGCGGGACGTCCCCCGAGGCGGTCGCGGAGCTCACCGCCCTCCAGCGGCAGTACCGGCTGCGCCCGCTGCACGCGTACACCGGCGCGCCGGCGCCCGAGCCCGCGCCGCAGCCGCTCTGGCCGGTCTGGCGCGACGAGGTGCTCGACACCGTCGAGTTCTTCGTCCTCCTGGACTTCCTGCTCGGCTTCCTGCCCGCCGGTGCCGCCCCGCCCGCCGAGGCCGCGCTGCGCGGCCGGCTGACCGACCTCGGCATCGACGGCCGGGGCGACTTCGAGCCGGCCGCCCTGCCCCTCGCGGTCCGCGCCGAGATGGAGCGCGGCATCGCCGACGCCAAGGCCGAACTGGCCGGGGCCGCCGCCCGCACCGAGTCCTCCGTCGGGCTCTACGGCACCCGCGAACAGCTCGGCACCCGGTACCTCGACCGCGCGGTCGGCGCGCTCACCGGCCTGTACGGGCTGCCCGTCGAGGAGGCCTGGTACGGCGGCTGGCAGGCCGACAGCGAGGGCCACCGCCCGCCCGACGCCAGCGAGCGCGACTACCTGCTGCGGTTCCCGCCGGACGCGCTGCCGCCCGCCCGGCACTTCTGGTCCGTGACCATGTACGCGCTGCCCGGGCTCCACCTCGTCGACAACACCCTGGACCGCTACTCCGTCGGCGACCGCACCCCCGGCCTGGTCCGCGACCCGGACGGCGGGCTGACCCTCCACCTGCGGCACAAGCGGCCCCCCGCCGCCGACCACTCCGCCAACTGGCTGCCCGCCCCGGACGGCCCGTTCGCCCTCGTCATCCGCCTGTACGGGCCGGACGCGTCCGTGCTCGACGGCCGCTGGACGCCGCCCCCGCTCACCCCGCGCTGAGCCCGAGCGCCGCCCGCACCAGCCCCGCCCCCGGCACCCGGGAAGGACGCCCCATGAACCAGCCCGAGCTGGAGGCCCTGGCCGCCGACGCCTACGTCTACGGCTACCCGCTCGTCGCCGGCCTCACGACGGTCGACCGCTTCGTGCACGGCGGCCTGGGCGTCCTGCCCGCCACCCCCTTCAACCGCTTCGCCCACGCCACCCGGCTGGCGGGCCCGGAGGACGACTTCGGCACCGTCAACAACGACGTCCTCTACTCGGTCGCCCAGCTCGACCTCTCCGAGGGACCGCAACTGCTGCACGTGCCCGACACCGCCGGCGCCTACCACGTGCTGCAGTTCGTCGACGCCTGGACCGACAACTTCGCCTACCTCGGCAGCCGGGCCACCGGGAGCGCGGTCCGGACCTGGCTGGTCGTCCCGCCCGACTGGCACGGCACCCCGGCCGACCCCGGGCACGTGATCGCCTCGCCGACCACCCTCGCCACCCTGGTCGGCCGCTTCGCCTGCGCCGGGCCGGACGACGTCCCGCGGGTGCGCGCCCTCCAGGAGGGGCTCGTGCTCGAACCGCTGGAGGCGGGCGGAGTCGCCGCCGGGCTCCCCGACCCGGACCCGGACGTGCCCGAGCGGCTCGCCTTCTTCGAACGGCTCCGGGTCTGGACGGCCGCCTACCCGCCCGCCCCGCCCGACCGCGCCTACCAGCAGCGGTTCGCGCCGCTCGGCCTCCTCGACACCGGCCCCTCGCCGTACCGCGCCGCCGCCCCCGACTGGACGCTCGCCCTGGCCACCGGACTCGCCGCCGGGCGCGAACGGGTCGAGGACGCCACCCGGCCGCCCGAGGACCACCCGCCCGGCGAGTGGCGCGCCGCCGTCCACCTGTTCGACCACAACACCGCCTTCCTCGGCCCCGGCACCCTGGACGACCCCGAGTGGCGGATCCCCGACCGCCGGGCCGCCTACCTCAGCCGCGCCGCCGCCGTCCGGGCCGGCCTCTGGGGCTGCCACGCCTACGAGGCCCTGCACGCCGCCACCACCGACGACGCCGACGGCCGGCCCCTCGACGGCACCCGGCCCTACACCCTGCGCTTCCCGTCGGACGGGCTGCCGCCCGCCGAGGAGTTCTGGTCGCTCACCGTGTACGGCGTGCCGGACCACCGCCTGGTCGCCAACCCGGCCGGCCGCCATGCGATCGGCAGCCGCACCCCCGGCCTGGTCCACGACCCGGACGGCGGCCTCACCCTGCGTCTGAGCCACGAGCCGCCCCCCGACCCGGCCGGGGCGGCGAACTGGCTGCCCACCCCCGCCGGCCCGTTCCGCCCGGTGATGCGCCTCTACCGCCCGGGACCCGCCGCCCTGGACGGCACCTACCGCCTCCCGCCGCTGCGCCGGGCGTAGGCCCTCGCCCTCGGCGCCCGGACCCCTTCGGCGCCCGGACCCGCTCGGTGGCCGGACCGGCCCCCGCACGCCGCAGCACCGCCCGGGCCCGCCGCCGGCCACGGCCAGGAAGGAGACGCGATGGGCGACGCCGTCGGCCGGATGCTGGCTCCCGCCGCGGGCATCGCGATCAGCCCGATGGCGCTGATCGCGACCGTCCTGCTGCTCGCCACACCCAGGGGCCGGGCCAACGGGGCGGCGTTCGCCGCCGGCTGGACGGCCGCGCTCACGGCGGTGGTGGCCGCCGTGGTGCCGCTCGGCGCACGGCTCGCCGCCGGCACGGCGGCCCCGGACTGGTCCTGGTGGTGCGAGCTGGCCGCGGGCGGTCTGCTCCTGCTGCTCGGCGCGCGCCAGTGGTGGGAGCGCCCGCGCCAGGGCCGGGTGCACGCTCCGCCGGCCTGGATGCGGACGGCCGACCGGTCCACCCCCGCCCGGTCGGCCGCGCTCGGGGCGACCCTGCTGGCGGCCGATCCGAAGAACCTGCTGCTGGCCGTCGCCGCCGCCCTCGCGATCGGGACCGGCGGTGCCCCGGCCCCCGGCAAGGCGGGCGCCGCCGCACTGCTGGTGCTGATCGGCTCACTCGGCACCCTGCTGCCGCTGGCCGTCCACCTGCGCGGCGGCGGCCGCGCGGCACGCCGGCTGGAGGAGTGGAAGGCCTGGGCGGCCACCCACAACACCGCGGTTCTGCTGACCCTCCTGCTCGTCCTCGGCACCGCCCAGCTCGGCGCCGCCCTCTCGGGCCTGACCACCTGACGCCGGGTGCCGCTCAGTGCGGTGCGGGGCTCGCGGGGCCCTCGGCGGTGCCGGACGGGCTCGGGCCCGGGGAGGCCGGAGCCGTCGGCCCGGTGCTCGGTGTGGCGCTCGGCGTCGGGGAGGCGCTCGGCGTCGTGCCCGGAGTGCCCGGGGTGCCCGGGGTGCCCGTCGCGCTCGGGGCGGTCGTGGGCGTCGGGGTGGCGGACGGGGCCGGGGCGCCGCCGGTGGGGGTGCCGCTCGGGGCGGGGGTCGGTCCGGCCGTGGACGGGCCGACCGGGGACGGGCCGACCGGGGACGGCGTGGCGCCGCCGCGGTGCTGCGGCCCGCCCTCCAGGGTGACCACCGCCTGGGAGGGCGGCAGCGCGATCCGGGCGGTCCAGCGGGTCGCGGGGGCGAGGTCCTCGTCGACGTTGGCGATCACGGTGATCCGCTGCCCGGGCGCGAGGGTGCCCGCGTCGCGGCTGAGCCGCAGCCAGGGCGCGTCCACGACGGCGTGCCAGTGGATGTCGGTGCCGCCGGAGTTGGTGAGGGTGAGCACCGTGCGGCTGCCGTACTCGCCCGCCTCGACGGTCAGCAGGCCGGACGGCGACGCGCCCGCCCCCGGTGTGCCGACGGGGGCGGTCGGTGCCGCGATCAGGGCGGGGCTGCCGAGCGGCGCCGCACCGTACGCCGGGACCGGGACCAGCGGTCCCTGGATCCCTGGCTGCAACGTTTCTGCAGTGAGCGGCCGTGCTCCGGCCAGCTCCATCCCGGCCACCGCCGGACCGGATCCGCGGTGGGCCCCGCCGAGCGCCCCGATCGCGGCACCGACCGCCCCGGCGGTCCCCACGGGCCCGCCCGGACCACCCGGACCGTCCGGGCCACCCGCGGGGTCGGCGTCCCGGCCTCCGGCCGGACGGTCCTCCTCGACCCGGACCGAGGAGACCGCCGCCGTCCCGGGCCCGCCGCCGCCCCGGTGCCCGGCCCACAGTGCGACGACCGGCGCGGCCAGGACGGCGGCCAGCACCCCGGTGGTCACCACCCGCCGCCGCACCATCGGCCCCCGTCCGGCCTCCGGCGCCCGGTGCCGGGGGAACCCGCCCTGGTCGAAGCGGAGCCCGGGCTCGGTCACCGGCCCCGGCGCTCCCGCCCGCCGTCCGGCACGCTCCCGAGCCGCCGGGGGCGGGTGCGGGAGCGGCGGGCGCGTGCCGGGCAGGTACGCGACGGGCCGGGCCGGGAGCCGGGCGCCCCCGGGCGGCGCGGCGATCACCGGCAGCCCGGACAGCCCCGCCGCACCGTCCCGCGGCACCTCGTCCGCGATCCGCTCCGCCGTGCCCCGGCAGGTCGGGCAGTCCACCACGTGCCGCACCAGCTCCCGGCGCAGCGCGGGCCCGAGCACCCAGTCCCGCCAGCTCTCCGCTCCGGCGCCGCCGAGCCGGTCCAGCTCGGGACAGTTCCCGGCGCCGAGCACCAGCAGGGCGGCCCTGGTCCGGTCGACCTCGGCCCGCGCGGAGGCGAGCAGCACCCGGACCGCCTCGAAGGGCTGCCCCAGCACGGCGGCCACCTCGATCGGGGTGAGCCGGTGCCGGACGGACAGCTCCAGGGCCTCGCGCTGCTCGGGGTCGGTGCCGGCCGCCTCGGGCCAGGTCAGCGAGGCCAGTTCGCGCCGCCGCCGGACCGCCTCCGCCCCGTCGCCCCCCGCCCCGTCGCCTCCCGTTCCGCTGTTTCCCGCCCCGTCCGCCAGCCGCCGCAGGCAGCAGTACCGCGCCAGCGAGTACAGCCAGGCCCGGACCAGCCCGGGCTCGGCGAGCCGGCCGCCGTACCGCACCGCCAGCTCACGCACCTCCCGCAGGGCGGCCGCGGCGGCCTCGTGCTCGCACAGCACCGAGAGGCAGTAGGTGAAGAGGCCGTCCACCTGTCGCTCGTACGCCGCGAGGACGGCGTCGCGCGGCCCTTCCGTACTCGTCGTCACCCGTCCGACGGTAGAGAGCGCACCAGCCCCGTCCGGGGGATTCCGCCCGGTTGTACTTCTTTCGGGTAACAACATCGCCCATCCGTGTGGACCGGGACCGCCGCCCCGTGCTGCCGCCCCGCGCCGGGCGGTCGCCTCCGCACTGTCGGACCCAGGCGCTACGGTGACCGCATGGCTGCCCGTACCAAGACCACCGCCAAGCCCCGCCCGGCCTACCGCTGCACCGAGTGCGGCAACCAGCTGCCCAAGTGGGTCGGCCGCTGCCCGGAGTGCAACGCCTGGGGCACGGTCGAGGAGTACGGCGCGGTGCCGATCCGCACCACCGCCGCCGGGCCGGTCAGCGCGCCCGCCCGCCCGATCGCCCAGGTGGACGGCCAGGTGGCGACGGCGCGCTCCACCGGCGTGCCCGAGCTGGACCGGGTGCTCGGCGGCGGCCTGGTCCCCGGCGCCGTGGTGCTGCTGGCGGGCGAGCCCGGCGTCGGCAAGTCCACCCTGCTGCTGGACGTCGCCGCCAAGGCGGCGAGCGACCGGCACCGCACCCTCTACGTCACCGGCGAGGAGTCGGCCGGCCAGGTCCGGCTGCGCGCCGACCGGATCAACGCGCTCTCCGAGCACCTCTACCTGGCCGCCGAGTCCGACCTCGGCGCCGTCCTCGGCCACATCGAGGCGGTCGGCCCCGGCCTGCTGATCCTCGACTCGGTGCAGACCATCGCCTCCGCCGAGCTGGACGGCGCCCCCGGCGGCCCGGCCCAGGTCCGCGAGGTGGCGAACGCGCTGATCCGGGCCTCCAAGGATCGCGGCATGGCCACCCTGCTGGTCGGCCACGTCACCAAGGACGGCCAGATCGCCGGTCCCCGCCTGCTGGAGCACCTGGTGGACGTGGTGCTGAGCTTCGAGGGGGACCGTCACGCCCGGCTGCGGCTCATCCGCGGGGTCAAGAACCGCTACGGCGCGACCGACGAGGTCGGCTGCTTCGAGCTGCACGACGAGGGCATCGCCGGCCTGGCCGACCCGTCCGGCCTCTTCCTGACCAGGCGTGACAAGCCGGTGCCCGGCACCTGCCTGACCGTCACCCTGGAGGGCAAGCGGCCGCTGGTGGCCGAGGTGCAGGCGCTGATGGTGGACTCCCAGATCCCCTCGCCGCGGCGGACGACCTCCGGTCTGGAGTCGCCCCGGATCGCGATGATCCTGGCCGTGGTCGAGCGGCACGGCGGGGTGAAGCTGGGCAAGCAGGACATCTACACCGCCACCGTCGGCGGGGTGAAGCTCTCCGAGCCCTCGGCGGACCTCGCGGTGGCGCTCGCGGTGGCCAGCTCCTCCTCGGACACCCCGCTGCCCAGCAACCTGGTCGCGATCGGCGAGGTCGGCCTGGCCGGCGAGGTACGGCGGGTGACGGGTGTGCAGCGGCGGCTGGCCGAGGCGCACCGGCTGGGCTTCACCCACGCGCTCGTCCCGCCGGACCCGGGCAAGGTCCCGCCGGGCATGAAGGTGGTCGAGGTGGCGGACATCGGCGAGGCGCTGCGGGCGATCCCGGGCCGCCGCCGGGCCGCCGCCAAGCCGAGGAGTGAGGCACCGTCGGCCCCGCCGGCACCCCGCGCGCCCCGCCCGGCGGCCCACCCGGAGGAGCTCATGGACGGGTGGGAGCCGCTCGACTCCGACGAACTGCGCTGACCCAAGCCCTGTCGTTGCCGCACGCAGTTAGACTTTCCCCTGTCTCATTGGTGATAAGGCAGTACTAAGCGACAGAGCAACAGACCGTAGGCCGGCGCCCCGCGCGAGGGCACGCGGTACGGGGTCGACCGGAGGAGTCACGTGGCAGCCAGCGACCGGGCGGACAAGTCCTCCCGCGAGGAGGCCCTGCTGCGGGCCTCCCTCACCGCCATCGCCCCCGGCACCGCGCTGCGCGACGGCCTGGAGCGGGTGCTCCGGGCCAACACCGGCGGCCTGATCGTGCTCGGTTTCGACAAGACCGTCGAGTCGCTCTGTACCGGCGGCTTCGTGCTCGACGTCGAGTTCACCGCGACCCGGCTGCGCGAGCTGTGCAAGCTCGACGGCGCCGTGGTGCTGGACAAGGACATCACCAAGATCGTCCGGGCCGGCGTCCACCTGATGCCGGACTCCACCATCCCGACCGACGAGACCGGCACCCGGCACCGCACCGCCGAGCGGGTCAACCGGCAGACCGGCTTCCCGGTGGTCGCGGTCTCGCACTCGATGCGGCTGATCGCCATGTACGTCAACGGCACCCGCCGGGTGCTGGAGGACTCCACCACCGTGCTGTCCCGCGCCAACCAGGCGCTGGCCACCCTGGAGCGCTACAAGCTGCGCCTGGACGAGGTGGCCGGCACGCTCTCCGCCCTGGAGATCGAGGACCTGGTGACGGTCCGGGACGTCACCGCCGTCGCGCAGCGGCTGGAGATGGTCCGGCTGATCGCCACCGAGATCGCCGGCTACGTGCTGGAGCTCGGCATCGACGGCCGGCTGCTCTCGCTCCAGCTGGACGAGCTGATCGCGGGCGTGGAGCCGGAGCGCGAACTGGTCGCCCGGGACTACTTCCCGGAGCGCGCCGCCAAGAAGGGCCGGACCGTCACCGAGGTGCTGGCCGACCTGGAGGCGCTCACCCACGCCGAGCTGCTGGACCTGCAGACGGTGGCCAAGGCGCTCGGCTACTCGGGCTCGCCGGAGTCGCTGGACTCGGCGGTCTCGCCGCGCGGCTACCGGCTGCTGGCCAAGATCCCGCGCCTGCCCAACACGGTGATAGAGCGCCTGGTGGAGCACTTCGGCGGCCTGCAGAAGCTGCTGGCCGCGAGCATCGACGACCTGCAGACGGTCGAGGGCGTCGGCGAGACCCGGGCCCGTTCGGTCCGCGAGGGGCTCTCCCGGCTCGCCGAGTCGTCCATCCTGGAGCGCTACGTCTGAGCCGATCCCGACGCCGGAGCAGCCGCCGGCGACGGACGACGAAGCCCGGACCGCCTGAGCGGTCCGGGCTTCGTGCTGTCGTGCGGTGAGGGACGCTCAGTTCTCCAGCCGGATCGACGAGCGGGCCGAGGCCTGGCCGCCGGAGAGGCCGGTGAGGTCGGCGACCACCAGGTAGGTGCCGGCCGGGGCGGGCGCCGGGTCGGCGGTGGCGCACTGCGGCTTGCTGCGGACCCGGTCCCAGGTGAAGGTCTCGGTCAGCCCGCCGTTGGCCGGCAGCTGGACCCAGCTGCTGTTCCTGTCGGCCGGGCAGTCGCCGGAGGACCAGATGCGCTCGCCGTTGCTGGCGGTCACGGTGATCGCCGAGGCGGTCCGGCCCAGGTCCAGCCGGCAGGTGGTGCCGGAGGAGTTGTTGATGGTCAGCGCCAGTTTGGGCTTGTCCTTGGGCTGGTAGGCGTTCTGGGCGCCGGCCAGATTGAGCGTCACCTGCGAGGAGGCGCAGACCGGCAGGGCCATGACCTCGGGGGTGTTCACCGGGGGCGGGCCGCCGGTGCCGCCACCGCCGGTACCCCCTCCGGTGCCGCCGCCGGCACTGCCGCTCGCGCCGCCGGTCCCGCCGCCCGCCGCCGCTCCGCCGGTCGCCGGCGCCGGGTTGGCGCCGCCGCCGGTGGTACCGCCGGTGCTGAGGCTGACGTCGCCGCCGCCGGAGCCGCCCACGGCACCGCCGGAGGCACTGCCGCCGCCGGGGCGGGAGTTGTTGACCGGCCCGGTCGGCGAGGCGCCCGGCGTGATCGCCTGGGCGGGCGTCTGGCTCTGCGACTGGGACGGTGCGGCCTGCGCGGCCTTCTCCTGCGGGCCGTCACCACCCCCGCCCTGATCGGTCATCAGCCAGATGACGAGGGCGGCGACCGCGACGACGGCGACGAGCACGACGATGCGCCGACGCCAGTAGATCGAGGCCGGCAGCGGTCCTACGGGTTGACGCAGAGAGGGCACGCCCAAACTCTACGAGACAGTGTGTGTCCCTTGACGCACCAACACCGCACAGTCACCCCTTCCTTCACATGATCCGCCATTTGCGCCGTTCGAGGGAGGCTGAATGGGGTGTTTTGCGCCGCTTGGCGGAATCCCGTGATCCGCTTCGGCTCCCGCCCCGGGCGTGGGAGGATCGAAGGGCCATGGCTGTTAACACCGTCACCCCCGCCGTCCCCGCCCCCGTGAGCCCAGCGAGCCCAGCGACCCCCGTGGGCCCCGCCGGGGCGCCGAAGCTCGGACTGCCGCTGCCCGTCCTGCACACGACCGTCCTCGACTGGTACGAGGCCAACGCCCGCGACCTCCCCTGGCGCACCCCGGACGCCTCGCCGTGGGCCGTGATGGTCAGCGAGTTCATGCTCCAGCAGACCCCGGTCAAGCGCGTCCTGCCCGCCTGGGAGGCCTGGATGGAGCGCTGGCCCACCCCCGCCGCCCTGGCCGCCGAGGCTCCCGGCGAGGCCGTCCGGCTGTGGGGCCGGCTGGGCTACCCGCGCCGGGCGCTGCGCCTGCACGCGGCCGCCGTGGCGATCACCGAGGAACACGGCGGCGAGGTCCCGGACGACCACGCGACGCTGCTCTCGCTGCCCGGCGTCGGCGAGTACACCGCGGCGGCGGTGGCCTCCTTCGCCTTCCGCCAGCGGCACGTGGTGCTGGACACCAACGTCCGCCGGGTGTTCGCCCGCGCGGTGACCGGGGTGGAGTACCCGGCGCAGGCCACCACGGCGGCCGAGCGGCGGACGGCGACCGCGCTGCTGCCCGAGGCCGCCGGCACCGCCGCGACCTGGGCGGTGGCCGTGATGGAGCTGGGCGCACTGGTCTGCACGGCCCGCGGCCCGGAGTGCGGGGACTGCCCGCTGTTCACCTCCTGCGCCTGGCAGCGGGCCGGCCGCCCGCCGTACGAGGGCCCTGCCCGGCGCGGCCAGTCGTACGAGGGCACCGACCGGCAGGTGCGCGGCAAGCTGCTCGCGGTGCTCCGCGAGGCGCACGGCGGGGTGCCGCAGGCCCGGCTCGACGCGGTCTGGCCGGACGCCGTGCAGCGGGCCCGCGCGCTGGACGGACTGGTCGCCGACGGACTGGTCGAACCGGTCGAGCAGGGCGTCTACCGGCTGCCCCAGTAGCCCGGGCCGCCCCGGCCGCCACCCCGGCCGCCTCCCCGGCCGTCACCCCGGACACGCGAGGGCCCCCGCCCGCCGAGTCGGCGGACGGGGGCCCCGGTGCGTTCCGGCGTCAGATCGCGACGGCCTCGACGTTGTCGGCCGTGGCGCCCTTCTTGCCCTCGCCGCCCTCGGCCGGCGGGGTGCCCGCCCCGCGCAGCGGCACCTCGCGCATGAAGACCGCGGCGGCGACCGCGATCACCGCGACGGCGGCGCCCCAGAGGAAGACGGTGTGCATGCCGTTGGCCACCGCGTGGTGGTAGGCGTCCTGGACCGGCGCCGGCAGCGCCTTCAGCGCGGCCGGGCTCAGCTGCGCCGGGTCGCCGCCCTGCGAGCCGCCCGCCCCGGCGGCCGAACCGAGCCGCTCGTTCATCGTCTCGGTGACCCGGCTGTTGAACAGCGCGCCGAACAGCGCCACACCGAACGAGCCGCCGATGGTGCGGAACAGGGTGGCGGTGGAGCTGGCCACGCCCATGTCCTTGAGCTCGACGCTGTTCTGCGCGACCAGCATGGTGATCTGCATCAGGAAGCCCATGCCGGCACCGAGCACCACCATCCAGCAGGCGGAGGCGAAGCCCGAGGTGCCGGTGGACAGGGTGGAGAGCAGCAGCATGCCGGCGGTCATCACCACGGTGCCGATGATCGGGTAGATCCGGTACTTGCCGGTCTTGGTCACCGCCTGGCCGACCACCAGCGAGATCACCAGCATGCCGAACATCATCGGCATCAGCAGCAGGCCGGAGTTGGTCGCCGAGGCGCCCTGCACGGTCTGCTGGTAGAGCGGCAGGAAGACGGTCGAGCCGAACATCACGAAGCCGACCACGAAGCCGATGATCGAGACCAGGGTGAAGTTGAGGTTCCGGAACAGCGACAGCGGAAGCATCGGCTCCTCGACCCGCTGCTCGACGTAGCAGAAGCCGATCAGGGTGGCCGCGGCCAGCGCGGCCAGGCCGAGGATCTGCTTCGAGCCCCAGGCGTACTCCTGCCCGCCCCAGGTGGTGATCAGGGTGAGCGCGGTGATGCCGGTGGTGAGCAGCAGCGCGCCGAGGTAGTCGATCCGGGCCTTGCTGCGGACCTTCGGCAGCTTCAGCGTGACCACGACGACGGCGAGCGCGACGGCGCCGAGCGGCAGGTTGATGTAGAAGGTCCAGCGCCAGTTCAGGTGGTCGGTGATGAAGCCGCCGACCAGCGGACCGCCGATGGTGGCGAGGGCCATCACCGCGGCGAACATGCCCTGGTACTTGCCGCGGTCGCGCGGCGGGACGAGCGCACCCATGATCGACATCACGCCGACCATCAGACCGCCGGCGCCCAGGCCCTGCAGGGCGCGGAAGCCGATCAGCTCGGTCATGTCCCGGGAGAGGCCGGAGAGCGCCGAGCCGGCCAGGAAGATCACGATCGAGGTGAGGAAGGTGCCCTTGCGGCCGTAGAGGTCGCCGAGCTTGCCCCAGATCGGGGTGGAGGCGGCGGTCGCCAGGGTGTACGAGGTGACCACCCACGACAGGTGCTCGGCGCCGCCGAGCTCGCCGACGATGGTCGGCATCGCGGTGCCGACGATCAGGCCGTCGAGCATCGCGAGCAGCATGGTGACCACCAGGCCGATCATGACCAGGCGGATCTCACGGGCCGAGCGGGGCTGTTCCTCCTCGGCCGGTTTCTTCTCGGGGGAGCCGGTGTCGGCCTTGGGGTGTGACATGGGTGGGTGTCTCCCGGAACAGGACGTCGGGCGACCGGCGCGGCCTGCGGGGGCCTCCTTACTTGTCGCCCGGCTAGTTTGTGGACCGTCGGCACGGTAGGTTGTTCACTAGCCGGTCGTCAAGCCAGTTTTTCGGCGGGCGCGCCGGGCAGGGAGAATGAACGAAAAAGCGGTCGCCGGTCAGGTGCCCGTCGCTACGCCGCGGCGGTCGTCGGCCGGCGCGGAGACCGAACCACGACGCAGTCAGAGGCAGGCGATGGGCACGACGCACAGCCCCCGCAGCGACACCCGGGCGCGCATCGTCGCCGTCGCTCTGGAGCTCTTCTCCGAGCACGGCTACGAGCGCACCTCGCTGCGGGAGATCGCCGACCGCCTCGGCGTCACCAAGGCGGCGCTCTACTACCACTTCAAGACCAAGGAAGACATCGTCCAGGGCATCGTGACGGCCACCGCCGCGCCGATCCACGAGCTCATCGCCTGGGGGCGCGAGCAGACCTGGACGCCCGACGTCCGGGACGAGCTGATCCGCCGGTTCGCGGCCGGGATGTCCGAGCGGGCGCCGCTGCTGCGCTTCTTCCAGGAGAACCAGCCCGCGCTGCGCGACCTGCAGGCCGGGCGGGAGTTCCGGGACAGCATGATCGCGCTGGTCCGGCTGGTGCACGGTCCGGAGGCGAGCTTCGAGGACCGGCTGCGCGCGGCGATGTCCCTGTTCACCATCAACTCCGCCCTCTTCCTGCTGCACCAGGACAAGCGGCCCGAGGACAAGCGGCCCGAGGCCGAGTGCCCGGCCGGCGGGACGCGGGTAGCGGAGCCCACCCGGGAGGAGGCGGTCGAGGCCGCCCAGCACGTCGCGCTGGAGATCTGCCGGCTGATCGGCAGGCCCGCGCCGACGGACTGAGCGTCCGGGGGAGGCGGCGGGTCCCCCGGACGGGGGATCAGAAGTCGGTGACCCCGTGCCCGGACAGGTAGGCGATCGGGTTGATCACCCTGCCGTACTGGTTGGCCGAGCGGATCTCGAAGTGCAGGTGCGGACCGGTCGAGTTGCCGGTGTTGCCGGAGCGGCCGATCTGCTGCCCGGCCGCGACGCGCTGGCCCGCCGAGACCGACAGCGAGGACATGTGGGCGTACTGGGCGTACCGGCCGTCCGCCAGCCGCAGGACGACCTCCTTGCCGTACGCGCCGTCCCAGCCGGCCGACACCACGGTGGCGTTGCCGACCGCGAGCAGCGGGGTGCCCTGGGGGACCGCGAAGTCCACGCCGGTGTGGTACCCGGCCGCGTAGTGCGGGTTGCGCACGCCGTAGGGGTTGCTGGTCGGCGCGCCCGGGACCGGCGCGGACCACTGCGGGGCGGGCGCCGGGGCCGGGGTGGGCTCGGGTGCGGGCTCCGGGGCGGGGGCCGGCGCGGGCTCGACGGGCGCGGGCTCCGGCTCCGGCTCCGGCTGCGGCTGCGGCTCCGCGACGGGCGCCGGCACGGCGGCCTGCGCGGGCAGCAGGTTGGCCGCGACCGCCACGTACTCCTGGGCCGAGGCCTGCTCGGACGGCAGCGTGTACGGGCTCGGGCCCGCGACCTGGACCAGCACCGGAGCGTTCACCGCCCCGTGCGGCGCGGTGAACGCCGAGCTGCCGGGGGTGGTCGGGGCGATGGTCTGCGCCGAGGCGCTGCCCGTGGTGGTGAGGAGCAGGGCGCCGGTCAGCACGGCCGCACCGGCCGCGGCGGCGGTGGTGGAGTGGGTGCGGCCGGTCTGCCGGAGGAAGGAGTCGGCGAGCCGGCACAGGGCCGGCCCCAGAGGCGGGACGGAAGGCATCGGAGCTCGACCTCATGAACGTACGGGGGCAGCACGCTGAGCCGTTCGGGCGTGCTGAGCGGGGACCACTCAGGTGTAACCGTCACCGAGCGGAGCCCCAAACCGTGTGACGTACTACGGCGTGTAGTCATCCTCGGCCCGTGAATTCAAACCGACGGAGTAACGATCATGCGGTCGGATCGTCCGTTCACGGGAAGGCGGCCGCCGAGCCTCGCCCGGTCGGGCTACTACCGCCGCTCGTACCGGTCCCGCGGCTTGTGAGCAGCACCACCCGCGGGGCGGGTTTGGAGCGCTCATGCCGGCCAGCAGGCGGAGCCGGGCAGAAGGAATCCGGCCCGCCCCCGCGGGTGCGGGAGCGGGCCGGATCGGCTCAGCGGTGCCTGGTCATGGACCGGGCGTCAGAGCCGGTCGATCAGTTGTCGACCGGGCGGACGCGGATCCAGGTCTCCAGGTAGTTCGAGGACTCGTTCTCGACCTCGATGCTGGTGCCCGTCTTCGGGACGATGACGCTGCTGTACGGGTTGTCCTTCGACCAGTACGACTTCAGGTCGGAGAACTCGTCGACACCCTTGGCCCGCGGGACGACCGTCTCGACGCCGGCGCGGTGCAGGGTCAGGGAGTCGGTCTTGCGGGAGCCGAAGGTGGAGTCGTAGCCGTTGATGCGCGGGCGCATCAGCGTGCCGTCCTTCCACTTCAGCGGGCTCGGGTGCGAGTCGACCGGCAGGATCAGACCCTGGCCCGGGTGGTTGGTGACGTTGTTGTCACTCTGCGACTCGTCCCAGTACCAGATCAGCAGACCGGGCTGGTACGGGTAGTGCTCGACCCAGAGCGGCTTGTCGGCGAAGCCGAAGTTGTACGGGCCGACCTTGAGGGTGCGGTCGTACGAGACGTACTGGCGGTTCTCCGCGATGTAGTACTGGTTGTAGTCCTTGGTGAAGGACCCGGTGGTGCGGGAGAAGCCCTTGGCGGTCCAGCCGTTGTCGCCGTTCTCGGCGCCGTCGGTGAACACGGTGGCGCCGTCGGCGGTCACCGCGAGCTCGTCCAGGGCCAGGCCCTTGAGGTGCAGGCCGCCGTCGGTGACGTAGCGGAAGCGGACCTTGACGGCCTTGCCGGCGTAGGCGTCCAGCGGGAGGACGAGGTCGCCCCACTTGTCGCCCGAGTTGCCGGTCAGCGAGGCGTTGCCCGAGGGGTCCTTCGGCAGCGCGACGCCGTTGAAGGTGCCGTTCAGGGCGGTCCAGGTGGTGCCACCGTCGGCGGAGACCTCGGCGTAGCCGTAGTCGAAGTCCTGCTCGATGTCGTACCAGGCCTTGGCCGACAGGGAGCCCGAGGTCTTGCCGGTCAGGTCGACGTCACGGGTCAGCGAGACGTTCAGGTCGTCCGCGCTGCCGCTCCACCACTCGTTGGCGCCCGCGTAGGGCTTGTTGACGGTGGTGGTGACGGACTTCTTCGGCAGGTCGACGACGAGCGCCTGCGGGAGCTTGCTGTTGTACTCCGCCGGGCCGATGTGGTGGGTCGACTCGGTGCCGGCCTTGGCCTTGTCGTACTTCAGCCAGCCGAGCTGGAGCTTGCTCCAGGCGTCGAGGTCGTTCGGCATGTCGCCGATCGAGTTCTTGCCCTCGCCCAGCCAGGAGCCCGACGACATCAGCGACCAGAAGCCGACCGAGTTGTCGATGCCGCTGCCGGAGGTGTCGTAGAGGTCCGGCAGACCGAGGTCGTGGCCGTACTCGTGGGCGAAGACACCGAGGCCGCCGTTCTCGGGCTGCATGGTGTAGTCGCCGACCCAGACGCCGGTGCCGCCGACCGGGGTGCCGCCCAGCTTGTTGTCGGCCGGACCGGTGGAGCCGGCGCCGGTGCCGTAGACGTACGAACGGTGGGCCCACAGGGCGTCAGTACCCTGCTTGCCGCCGCCCGCCGACTGGTCCTCACCGGCGTGCACGATCTGGAAGTGGTCGATGTAACCGTCCGGCTCGTTGAAGTTGCCGTTGTGGTTGAAGTCGTACCGGTCCCACTGGTCGTACTGCGCGATGGTGGCCTTGATCTGCTCGTCCGTCTGGCCCTTGGCCTTCTGGTCGGCGACCCAGGTGTCGATCGCGTCGCGGATCAGGTCCTGCGCGTTGGCGCAGACGTGCTGGCCGCAGTAGTCCGAGCCGTAGCGGGCCTCGTTGTACTTGACCTTCACCCAGTCGGTGACCTGACCGTCCACCGAGTAGCGGCCCGAGGACTGCTTCTCGTAGTAGGTCTTCAGCGAGTCCTGGGTCTTGCTGAAGTACAGGTCCTGGTAGTGCTGCTGGTTGTAGTCGGCCTGCCAGAGCGTCGAGTTGTTGGTGGCCGCGTCGGGCTTCTCGATCTGGTTGCGCTGCGGGCCGGGGGTGCCGCCGTACTTGATCTTGCCGTCCGGCGTTGTGGTGGTGTTGTCCACCTGGTCGCCGAACTCCACCAGGATGGTGAAGATCTTGTCCGTGCGCTCGCGGGCCAGCTCGACGTACTTGTCCTTGCCCAGCTTGATGCTGGAGCTGCCGCCGTGCTGCTCGACCTTGGCGGTGCCGGCGAGCAGCTGCTCGGTGGCGGCCTTCTGCTCGGCCTCGACCTTCTCGGTCAGCGGGCCCGGCAGGTTGTGCTCAGTGCTGGTCTGGACTGCGTCGGCCGGGTCCGTCGGAACGGGGGCGGAGCCGGCGGCGACGGCCGTGCCCGGCAGCAGCCCCGCGCCGAGCGCGGCTATGACCGCTGCGGCCGAGGCGACCGAAGCGGCTTTCCTGGTCATCTTCAACGTTGTGACGTCCTCCCCAAACCGTCCGGCTCTTGGCCTTCCGGTAAACCAATGAAAGACAGGTGGACGTCATTTGATCCAAGCGTGGACGGAAAAGATAGACCTTGACCGTGACATGGCTACAGCGCTATGCTCCGCGACTTCGTATCAGCTGACGCACTGTCAACAACATTGACATTAAAGATGACTGCACTTTGGGTCGCATCCGCACCGGCCCCCCATTCGGCCCCCCACCTGCCCCTTCGTGGGCCGGATCACACGTTCGGATCTGTTCCGGAAAACGGTTCGGGCCCCCGGCGCGAACGCCGGGGGCCCGAACTGTTTGCTGTTATCTGTTAAATGTTGCTACTTCGTCAGGTCGGGACCCGGCGAGGCGACGGCGGCCGGGGTGTCCGCGACCGCGGACTTCTCCTCGCCGCGGAAGGTGAACTTCGCGTCCTTGCCCTCGCCCTCGACCCCGACGACCACGATGTGGCCGGCCCGCAGCTCGCCGAAGAGGATCTTCTCGGAGAGGTGGTCCTCGATGTCGCGCTGGATGGTCCGGCGCAGCGGCCGGGCGCCCAGGATCGGGTCGTAGCCGCGCTTGGCCAGCAGCTTCTTGGCCTCGACGCTGAGCTCCAGGCCCATGTCCTTGTCCTTGAGCCGCTCGTCCACCTTGGCGATCATGAGGTCGACGATCTGGATGATGTCGTCCTCGGACAGCTGGTGGAAGACGACGATGTCGTCGACGCGGTTCAGGAACTCGGGGCGGAAGTGCTGCTTGAGCTCCTCGCCGACCTTCGCCTTCATCCGCTCGTACCCGGTCTGGGTGTCGCCCTGGGCCGCGAAGCCCAGGTTGAAGCCCTTGGAGATGTCCCGGGTGCCGAGGTTGGTCGTCATGATGATGACGGTGTTCTTGAAGTCGACCACGCGGCCCTGGGAGTCGGTCAGACGACCGTCCTCCAGGATCTGCAGCAGCGAGTTGAAGATGTCCGGGTGGGCCTTCTCCACCTCGTCGAAGAGGACGACGGAGAACGGCTTGCGGCGCACCTTCTCGGTCAGCTGGCCGCCCTCCTCGTAGCCCACGTAGCCGGGGGGCGAACCGAAGAGCCGGGAGACGGTGTGCTTCTCCGAGAACTCCGACATGTCGAGGGCGATCAGCGCGTCCTCGTCGCCGAAGAGGAACTCGGCGAGCGTCTTGGAGAGCTCGGTCTTACCGACGCCGGACGGGCCGGCGAAGATGAACGAGCCGCCGGGGCGCTTCGGGTCCTTGAGGCCCGCACGGGTGCGCCGGATGGCCTGGGAGAGCGCCTTGATGGCGTCCTTCTGGCCGATGACGCGCTTGTGCAGCTCGTCCTCCATGCGCAGCAGCCGGGAGGTCTCCTCCTCGGTCAGCTTGAAGACCGGGATGCCGGTGGCGGTGGCCAGGACCTCGGCGATGAGCTCCTCGTCGACCTCCGCGACGACGTCCATGTCGCCGGCCTTCCACTCCTTCTCGCGCTTGGCCTTGGCCTGCAGGAGCTGCTTCTCGTCGTCGCGCAGGGACGCGGCCTTCTCGAAGTCCTGCGCGTCGATCGCGCTCTCCTTCTCGCGGCGCACGTCGGCGATCTTCTCGTCGAACTCGCGCAGGTCCGGCGGCGCGGTCATCCGGCGGATGCGCATCCGGGAGCCGGCCTCGTCGATCAGGTCGATGGCCTTGTCCGGCAGGAAGCGGTCCGAGATGTACCGGTCGGCCAGGGTGGCGGCGGCGACCAGGGCGGCGTCCGTGATGGAGACCCGGTGGTGGGCCTCGTAGCGGTCGCGCAGGCCCTTGAGGATCTCGATGGTGTGCGGCAGCGACGGCTCGGCGACCTGGATCGGCTGGAAGCGGCGCTCCAGCGCGGCGTCCTTCTCCAGGTGCTTGCGGTACTCGTCGAGCGTGGTGGCACCGATGGTCTGCAGCTCACCGCGGGCCAGCATCGGCTTGAGGATCGAGGCGGCGTCGATGGCGCCCTCGGCGGCGCCCGCGCCGACCAGGGTGTGCAGCTCGTCGATGAACAGGATGATGTCGCCGCGGGTGCGGATCTCCTTGAGGACCTTCTTCAGGCGCTCCTCGAAGTCACCGCGGTAGCGGGAGCCGGCCACCAGGGCGCCCAGGTCCAGCGTGTAGAGCTGCTTGTCCTTGAGCGTCTCCGGGACCTCGCCCTTGACGATCGCCTGGGCCAGGCCCTCGACGACGGCGGTCTTGCCGACGCCGGGCTCACCGATCAGCACCGGGTTGTTCTTGGTGCGGCGGGACAGCACCTGCATGACCCGCTCGATCTCCTTCTCGCGCCCGATCACCGGGTCGAGCTTGGCCTCGCGGGCGGCCTGGGTGAGGTTGCGGCCGAACTGGTCGAGGACCAGCGAGGTCGACGGGGTGCCCTCGGCGGGCCCGCCGGCCGTGGCCGACTCCTTGCCGCCGGGGGTCTGGTAGCCGGAGAGCAGCTGGATGACCTGCTGGCGGACCCGGTTGAGGTCGGCGCCCAGCTTCACCAGGACCTGGGCGGCGACGCCCTCGCCCTCGCGGATCAGGCCGAGCAGGATGTGCTCGGTGCCGATGTAGTTGTGGCCGAGCTGCAGGGCCTCCCGGAGCGACAGCTCCAGGACCTTCTTCGCCCGGGGGGTGAAGGGAATGTGACCGGACGGGGCCTGCTGGCCCTGGCCGATGATCTCCTCGACCTGCTGGCGAACGGCCTCAAGAGAAATCCCGAGGCTCTCCAGGGCCTTAGCGGCGACACCCTCACCCTCGTGGATCAGACCCAGGAGGATGTGCTCGGTGCCGATGTAGTTGTGGTTGAGCATCCGGGCTTCTTCCTGAGCCAGGACGACAACCCGCCGCGCGCGGTCGGTGAACCTCTCGAACATCGTTTATCGCTCCTCAGAGCGGTCGGGCAGTTCGGGGTCCGTCCCCGCCCTGTCCTTCCGCATGCTAGTCCCGCTCAGCGGCGCGGCCCACGGATTCACTCCCTCGTAGGGGAGCGAGATGCTGCGCGACCAGCCGACACCAATCCCAACCCGATGCTGGGAGACGGTGTTCCCGCACGCGGGCCGGATGCACCGGATACCGCTACGCCATCGGCGAACAACCTCCGCCGCGACGCTGCCGGTGGGTGGCCGACCGGTCACGCGTCCTGCCCCGGGCGGAGCCACGGACCCCGTCCCTCTGCATTCATACCCGGTATCGGGGCGGTTCTCGCGCAGTTTCCGCGGTGACGGTGTTCGCCTGGCGAGAAGTCGGGCCGCCGCTGACGGCGGATCAGTCGCGGCCGGGCGGCCGGTACGCCGCCCGGGCACCGTCCGCGGTGCCGTTCCGCCCTTACAGCGTCGCACAGGCCACGGCCGTCGCGCCGCCCGGACCGGACCCCGGCCCGCTGCCCGAACGGGCAGCCGGGGCCGTCCCGGGTTCGGCGGCCGGCCCCGTCCCGGGTGTGCGGCGCGGGGCGCGGAGGGGTTCCCTCCACGCCCCGCGCGTGTGCCGCGGACGCTCAAGCGGCCCCCGGAACCCCGCACCCGTCCCGGCGGCCGGGCGTCGCCCGGTTCAGGACGCGTTGGCCTTCTCGTAGGCCTCGCGCACGTTGCTGGGGACGCGGCCGCGGTCGTTGACCTCCAGGCCCTGCTCCTTGGCCCACGCGCGGATCTTCGCGGTGTCCGGGACGCTGCCGGACGGACGCGGGGCGGCGCCGCGGCCGGCCCGGCGGGTGCCGGCGAGGCGACCGCTCTGCTTGCGCCCCTTCTCGACGTACGGCGCCAGCAGACCGCGGAGCTTGTCCGCGTTGGCGCTCTTCAGGTCGATCTCGTAGGCAACGCCGTCGAGCGCGAACGTGACCGTCTCGTCCGCCGACCCGCCGTCGAGATCGTCTTCAAGAATGACCTGCACCCTCTGTGCCACGGGCTTCCCTTTCCGCTAAACGACCCATTGCCTAAGGAAAGGAAAGCGCCTTTCTCCGGAAAACACAAACCCCTGGCCGTCCGGGGGCGGCTCACAGGTGCAGCAGCATGCGCGAGTTGCCCAGTGTGTTGGGCTTCACCCGCTCCAGGTCGAGGAACTCGGCGACACCTTCATCGTACGAGCGGAGAAGTTCTTCATAGACATCCGTAGCGATCGCCGCCGGGTCTGTCGTACCATCATCGGTTTCCTGGAGCTCCCCGATCTCCACGAAACCGTGTTTCGCGAAGAAGGCGACCTCGAACGTCAAGCAGAAAATCCGACGGACGCCGAGCCAGCGGGCGGTCTGCAGCAGCTTCTCCAGCAGCAGGTGTCCCACTCCGTGACCGCGGCAGGACGGGTCGACGGCGAGGGTGCGGACCTCGGCGAGGTCCTCCCACATCACGTGCAGCGCGCCGCAGGCGACCACCGTCCCGTCGTCGTCGCGTTCCGCGACCCAGAACTCCTGCACCGATTCGAACAGTGTGACGGTGGGCTTGTCGAGCAGAATCCCGTCGCGCGAGTACGCGTCGACGAGCCCGCGTACGGCCCGCACGTCCGTGGTCCGCGCCCGGCGGATGGTGACCTCCATGGCGGGACGTTATCGTGCCGGCCCCGATCGGGTCTCCCCGGTATCCGGTCCGCTCTCCGGGGAATCCGGGGCGGCCGGATCGGACGGGGACAGAGCGGCCACCCGCAAGGCGTCCCGCAGTGCCTCCCGCTGCTCGGGCGACATCAGGCCGAAGAAGTGCACCAGGGCCGCGGCGGGATTGTCGCTCGTGGCCCACGCGTCGTTCATCAGGGCCGCCGTGTACGCCTCGCGCGAGGAGACCGGTTCATATCGATAGGCCCGCCCCGCGCGCTCGCGGCGGAGCCAGCCCTTTCTGTGCAGCTTGTCCAGGACGGTCATCACCGTGGTGTACGCGATATCGCGTTCCGACCGCAGATCCAGGAGAACCTCGCGAACCGTGACCGGTCGGTTCCACCGCCACACCCGGGTCATGATGGCGTTCTCAAGTTCGCCGAGTTGCCGGACCATAGTCCGGCCAGGATAGGGAGTGAATGGGGCAAATCTTGTGAAGTGCCGCCAAACCGGCGCGCCGCCACCCCCGGAATCCGGGAATGGCGGCGCGTGGTCTCGCGGGCGGCCGACGGGTCAGTCGACCGCGTCCTCCTTGGCCTTCTGGGCCCCGCCCTGGGTACGGATGATGGCCCGCACCAGGAAGCCGAAGCCGATCGCCATGACCAGCGGCGGGACGATCGCGCTGACGTAGTCCATCAGGTCACTCCTCCTCGGTCTTCTCCGCCGCACCGGCGGACGCCTTGGGCTCCGGCTTCACCAGCGGGAAGAGCACGGTCTCCCGGATGTTCTTGCCGGTGAGCAGCATGATCAGGCGGTCCACCCCGAGCCCGAGGCCGCCGGTGGGCGGCATCGCGTACTCCAGGGCCCGCAGGAAGTCCTCGTCGACCTGCATCGCCTCGACGTCGCCGCCGGCCGCCAGCAGGGACTGCGCGGTGAGGCGGGCGCGCTGCTCGACCGGGTCGACCAGCTCGGAGTAGGCGGTGCCGATCTCGGTGCCGAAGATCACCAGGTCCCACTTCTCGGCCACGCCCGGGACCGAGCGGTGCTGGCGGGTCAGCGGGGAGACCTCGGTCGGGTAGTCCCTGAGGAAGGTCGGCCGGACGGCGTTCTCCTCCAGCAGGCGCTCGACCATCTCCAGCACGATCTGGCCGTGGCCCCACTCCTTCTCGAAGGGGATGCCGTGCTCGGCGGCCAGCTTGCGCAGCTCCTCGACACCGGTCTCCGGGGTGACCTCGGCGCCCAGCCGGGCGGAGATGCCCGGGTAGACGCTGATCTCCTCCCAGGGCTCGGCGAGGTCGATCTCGTGCTCCACGCCGTGCGGGTCCAGGCCCCGGATCACCGTGGTGCCCAGCGCGTCCCGGGCGGCGTTGACGATGGTCGCCCGGATCAGCTCGGCCTGGGTGTCGTAGTCGCCGTAGGCCTCGTAGGACTCCAGCGAGGTGAACTCGGGGTTGTGGGTGGAGTCCGCGCCCTCGTTGCGGAAGTTGCGGTTGATCTCGAAGACCTTCTCCGCGCCGCCGACCACCAGCCGCTTGAGGTACAGCTCGGGGGCGATCCGCATGTAGAGGTCGATGTCGTACGCGTTGATGTGCGTCTTGAACGGCCGCGCGTTGGCGCCGCCGTGCACCGGCTGCAGCATCGGGGTCTCGACCTCGATGTAGCCGCGCTCCTCGTAGGTGCGGCGGATCGAGCGGACCACCTTGGACCGCAGGTGGAGGATCTCGCGGGCCTCGGGGTTGACGATCAGGTCGACGTACCGCTGGCGGACCCGGGCCTCCGGGTCGGTCAGGCCCTTGTGCTTGTCCGGCAGCGGGCGCAGGCACTTGGCGGTGAGCTCCCAGCGGTCCACCATCACGGACAGCTCGCCGCGCCGGGAGGTGATCACCTCGCCCTCGACGCCGACCTGGTCGCCGAGGTCGATGTCGGACTTCCAGGCCGACAGCCGCTCCTCGCCCAGCTTGTCCAGGGAGAGCATCACCTGGAGGTCGCCGGAGCCGTCGCGCAGGGTGGCGAAGCAGAGCTTGCCGCCGGTGCGGGAGAGGATCACCCGGCCGGTGATGCCGACCCGCTCGCCGGTCGCGGTGTCCGGGGCGAGGTCCGGGTGCTTGGCCCGGAGGTCGGCGATGGTGCTGGTCCGGGGGAAGCCGACCGGGTAGGGGTCGACGCCGGCGGCCCGGAGCCGGTCCAGCTTCTCGCGCCGGACGCGCATCTGCTCGGGAAGGTCGTCGGTCGCGGGGATGGGGCTCTGATCGCTCACCCCACCAGGGTAGCCAGCCCGGACCGGTGCTCCGCCACGGGATTACCGTGCCGCGCGGTGCGGCCGGGGCCGCCGGGCACGGGAACGGGGAGGCCGGGCCGGTCGGAACCGGCGCGGCCTCCCCGGGAGGCGCTGGCGGGGCGGGCTCAGCCGGTGCCGGTGGCCAGCTCCAGGTCCTCGGGTGCCTCCGGTGCGGCCGGGCGGGCGGCCGGCTTGGGGCGGCGGCCGAACAGCTCGGCGGGAGTGGGCATCCGGTGCGGCCGGGCGGGCTGCCGCTCCTGGGGGGCGCGGGGGTCGGCGGACTGCTCGACGGGGGGCTCGGTGCTGCTCATCGGGATCCGTCCTCCAACAGGGGTGCCAACGGGGATGGGGGGAGAGCTCGGGGGAGCGGCGGGGCTCGGTACGGCGACGAGGTGGCGCTGGCCGGTGGTGAGGGCGAGCCGCTCGCGCACGGCCGCCTCGGCCAGCGCGTGGCAGCGCCCGGCCAGCCGGGAGCGGCGGGAGCGCTCGCCCTGCCCGCAGGGCTGGCGGCTCAGTCCGCGCAGCGCGGTGAGGTCCTCCGGCCCGGGGAGGTAGCCGTCGGTCACCGCCTCCTCCAACCGCTCCAGGTAGCCGGTGGCGGTGCCGGGCAGAGCGGCCCGGTAGCGGGCGAGGTCGGCGAGCAGGAAGGCGCGCAGCCGGCCGCCCTCCTGGACGGCCTCGTCGATCGCCTCGGTCAGGCGCAGCGCGTCCTGGACGTCCTCGGCCCACAGCGCCGCGCCCGCGTCGGCGTGCGCCGGGCGGCCGGGGAACTGGAGGTGGACGGGGACGGAGGGGTGCAGGGCTTGGGCGAGGGCGCGGCGCAGCACGCGGACTTCGTCGGCGCTGAAGGCCATGCCGCCGCGCGATCCGTGTGGCGTAGGCATGGGTTGACACTACGTGAGGAATATCCGATTTGTCGGTAACCTCGCGCCGACGCCACGCGTCACTCGCCCGCTCGCCTCCGGGGCGGGGCCCGGACCGCGCCGGGCGGCTCAGCGGCGCAGCGCCTCCGCCGGCTGGATCCGGGCCGCCCGCCAGGCCGGGTAGACCCCGGCCAGCAGTCCGGTGAGCAGGCCGATCACCGGCGCTGCCGCCACCGTCGCCGGGTCGACCACCGGCGTCCAGTCCCGGGCCAGCGCCACCCCGAGCACCGTCAGCACGCCCAGCGAGGTGCCCACCAGGCCGCCGACCAGCCCCAGCGAGGCCGACTCGGAGAGGAACTGGCCGGTGATGTGGCGGCCGCGGGCGCCCAGCGCCCGGCGCAGGCCGATCTCGCCGGTCCGCTCCAGGACGGCGACCAGGGTGGTGTTGGCGATGCCCACCGCGCCGATCACCAGGCAGATGCCGGCCAGCAGCAGGAACAGCTGGTCGAGGTCGGAGGTGACGTCGGAGCGGAGGGTGCGCGGGTCCGGCGGCGGGACCGGTTCGAAGTACTCGGGGTGGGCCGGGTCCAGGGCGAGCGGGGCCTCCTCGGCGATCTGCCGGGCCGCGCCGATCCTGGTCGAGATGATCATCTTGGCCCGGTCGCGGTCCGGCTCGCCCCAGAGGCGGGCGGCGGCCCCGCGCGGCACCGTCACCGAGAGCAGCAGGTCCGCCATGCGCTTCACGTCGTCGACGATGCCGATCACCGTGAACGGCTTGTTCTCCAGGAAGATCGCCGGCTGGGTGTCCAGCGTGGTGATCCCCAGCCGGGCCGCCAGCGCCGCGCCGATCACCGCCACCTGCCGGCCGGTGGAGTCGTGCCAGCCGTCGAAGGTCCGGCCCTGCACCAGGTGCGGCTCGGCGGCCTTCAGCACCCCGGCCGAGGCGGCCACCACCGAGACCTGCTCGCCACCGCCCTGCCGGCCCACCGGCGCGGCCCGGACGGTGCCGGAGGCCCGGCCCACCGGCCAGTAGACGCCGGCCGCCTCGACCCCGTTCAGCCGCTCGATGCGCGCGTCGGCGTCGGCCGGGAAGGCCAGGCGCACCAGCTCGGGGCGGGCGCCGCCGGTGTCCTCGACGCTCACCTCGGTCGCGCTCAGCACGCTGAACCGGGAGTCGATCTGCGAGGAGGCGGTCGCGGTCAGCCCCAGGACGGCCACGAAGGTGCCCACCCCGAGGACGGTGCCCAGACCGGTCAGCGCCGAGCGGGCCGGCCGCTGGAGGACGCCGGCCAGCGCCTCGGCGAGCAGGTCGCGCAGCGGGAGCCGGGACGGCTCGACCACCCGGTCGCGGCGGCGGGTCGGCCGGATGCTCATGCCGCGGCCACCTCCTCGCGCAGCACGCCGTCCCGGATCGCCACCGTCCGCCGGCCGCGGGCGGCCACCTGCGGGTCGTGGGTGATCAGCAGCACCGTCAGGCCCTGCGCGTGCAGCTCGTCCAGCAGGGCCAGGACCGACTCGGCGGTGCCGGTGTCCAGGTTGCCGGTCGGCTCGTCGCAGAGCAGCAGCGAGGGCCGGCCGACCAGCGCCCGGGCGATCGCCACCCGCTGCCGCTCGCCGCCGGACAGCCGGGTCGGCAGGGCGTCCAGCCGGTGGCCGAGGCCCACCCGGGCCAGCGCCGCCCGGGCCGGCTCGCGCCGCCCGGCGCCGCGCCGGCCCCGGCCGGCCGTGTAGAGCATCGCCAGCGCCACGTTCTCGGTCGCCGAGCGGTGCGGCAGGAGGTGGAAGGACTGGAAGACGAAGCCGATCCGGCGCCCGCGCAGCGCGGTGCGGTCGGAGTCCGGGAGGGAGCCGGTGTCGATGCCGTCCAGCAGGTACTGGCCGGTGGTGGGGGCGTCCAGCAGCCCGGCGATGTTCAGGAAGGTGGACTTGCCGGAGCCGGACGGGCCGACCACGGTGACGTACTCGCCGGGGGCGATCGTGAGGTCGCACGGCTTCAGCGCGGTCACCGGGGGCGGCCCCGGGTAGGTCAGGCCGACCTGGCGGAACTCGATGACGGGGGCGCCCGGCCCGGTGCCGACGACGCCGGTCACCTGGCGCCCGCCCCGGTGGCGTCCTTGACGCCGACGATCACCCGGTCGCCCGGCTTCAGCGTGCCCCCGGTCAGCGGCCGGACCTCGGCGCTGCCGCCGCCGACCGTCCCCGGGGTGACCTCCACCCGGCGGCGCTGCCCGTTCTCGTAAACCGTCACCACCGTCCTGCCGTCCGCCGTCGCGGAGACCGCCGACAGCGGGACCACCAGCACCGGGCCGGCCGAGGAGGCGGCCTGCACGGTCAGCCGGACGTCCTGGCCGGCCAGCCGCGGGTCCAGCGGCGCGTCCGGCTGGACCACCATCGCGTAGCCGCTCGCCGCACCGCCCTGGACGGGGGCCGGGTTCTGGCCGCCGCCCGCCCCGGCGCCCGGCGCGGCCGCGGCCGGCTGGCCGTCCCCCGGGGTGTCGGCCACCGCGCCGACCGTGCCGGCGGCCTTGACGCCGGTCACCTCGGAGAGGATCTCCACCACCTGGCCGGGACGCACCAGGCCCTTGTCGGCGATGGTCAGACCGCCCTTGACCACCAGCGCCCCGGCCGAGACGGTCAGCACCTTGCCGGACACCTCGCCGCCGATCCGGCCGGCCACCGAGTCCACCCGGGCGGGGAAACCGGAGAGGAACAGCAGCTCGGCGGCCGGGACCATCGGGCCGGTGGAGGCCTTCGCGTCCGTCACCTTCTTCCGCAGCTTGGCGAGGTCCTCGGTGGCCCGGGTCACCTGCTTCCGGGCGGTGTCGACGGCGGTGCGGGCCGCGTCGACGGGGCTCTCCCCGACCGGGGCCGGGGCCGCGCCGCCGGTGGCCGCCCCCGTCGCCGCGCCCGTGGCCGGTGCGGCGCTCTGCTGCGCCTGCTGTCGGGACTGCTGCCGGTCGGCCGCCACCGCGTCGTCGTGGCGCTTCCTCGCCAGCCTCAGCGCGTCCCTGGCGTCCGCCAGCGCGCGCTCGCCGCCGGTGACCGCGTCCTGGGCGGCGGTCACCTGGGCGTCCCCGTCCGGCGCGGCGGGCAGCGGGTCGTAGCCGCGCGCCGCGTAGAACGCCTTCACCGCCTCCTTGGTGCCTGCGCCGAAGGTGCCCTCGGCATCGCCGCCGGAGTCGAACCCCAGCTCCTTCAGGGCCTGCTGGAGCTGCTTGACGTCCTGTCCGGTGGCGCCCGGCTTGAGGTCCCGGTACACCGGCAGGTCGCCGCGCAGCGGGAACACCGGCCGCCCCGCCACCTCCAGCACCGACTGCCCGGCCCGCACCTGGTCGCCGGCCTTGGCCGGCAGCCTGGTCACCACCGGCTTGGCCCCCGCCGCCCCGCCGCCCCCGGCCGGCGCCACGTCCACCGACTGCCCGGCGCTCACCTGCCCGCGGACCACCACCGAGTCGGTCAGCACCCGCTTCTCCACCGCCGCCGTCAGCACGTCGGGCGCCGGCGGCTCGCTCTCCGCGGCCGCCTGCGCCGGCGACTTGATCATCGTCGAGGCCGCCACCCCGCCCCCGGCCAGCGCCACCGCGGCCGCCATGACCGCCACCAGCACCCGCCGGCGCCGCCGGATGCCCCGCTCGCCGCCGCCCACCCCGTCGTCCGCCGCCTCCGGCGTCACGTCCGACTCCTCGAACTCGGCCACGACCCGCCCTCGTTCCGAAAGTCGATCCAACTGTCCACGGATGAAGACTGCCTGACCGACCCTCGGGAGCGTCGGCGGATTCCCGGAATCGTCCGGCCCCCGCCCGGCTCGCCGCCCGCGTGCGGCGCGAGTCGTGGCCGTTGCCCGCAAGGACGGTTGGTCAGCCGGTGGTGGAGCGCGATCGGCGACCTCCCGGCTGGAGAGGTCCAGGGCAGGGAAGGGGAGTACCTCTTCCCTGGCGGGCGCTCGGGCGGTCGATCCGGGGCGCCGCGGGGCGCAGGTCGGCCAGGTGTCATCGACGGCCGCGACGGTTCCGCGCATGGCCTTCGGCGCCCACCGCTCCCCGGCGGGAAACGGCGGGTGACGGGGCCACCGGTGTTCGGCGCCGGCACGGCGTCCGGGGGATCCGCGTCACATGCGACGGGCTCAGCTCGGGCGGTTGCGCTCGTAGACCAGCCGCAGGCCGATGAGGGTGAGCCAGGGCTCGTGGACGTCGATCGAGCCGGCCTCGCCGAGGACCAGCGGGGCCAGGCCGCCGGTGGCGATCACCTGGACGTCGTCCGGGTCCTTGGAGAGCTCGCGGGCCATCCGGTCGACCAGGCCGTCGACCTGGCCGGCGAAGCCGTAGAGGATGCCGGACTGCATGCCCTCGACGGTGTTCTTGCCGATCACGTTGCGCGGGCGGGTCAGCTCGATCTTGCGCAGCAGGGCGCCGCGGTTGCCGAGCGCCTCGACCGAGATCTCGATGCCGGGGGCGATCGCGCCGCCGACGTAGTCGCCGCGGGCGTTGACCGCGTCGAAGGTGGTGGCGGTGCCGAAGTCGACCACGATGCACGGGCCGCCGTAGAGGTGGTTGGCGGCCAGCGCGTTGACGATGCGGTCGGCGCCGACCTCCTTGGGGTTGTCCATGAGGACGTGCACGCCCGTCTTCACCCCCGGCTCCACGATCACCGCGGGGACGTCGCCGTAGTAGCGGCGCGTCACCTCGCGGAACTCGTGGAGCACGGAGGGGACGGAGGAGCAGATCGCCAGGCCCTCCACCTTCGCGTCGGCGATCGCGGTGCGCGAGCCCTGCGAGCCCATCAGGCCGTGCAGCAGCACCGCCAGTTCGTCCGCCGTCCGGCGCGGATCCGTGGAGATCCGCCAGGTCTCGACGACCTCTTCACCGCCGAACAGGCCGAGGGTGGTCTGGGTGTTGCCGACGTCGATGGTGAGCAGCATCGGATGCTTTCTGCGTCGAGGACCAGCGGGCGGACGGGGGGGACGAACGGGCGGTGCGGGCGGAACGGCGGCCGGTCAGGCGCGCAGGTCCAGGCCGATGTCCAGGATCGGCGAGGAGTGGGTCAGCGCGCCCACCGCCAGGTAGTCGACACCAGTCTGGGCGACCTCGCGCGCGGTGGCCAGGGTGAGTCCGCCGGACGCCTCCAGCTTGGCCCGGCCGGCCACCAGGGCGACGGCCTCGCGCAGCTGCGGGACGGTGAAGTTGTCCAGCAGGACGAGGTCGGCCCCGGCCTCCAGGACCGGCGCGATCTGCTCCAGGGTGTCGACCTCGACCTCGACCGGCAGGTCCGGGTAGGCGGCCCGGACGGCGCGGAACGCCTCGGCGACGCCGCCGGCCGCGACCACGTGGTTGTCCTTGACCAGGGCCGCGTCCGACAGCGCCATCCGGTGGTTGGAGCCGCCGCCGCAGCGGACCGCGAACTTCTCCAGCGCGCGCAGTCCCGGGGTGGTCTTGCGGGTGTCGCGGACCACCGCGCCGGTGCCCTCCAGGGCGTCCGCCCAGGCGCGGGTGGCGGTGGCGATGCCGGACAGGTGGCAGAGCAGGTTGAGCGCGCTGCGCTCGGCGGTCAGCAGGTCCCGGGTGCGGGAGCGGACCGAGAGCAGCACCTGGCCGGCCTCGACCCGGTCGCCGTCCTGGACGTGCCGCTCGACCTCGAACTCCTCCTCGCAGACCAGCGAGACGACCGCCTCGGCGATCCGCAGACCGGCCACCACGCCGGCCTGGCGGGCGGTGAAGTCGGCGGTGGCGACGGCGTCGGCCGGCACGGTCGCCACCGAGGTGACGTCCTCGCCGCCGGCGAGGTCCTCGGCCAGCGCCAGGGTGGCGATGTCCTCGACCTCGATCGGGTCCAGCCCGGCCTCCTCCAGCAGCTCGGCGAGCTGCGGGTCCAGGCCGGTCTCGTAGCCCTCGCCGTCCCCGCAGGCGCAGCCGTCGCCGCAGCCGCCGGCCAGCGGGAGCTCCTCGTGCTCGTGCTCGTGCAGGTGGGTCACGTCGGTCGCGTCGGTCATGGTGTTACTGCTCCTCGGGGGTGCTGACGGGGCCGCCGGAGGCGGTGAGGGTGGTGATCAGGTGGCGCCGCCAGTGCGCGTCGTCCCGCTCCGGGAAGTCCTCGCGCCAGTGGCAGCCGCGGGTTTCCTCGCGCTGCGCGGCGGCGGTGACCAGCGCGTCGGCGACCAGCAGCAGGTTGGCGGCCTCCCAGGTCTCCACCCGGGGGTCGGCCGGCTTCTGCTCGGCGGCGTCGGTGCGGGCGTGCTCGGCGAGCAGCGCCAGCCCCCGCGCCGTGGCGGCCATCGACGCGGCCGAGCGCAGGACGCCCGCACCGCGCGACATCAGCCGCTGGATCTCGGCCCGCGCCTCGGGCGCGGGCAGCGGCACCGGACGGGCGGCGCGGGCCGCCGCCGCGTCGACGGTGCGCTCGGGCAGGGCGCCGGCCGTGTGCCGGCCGGCCAGGTCGGCGGCGATCCGCTCGGCGAAGACCAGGCCCTCCAGCAGCGAGTTGGAGGCCAGCCGGTTGGCGCCGTGCACGCCGGTGCAGGCGACCTCGCCGCAGGCGTACAGGCCGGGGACGGAGGTGCGGCCGTGGTCGTCGGTGCGCACCCCGCCGGAGGCGTAGTGCGCGGCCGGGGCGACCGGGATCGGCTCGGCGACGGGGTCGATGCCGTGCGCGCGGCAGGACGCCAGGATGGTCGGGAACCGGCGTTCCCACATCTCGGCGCCGAAGTGCCGCCCGTCCAGGTACATGTGATCGGTGCCCTGGAGCAGCATCCGGTTCGTGATCGCCTTGGCGACGATGTCGCGCGGGGCCAGCTCGGCCAGCTCGTGCTGCCCGAGCATGAACCGCACGCCGTCCGCGTCGACCAGGTGGGCGCCCTCGCCGCGGACCGCCTCGGAGATCAGCGGCTGCTGGCCCTGCGCCTCCGGGCCGAGCCAGAGCACGGTGGGGTGGAACTGGACGAACTCCAGGTCGGTGACCTCGGCGCCGGCCCGCAGCGCGAGCGCCACGCCGTCGGCGGTGGAGACCGCCGGGTTGGTGGTGGCCGAGAAGACCTGGCCCATGCCGCCGGTGGCGAGCACCACCGCGCGGGCCCGGACGGCGCCGACGCCGTCCCGCCGGCCCTCGCCCATGACGTGCAGGGTCAGCCCGGCGGCGTGCCCCTCGGCGTCGGTGAGCAGGTCGAGGACCAGGGCGTGCTCGATGAGCTCCAGCTCGGGGTCCCGCCGGACGGCGTCGACCAGGGCCCGGGATATCTCGGCGCCGGTGGCGTCCCCGCCGGCGTGCGCGATCCGGTTGCGGTGGTGGCCGCCCTCACGGGTGAGCAGGATCGCGCCGTCCTCGCCGCGGTCGAAGGCGGCGCCGACCGCGATCAGCCGGCGGACCGCGTCCGGGCCCTCGGTGACCAGGGCGCGGACGGCGTCCTCGTCGCAGAGGCCGACGCCGGCCACCAGGGTGTCGGTCAGGTGCTGCTCGGGGGTGTCCCCCTCGCCCAGGGCGGCCGCGATGCCGCCCTGGGCCCAGCGGGTGGAGCCGTCGTCCAGCATCGCCTTGGTGACCACGATGGCCCGCAGGCCGGCCTTGCGGACGTTGAGCGCGACGGTGAGCCCGGCCACGCCGGAGCCGACCACGACGACATCGGTGTCGGTGGTCCAGCCCGGCGCGGGGGCGGTGAGGCGGTGCGTGACGGCGGACATGACGTGGTGGCTCCTTAACGCGCGGCGTCGTCGTCGGCGCCGCTGCCGCCACGGTACGCCGCGTCCCCGCGCAGCAGTCCGGTGCCCTCCCCGGCCTCGGCCGGGTCGCCGCCGGTGCCGGTGATCCGGTTGTGCTCGTCGACGAAGACGACCTTGGGCAGGTAGCCCTTGGCCTCGGCGGTGTCCATCTGCCCGTAGGCGATCAGGATGACCAGGTCGCCGGGGTGGACCAGGCGGGCGGCGGCGCCGTTGATGCCGATGACGCCGGAGCCGCGCGGGCCAGCGATGGTGTACGTCTCCAGCCGCGCGCCGTTGTTGATGTCGACGATGTGGACCAGCTCGCCGGGGAGCAGGTCGGCGGCGTCGAGCAGGTCCTCGTCCACCGTGACGGAGCCGACGTAGTGCAGGTCGGCCTGGGTCACGGTGGCCCGGTGGATCTTGGACTTGAGCATGGTGCGGAGCATTGCGGGTCACGCCTCCTGTGAGTGCATGCCTAGGGGAACAGCGGTGGGACTACCGGATCACCGGACGATGATGCGGACGTTGTCGATCAGGCGGGTCGGACCGACCTTCGCGGCGACGGCCAGCACGGCCTCGCCCTGGAAGTCGTCCGGCGCCTCGGTGAAGTCGTGCGGATCGATCAGGGCGAGGTAGTCGAGGTCCACTCCCTCGGCGCCGTCCAGTACGGCCGCGGCGGCCTCGCGCACGGCCTTCGGGCCCTGCGCGGCCGCGTCCCGGCCGGCGAACAGCGCCCGGGACAGGGCGAGGGCGCTGGTGCGCTCCTGCTCGGAGAGGTAGCGGTTGCGGGAGGAGAGCGCCAGGCCGTCCTCCTCGCGGACGGTCGGCACGCCGACCACCTCGACGTCGAAGTCGAGGTCGGCCACCATCCGGCGGATGATCGCCAGCTGCTGGGCGTCCTTCTCGCCGAAGAGGGCGAAGTCCGGGTCGGTGATGTGCAGCAGCTTGGCGACCACGGTCAGCACCCCGTCGAAGTGGCCGGGCCGGGTGGCGCCCTCGTAGCGCTCGCCCATCGGGCCGGCGGTCAGCCGCACCTGCGGCTCGCCGTTCGGGTAGACCTCGTCGACGGACGGCGCGAAGACCACGTCGGCGCCGTTGGCCTCGGCGAGCCGCACGTCCTCGTCCAGGGTGCGCGGGTAGCGCTCCAGGTCCTCGCCGGCGCCGAACTGCAGCGGGTTGACGAAGACCGTGACGGCGACCCGGCCGTCCCGGCCGACCTGCTTGCGGGCGGCGCGGATCAGTGCGGCGTGGCCCTCGTGCAGGGCGCCCATGGTCATCACGACCGCGTTGTCCACCGGCTGCTCGTCCGGCCAGAAGGCGGCCTCGAAGTCGTCGACGGTGTGCGTGACCACGGCCCGGTGGACCTTCGGGGCGCGCTGGGCCTTGCCCGGCTGCTTGCCGCGTGCCATTACTGCTTCTCCTCGTTCAGTACGTCCAGCAGCGCAGCCGCCGACGCTTCGTCGATCGTCCCGTGGGCCAGGGCCCGCTGGGCGGTGGCGCGGGCCATCGCCCGGTAGGCGGCCGGGATGTCCGGGGACACCGTACTGAGCTGCGCCAGGTGGCGCCGCACGGTGCCGGCGTCGCCCCGGGCGACCGGGCCGGTGAGGGCCGCGTCGCCGGAGCGCAGCGAGTTGTCGAGCGCGGCGCCGAGCAGCGGGCCGAGCATCCGGCCGGGCTCGGCGACGCCGGCCGAGCGCAGCAGCTCCATCGCCTGCGCGACCAGCGTGACCAGGTGGTTGGCGCCGTGCGCCAGGGCGGTGTGGTACCGCGGGCGGACGTCCTCGGGCACCCACTCGGGCTCGCCGCCCATCTCCACCACCAGCGCCTCGGCGACCGGGCGCAGCTCCTCGGGGGCGGTCACCCCGAACGGGCAGCCGGCCAGCCGGGCCAGGTCGACGGAGGTGCCGGTGAAGGTCATCGCGGGGTGCAGCGCGAGCGGCAGCGCGCCGGCCGAGGTGGCCGGCTCCAGCACGGCCACCCCGTGCGCCCCCGAGGTGTGCACCAGCAGCTGGCCGGGGCGGACGGCGCCGGTCGCGGCGAGGCCGGCCACCAGGTCGGCCAGCGCGTCGTCGGGGACGGTGAGCAGCACGAGGTCGGCGGCGGCCAGCACCTGCGGCGGGGTGACGATCCGCACGCCGGGCAGCAGCGCCTCGGCGCGGCGGCGGGAGGCGGCGGACACCCCGGAGGCGGCGACCACCTTGTGGCCGGCGAGCTGCAGGGCGGCGCCCAGCGCCGGGCCGACCCGGCCGGTGCCGACCACGCCCACGGCGAGGCGGGCCGGGCGGTTGCCGGGGTCGGCCGGGTCGCCGAGGCCGTCGGCGAGCGGGGCGAACTCGCCGGGGTCGGCGAAGTCGGACGGACTCACGGGTCCACCTTTGTCCAAGGGCTCCGTTCCAGTCCACCTGACGGGGTACCGGACGTACCGGCCCATTCTACGGGGGCAGGCGAAGGGGCAGGGGCGGATCCGGTCAGCGCCCGGCCCCGGTCAGTCGGTGGCGCCGGCGCGGATCAGGCCCGCCTCGTAGGCCAGCACCACCGCCTGGACGCGGTCGCGCAGGTTCAGCTTGGCCAGGATCCGTCCGACGTGGGTCTTCACGGTGGCCTCGGAGAGCACCAGCCGGGCCGCGATCTCCCCGTTCGACAGACCCTGGGCGACCAGCAGGAACACCTCGCGCTCGCGTTCGGTGAGCGGGCCGAGGGTGTCCGTGCGGCCCGGGCCGCTCTGCGGGGTGGGCAGCACCTCGGCGAACCGGTCGATCATCCGGCGGGTGGTGGTCGGCGCGACCACCGCGTCCCCGCCGTGCACGGCGCGGATCGCGGCCACCAGCTCGGTCGGCGGCACGTCCTTGAGCAGGAAGCCGCTGGCGCCGGCCTTGAGCGCGGCGAAGGCGTACTCGTCGAGGTCGAAGGTGGTGAGGATGAGCACGTGCGGGGCGTCGGGCAGCGGGCTGCCGTCCTCGGCGAGGCAGATCCGCCGGGTGGCCTGCACGCCGTCCAGCCGCGGCATCCGAACGTCCATGAGGATCACGTCCACCGCGGTGTGCCGGAGCTTCTCCAGGGCCTGGGCGCCGTCCCCGGCCTCGGCGGCGATCTCGATGTCGCCCTGTGACTGCAGGATCATCCGGAATCCGGTGCGCAGCAGTTCCTGGTCGTCGACCAGCATCACGCGGATGGTCAAGGGTGGCTCCTAGGTCCTCGGGGGGAACGGCGGGGGTCGGTGGGCGTCCGGGCCCGGGATCAGTGGGCCGCCTTGAGCGGCAGCACGGCGCGGATCCGGAAGCCGCCGCCGGGTCGCGGCCCGACGTCCAGGCTGCCGCTGACCATGCCGACCCGCTCGCGCATGCCGATCAGGCCGTGGCCCTGGCCGTCGGTGCCGCCGGCGGCCAGCTGCTCGTCGGTGCTGCCGCGGCCGTCGTCCTCGACCAGCACGGCCAGCTCGCGCTCGCCGAAGTCGACCGCGACCCGGGCGTGCACGTCGGGGCCGCCGTGCTTGCGGACGTTGGTCAGCGCCTCCTGGACGATCCGGTAGACGGTCAGCTCGACGCCGCGCGGCAGCTCGCGCGGGTCGCCCGAGGTCGCGTAGTCCACGTGCAGGCCGGCCGTGCGGACCTGGTCGAGCAGTTCGGGCAGCTCCTCGACGCCCGGCTGCGGCACGTACTCCTCGCCCTTGCTGTCGGCGCTGCGCAGCACGCCGAGCAGCCGGCGCATCTCGACCAGCGCCTGCCGGCCGGTGGAGGCGATGGTGCCCAGCGCCTCCTTGGCCTGCTGGGGCGAGTTGTCCAGCACGTACGCGGCGCCGTCCGCCTGGACGATCATCACCGAGACGTTGTGCGCGACCACGTCGTGCAGCTCGCGGGCGATCCGCGCCCGCTCGGCGGCGACCGCTACCTTGGCCTGGGCGTCGCGCTCGCGCTCCAGCCGGGCCGCGCGGTCCTCCAGCTCCACCAGGTAGGCCCGGCGGACCCGGGTCAGCCGCCCCCACGCCCAGCAGAGGATGAACGGGGTGGTCATCATGCCGCCGAAGAACAGCGCCTCGGGGACGGAGTACTCGACGTAGCTGATGTCGCCGTCGGGCAGCCGGGTGGCCTTCATCGGGTGGAGCCGCCAGAAGACCAGCGGGCCGGCCAGCAGTCCGGCGGTCAGGGCCGCCCGGGACGTCCAGGGCCGGCCGAACGCGGCACCCGTGTAGGCGAACACCAGATAGGCGATGCTGGAGAGCGCCGGGTTGACGTCGAGCGCCACCTGGGTGAGGCCGACCACGATCGCGGCGGCCACCGTCAGGTCGGGGAACCGGCGCCGGAAGACCATCAGCAGCGGCAGCACGACGGCGACGACGAACTGGACCACGGCGCGCCAGCCGTCGTTGTCACTGCCCTCCTCCGGCAGGACGCCGAGGAGGAGCACCAACGCGGCCCAGGCGGAGTCGACCACCATGGGGTGACGGCGGAGCCAGGCGTTGAGTCGATGCACAGGTCAAGCCTAGGCAGCCGCGACGTGTCCCCAGGTCCGCCGGGAGAGCGATCCGGCCTACTCCCTAGGTCGGAGAGGCCGCCGTACCGATGCCGTACGGGTTGGGCGGGCGCGGACCGGATGTGTAACGTCCCGCCGCATGACCTGGATGCGGTGGGCGCCCGCGACGGAGCGCGCCCTCTACGGACCCGACGGCGGCTTCTACCGCAGGCCGGAGGGCCCCGCCGGGCACTTCCGCACCTCGGTGCACGCCTCGCCGCTGTTCGCCCGGGCGGTGGCCCGGCTGCTGCTGGAGGTGGACGCGGCGCTCGGCCGTCCGCGCGAGCTGGCCTTCGTGGACGTCGGGGCCGGGCGGGGCGAGCTGGTCGCCGGGGTGCTGGCCCGGCTGCCGCGGGAGGCGGGGGAGCGGCTGCGGGTGTACGCGGTCGAGCTCGCCGACCGCCCGCCGCTGCCGCCCGCCGCTCCGTCCACAGGCCTGTGGACGGAGCGGCGCTGGGCG
The DNA here is from genome assembly GCF_040298605.1 of Kitasatospora sp. NPDC001527. Classification (NCBI taxonomy): domain Bacteria; kingdom Bacillati; phylum Actinomycetota; class Actinomycetes; order Kitasatosporales; family Streptomycetaceae; genus Kitasatospora; species Kitasatospora sp. NPDC001527. The sequence continues at coordinate 247,497 of NZ_JBEPAM010000002.1, read as the reverse complement.
GAGGTGCTGTGGACGGACGAGGTGCCGCGCGGGCTCACCGGGCTGCTGTTCGCCAACGAGTGGCTGGACAACGTGCCGCTGGACACCGGCGAGGTCGGCGAGGACGGGCGGCTGCGCTACCTGGAGGTGGAGACCGGGACCGGCGAGGAGCGGCTCGGCGCCCCCGTCGACGCCGCCGACGCGGCCTGGGCCGCCCGCTGGTGGCCGGCCGAACACCCCGGTGACTTCGCCGAGTTCGGCACCCCCCGGGACGCCGCCTGGGCGCACGCGGTGGCCGGCCTGGAGCGCGGGCTGGCCGTCGCCGTCGACTACGGGCACACCGCCGGACGCCGCCCACCGTTCCCCACCCGCACCGGCTTCCGGGCCGGCCGCGAGGTGGCCCCGGTGCCCGACGGCTCCTGCGACGTCACGGCGCACGTCGCGCTGGACGCCGTCGCCGTCCCCGGTCTCCACAGCCTGTGGACGACCCAGCGCGAGGCGCTGCGGGCGCTCGGCGTCAGCGGCGCCCGGCCCGCGCTCGCCCTCGCCTCCACCGACCCGGCCGGCTACCTGCGGGCTCTCGGCGAGGCCGGCGAGGGCGCGGAGCTCACCGACCCGGCCGGGCTCGGCGCCTTCGGCTGGCTCTCACAGAGCGTCCGCATGCCGGTACCGCCGAGCCTGGAGGCGCTGCCGGGATGGCAGACTCTCACCCCATGAGGGAGACCACGGTCGGCATCGGGGCGGGAGCCGAGAACTTCACGGGCGAGGCGGGCGCCACCGACATGGTGCTCAACATCGGCCCGCAGCACCCGGCCACCCACGGCGTGCTGCGCCTGCGGCTGGTGCTGGACGGCGAGCGCATCGTCAGCGCCGAGCCGGTGATCGGCTACATGCACCGGGGCGCCGAGAAGCTCTTCGAGGCCCGGGACTACCGGCAGATCATCATGCTGGCCAACCGGCACGACTGGCTGTCGGCCTTCTCCAACGAGCTCGGCGTGGTGCTCGGCGTCGAGCGCATGCTCGGCATGGAGGTGCCCGAGCGCGCGGTGTGGATCCGCACCCTGCTCGCCGAGCTCAACCGTGTCCTCAACCACCTGATGTTCCTCGGCTCCTACCCCCTGGAGCTGGGCGGGATCACCCCGATCTTCCACGCCTTCTCCGGCCGCGAGGACCTCCAGCACGTGCTGGAGGAGGCCTCCGGCGGCCGGATGCACTACATGTTCAACCGGGTCGGCGGCCTGAAGGAGGACCTGCCGGCCGGCTGGCTCGGCCGGGTCCGCGCCGCCGTCGCCGTCGTCCGCTCCCAGCTGCCGGTCTTCGAGGAGCTGGTGCTCGGCAACGAGATCTTCCGCGCCCGCACCGCCGGGGTCGGAGTCCTCACCCGGGCGCAGGCCGAGGCGTACGGCGTCAGCGGCCCGATCGCGCGGGCCAGCGGCCTGGACTTCGACCTGCGCCGCGACGAGCCCTACCTCGCGTACGGCTCCGAGGAACTGCGCCGGGTGCTCACCGTGGTCACCCGGGAGGAGGGCGACTGCCTGGCGCGCTTCGAGTGCCTGCTGGAGCAGACGGTCAACGCGCTGGACCTCGCCGACGCCTGCCTGGACAAGCTGGCCGAGCTCGCGCCCGGACCGGTCAACCTGCGGCTGCCCAAGGTGCTCAAGGCCCCCGAGGGCAGCACCTACGCCTGGACGGAGAACCCGCTCGGCGTCAACGGCTACTACCTGGTGTCGCGCGGCGACAAGACGCCGTGGCGGCTGAAGCTGCGCTCGGCGTCGTTCAACAACATCCAGGCGCTCACCGAACTGCTGCCCGGGACGCTGGTCGCCGACATGGTGGCGATCCTGGGGTCGATGTTCTTCGTCGTCGGCGACATCGACAAGTGAGCGGAGGAGGGGGCGGGACGGGCCCGCCCCCTCCTCCGCTCGCGGTCCGGCGCTACTGCTTCGCCTTGGACGCCTTCGGCTTCTTCGCCGGGTCCGCCGGGTGCGGGGCCACCTTCCGGTCGCCCTTGGTGGCGATCCGCTCCTCGCACAGGCCGGCCAGCACCGCGTACGCGGCCCGGCCCATCAGCTCGGTGAGCTCCGGGCGGTAGCCGACGTAGACCGGGTCTGCGCCCTGGTGGGCGTCCGGGCTGCCGGTGCACCACCAGTGCAGGTCGTGGCCGCCCGGGCCCCAGCCGCGGCGGTCGTACTCGCCGATGGTGACCTGGAGGTAGCGGGTGTCGTCCGGGCGGTCGATCCAGTCGTAGGTGCGGCGCACCGGCAGCTGCCAGCAGACGTCCGGCTTGGTCTCCAGCGGCTCGCGGCCCTCCTTGAGCGCGAGCGCGTGCAGGGCGCAGCCCGCCCCGCCGGCGAAGCCGGGGCTGTTCACGAAGATGCAGGCGCCGTTGACCCGCCGGGTCTGGCGGTCGCCGTCCTCGTCGAACATGGTGATGCCGCCGTCGGTCCTGATCCGGCCCTTGGCGTCGGTGCCGTGCGGGTGGTTCTCCCACAGCTCCGGGGTCAGCCGGGCCGCGTGGCCGGTGACGCGCTTCTCGTCGTCCTCGTCCGAGTAGTGCGCGCCCAGCGTGCAGCAGCCGTCGGACTCGCCCCGGCCCTCGCGGATGCCCTGGCAGCCCTGGCCGAAGATGCACGACCAGCGGGAGGTCAGCCAGGTCAGGTCGCAGCGGAAGACCTGCTCCGCGTCGTCCGGGTCGGTGAACTCGACCCAGGCGCGCGGGAAGTCGAGCGGGACCTCGGGACGGAGCTCGGAGCGGAGGACCGGCATCGCGAGGTCGACGGCGGTCGGGCCACCGGCCTTCGGCTTGGCCTTCTTGCCCTTGGAGGTGCCGCTGCTGTGCTGGGACGTGTCTGCTGCTGCCACTCGGCAAGGGTAGAGCCTTCGCGCGGCTTCGAACCGTCCGTGGCCACGGGGTTTACGACGAGTTCACCGCGCCCCGGCCGCCGACCGGGGCGCTGCGGCCGGGCGGCGGTGGGTGCGCGGCCGCCGTGAAGGCCGGGTGAAGCAGGGGGAAGACGGGTGAAGCCGGGTGAAGGGGCCGGCTGTGCGCGCCGGCCGGGGGCATGGGCGGGCCTAGGATGGCGGCCGGTGCGGGACGGGGAGGTACGGGATGGCCGGCGGCGGTAGCGAGTTCGTCATCAAGCCGTGGGAACTGCACGGCGAGGGGCGGGAGTTCGAGCGGATCTCGGCGGACTTCGGGAAGGCCGCCACCGCCCTGGAGCAGGGGCTCGCCGCACTCGGCGGCCCGTGGGGCGCGGACGCGCCGGGCAGCGGGTTCGCCGCCGCCTACCGGGAGGCGCACGGCGGGCTGGTGGGCGGGCTGCGCGGGCTGGCCGGGCGGCTCGGGACGGTCGGCGCGGGCCTGCACAGCATGGCGGAGCGGACCGCCGACACCGACAGTTCGGCGGCGAGCGGCTTCGCCGGGGGCACCGGCGGGGGCGGGCGAGGCGCCGGCAAGGACCGGTCGGCCTGACGCCGCCGGCGGACGCGCGCACCGCTCGGGGCCCGGCGTGCGTCTCTCCGTGGGGCGGAGCACCGCCCGGTACCGCTCGCCCGGGTCCGCATTCGCCCCGGTCCGCATTCGCCCGGTATCGCAGGGCCGTCCGTCGAAGGGGGAAGCACGTGTCCCGGAAACTGCCCGAGGAACTCGTCCCGGTCCTGGCCCGGACCGGCCACCGGTGGCCGCTGGCCGACGAGGAGGGGCTGCGCAGGGCGGCCGGGCTGTGGCGTGAGTTCGGCACCGAGGCGGACCGGCTCGCCAAGCGCGGCGGCGACGCCGCGCGGCGCGTCACCGGGGACAACTCCGGTCGCGCCGTCGAGGCCTTCGCCGCGTACTGGCAGGCGTTCCGCGGCGGCGGCAAGGGGCATCTGGACGACGCGCACGCCGCGGCCGGGCTGGTCGCCGGCGCCTTCGACGCGGCCGCCCGGGCCGTCGACTCCGGCAAGGCCGACATCGTCGCCGCCCTCAACGAACTGGCCGCCGAACTGAAGAAGGCGGAGGAGCAGGCCGCCCGGGCGGCGGCCGCGAAGGCCTCGGCGGCCCCGGCGGCCTCGGGCACGGGCGGGGTCTTCGACGCGGTGCGGCAGACCGCCGGCGCGGCCGCCGAACAGGCCGCCCGGGCGGTCGCGGCCGCCGCCGTCGAAGCCGCCCGGCTGAAGATCGGCGGACTGCTGGAGGAACTCGGCCGGGCCATGAAGGACGGCCTGGGCACCGCGCTGCGGGAGCCGGCCGTGGTCGCGCTGCTGCGCCTGGCGCCGCCCGGTGGGCCGGGCGTGCGGACGGCCGGGTACCCGGGTGGGGCCGGCGGGGCCTTCGACCCGGTGGCGGCCGGCCTGCCCGCCGTCCTCGGCGAGCCGGGCGTGCTCGGCGGTCCCGGCGGGACGGGGCTGGCGGTGGTGCTCGGCCAGGACGGCAAGCCGGTGGTGGGCGTGCCCGGGCTGGCCGTGAAGCTCGACGAGGCCGGGCGGCCGGTCCTGGACGAGCACGGCGAGCCGGTCATCGTGCGCGCCGACGGGACCCCGGTGGCGGACGCCGAGGGGCTGGTCGTGGTGCGGGGCGCGGACGGCCGGCCGGTGGTCGGGGTGGAGGACCTGGCCGTGAAGCTCGACGAGCACGGGCGGCCGGTGCTGGGCGTGGACGGGCGGCCGGTGCTGACCGGGCAGGACGGCCGGGAGATCACCGGGGTGCCGCTGGCCGGGCAGCCGGTCGGGCCGCCGGCGGGGCCGGGGGAGACGGACGGGCGGCACGGCCGCGGCCACGGCGGCGGCGATGGTGACGGCGACGGCCCGGGCGGTGGGGTGGACGGCGAGGGCGGTGACGGCCGTCGGCACGGGGCCGGTGTGCCCGGCGAGGGCGGGCCGGTGACGGCGGTGTCGGCCGGGGCGGACGTGGTGCTCGGGGCGGGGGTTTCGGGGGTGTTCGGCGGGGCCGGGGGCGAGCCGGGGCCCGAGGGCGTGGTGACCGGACCCGTCCCGGGCGGGCACGGGCACCGGCCGGGGCCGGAGGGGTTCACGGACGGTCCGAGCGGTGGCGGTGGCGGTGGCGGTGGCGGTGGCGGGGACCGGGCCCCGGCCGGGCCCGGTCCCGCGCCGGTCCACCACGCCGACGGGGGCGGGGGAGGCGGGGGAGGCGGGGGAGGCGGCGGCGGTTCGGTCGGCTCCCCCGGGCACGCCCGCGCGGCCGACGACGACTACCTGCTGCCGCCGGCCGCCGCGCCCGCGCCCGCGCCGAGCCCGGCGCACGGCGGGGGCGGCGGCGGGTACGCGGCCGGTCCGGTGAGTGTGCGCACCGACTCGGTGCTCGCGCCGCCCGCACCCCAGCCCGTCACCGCCTACGACCTCCCGGCTCCGGCCCCCGGCCCCGCGCCGGCTCCGGCTCCGGCTCCGGCCGCGGCCGGCTGGACGGCCGCGCCGCACGTCCCCCCGTCCGCCGGTTCCCACGCCGGTCCTCATGCCGCGCCGTTCACCGCACCGCCGGTTGTCGGTGGTGGCGGCGGGTCGGTCGGGCCGGGACCACTGGCCGTGGGCGCGGCCCCGGGCCCGGCGGCGGCGCCGGGGGCGGCCGGCGCGCACGGCCCCGCTCCGTTCGGCAGCGGGATCGGCGCGGGCGCCCCGGCGGGCCCGTCGCCGGCCGCCCCCGCGCCCGGATCCGCTCCTGCCCCCGGCGCCCCGGCCCCTCGCGCGGCCGCCGGGGCCGGGCACCCGGCCTTCGTCCCGGTGGGTGCCCCGGTGCCGCTGACCGTTCCCCCGCCCCCGGCCGCCCCGCCGACGGTCGGGCCCGGCGCGGGCACGGCCCCCGGGCCCGTTCCCGGCCCCGGACCCGCGCCCGGGCGGCCCGACGACCACCCGGACGGCCATCATCCGCACCGCCGCCGCACGGACGGCCCCTCCGCCGACGCCCAGGCCGGGCCCGCCTGGGGCGTGGTGCCGGTGGCCACCGCGCACGCGACCGCCCTCCACCTGGCCATGCGCGCGCTGCGCGCGGACGGCGGCGCGGTGACGCCCGTCGTCCGGCTGCGGACCATCGCCGACAGCCGGCCGACCGGCCTGCCCGGCGGGCTCGGCCCGGTCGACCCGGAGCACCAGCGCGAGATCGAGCGCCGGGCGCCCCGGGACGCCGACGGCCTGCCCGTCCGCCACCCCGACCCGGCGGCGGGCGGCTGGACCGAGGTGGTCAACGACGGCGGGTACCGCGCACCGGGGCGGGCCAACAACGGCCTGGAGATCGCCCTCTCCGCCGTGGACACCTTCACCGGCCGGCCGACCTGCGCGGCCCCGCGTGTGCCCACCGAGGGCGACGCGGGCGAGCGCGGCGGCCGCGACCGCGCCGAGCGCGAACTCGGCGCGCCGTTCCGCGACCTCGGCGACGGCGACCGGGCCTTCGCCCGCCTCGCGGGGGAGCTCCGCCGGGCGGGCCACGGCGCCCAGGCCGTGCTGCTCACCCTGGACGGCTTCGGCCGCCCGCACGCCTGGAACGCGGTGAACCACCAGGACACCGTGACCTACCTCGACCACCAGGCGGGCCGCCGGGCCCCGGCCCCCCTCCACCCCGCCGACCACGGCCTCTGGGCCATCGCCCTCACTCCCGAAGGCCGCCCCCTCGACCTGCCCGCCCCCACCCCGTGACTCCGGCGATCGCCTGCGCCGACCCCTGCTCCGCTCCGACCCGGGGGTTTTATGCAGACCGGTCTACAGATTCACCCTGGGAAAAGGTAGACCGGTCCACATATTCCGCCTTCGACGCAGCAGATTCTCTAGACCGGTCTGCATATTCGACCCCACCGGGCCCGCGAGTACGCCGTGCCAGGACCGTCGCTCAAGCCGGCGGCCGCCACTCGTGCTCCAGGATCGAGTACGTGATCGAGTCACGCCAGGCGCCGTGGACGAAGACGTGGTCGCGGATCCGGCCGTCCTCGGTCATCCCCGCACGCAGGAGGGTCCGCGCGGAAGCCTCGTTGAGGGGGGAGCGGGCCGCCCAGACGCGGTGCAGGCCGAGGCCGTTGAAGCCGAGCTCACACAGCAGATGCACGGTCTCCGTTCCGAGGCCGCGGCCCCACTCGGCCGGGTGGAGGGCGAACCCGATGGTGGCGGCCCGCTGCGGTTCGGTCGCCAGGCGCGCGTAGCCGGTCAGCCGGTGCTCGCCGGGCCCGGTGACGGCGAGGCAGTACCCGGTCCTCGGCGTGTCCCCGGCGGAGACGACGGACCGGCCGACGATGGACTGCACCTGCTCCCGGGTGCGGGGCTCGAAACCGAGGTGCCGGGTGGCCCCGGGATCGCCGTAGATCGCCAGAAGGTCGTCGGTGTCCCCGGGTTCGACTTCGCGCAGGGCCAGCCGGCGGCCCGTCCGGTGACCCCGCGGAGCCTACCCGCGGGGTCACCGGACGATCAGAAGCGGCGGGCGGAAGGAGGACGGCGGGGCGGTGTGAGGGGGGTCGGCACAATGAGGTGGGCGCGGTGGGGCTGGGCACGAGGAGTCGGAGGTGGCCGCGGTGGCGGTGACGAGGGCGGCGGCGATCGAGGCGGCGCACCGGTGGATCAACGGGGACCTGCCGACGGCGCGCGCCCGGCGGGTCCGTTCGCACGAGTTCGAGCTGGGCTGGGTGGTCTGGGCCGATCCGCCGCCGGTCCACGTGGACCCGCTGACCGGGGAGCGGCGGGCGCCCGAGGAGATCGGGGCGGCCTGCGCCGTGGTGGACCGGACGGACGGCCGGTTCACCGTCTGGCCGTCCGTCCCGGTGCCCGAGGTGGTCCGGCTGTACCGGGACTTCGTCGGCGCGGGCGGGTACGACCCCGCCCGGCCGCCCGCCACCGGTCGCGGCACCCGGGCCGAGCTGATCTACCGTGACGCCACCGGTGAGCAAAGGACCCTGGCCCTGCGTTCGGCACCCGGCCTGCCGCACCCGGCGCTGCGCGGCTGGTGGTGGCTGCGCGGGCAGGGAGTCCGCCCCGAGGAGGTGCTCGCCGTCCGCACCGACCTGCGGCCGAGCGCCCTGCCGGGCGGCTACTGGGCGTACGCGCTGACGGCCGAACTCCCGGCCGCGCGCCTCGACTTCGAGCTGCCGTACGGCCCGCGCTTCGACCAGCGGGCGGCGGCCGTCCGCGCGCTGCCGCAGGAGGAGGGCGCCGGGCCGGTCCGCAACCGGGTCCCGTTCCCGCGCGCCGCCGCGCCCGCGCCCGCCGAGGCCGAGCACGCGCTCGCGGAACGGCTGACCGCGCGGTTCGGGCCCGACGGCGTCCGGCGGTTCGCGCCGGCGGACATCGCGCGCGCCGACCTGCCGGCCGAGGACGCCCGGGTGCTGCTGACGGTCGGTGTGCCGACGGCCGTCGACGGCTACTTCGCCCTGCACGACCCGGGCCCGGACCCGGTCCTGGGCGGCGCGCGCCCGGACGGCGGCCTCCACGGGCCCGCCACCGTGCTCCCGCCGCTGGCCGACCACCTGGCGGCGGCGGGCCGCGGCACCCGGGTGGCCGAGCGGGAGCGCCGGGCGCTCGCCCCGCAGCTGGTGCTCGGCACGGACGGCTGGGCGCTGATCACCCTGGACACCGCCTGCGGCGCCGTCCGCGCCGTCGACCCCGACGACGCGACGGCCCGCCACTGCAACGCCTCGCTCACCGCCTTCGTGCGCTCCCTCGCCCTGTTCGCCGGCCGGCTGCCAGGCCTGCGCGGGCTCGACCCGCAGGCCGCCGGAGCGGCCGTCGCCGAATTGCAGAACGGCCTCGCGGCGCTGGACCCGGAGGTCTTCGCCGACCCGGAGAACTGGTGGGCGGTCGTCGTCGAGCAGCTCTGGGACGGCCTGCTCTGAACGGGTGGCGCCAGCAGACTGCGCCGAGCCCTCCGCCGCCCGGGTGAACGCCGGAACAACACCGTCCGAATACCGTTCGAACGACCCCGCCGCCCCGGGCCCGAAGCACCCCCCGCAGCCGCGATCAGTGCCCGGACCAGCACGAACACCGGCACGACCGGTCTCCTCCGGGCCGGGATCGCGTAGCGTGGAGAGTTATGCGACTCGGTGTTCTCGACGTAGGTTCCAACACGGTCCACTTCCTCGTGGTGGACGCCCATCCGGGCGCCGCACCCCTGCCCGCCTACTCCCACAAGGCCGAGCTGCGGCTCGCCGAACTCCTCGACGAGCAGGGCGCGATCAGTGAGGCCGGCGTCGAGAGGCTGATCGGCATGATCGCCTCCTCGCTGCGGGTCGCCGAGGACAAGGGCGTGGTCGACATACTGCCCTTCGCGACCTCCGCCGTGCGCGAGGCCGCCAACGGCGAGGCGGTGCTGCGCCGGGTCGCCGAGGAGACCGGAGTGGAGCTGCGGGTGCTCTCCGGTCAGGACGAGGCCCGGCTGACCTTCCTGGCGGTCCGTCGCTGGTTCGGCTGGTCCTCCGGCCGGCTGCTCAACCTCGACATCGGCGGCGGCTCGCTGGAGATCGGCTGCGGCCTGGACGAGCAGCCCGACGCCGCCTGCTCGCTGCCCCTCGGCGCCGGCCGGCTGACCGCCCGCTGGCTGCCCGGCGACGTCGCCGACCCCGAGCAGCTGCGCGGGCTGCGGCGGCACATCCGCGCCGAGATCGCCACCGTCGTCGGCGAGATCTCCCGCCTCGGCGCCCCGGACCACGCCGTGGCCACCTCCAAGACCTTCAAGCAGCTCGCCCGGATGACCGGCGCCGCCCCGGCCGACGCCGGCCCGTACGCGGACCGCCGGCTCACCCGGACCAACCTCGCCGCCTGGCTGCCCCGGCTCTCCGCGATGACCGTCGCCGAACGGGCGCAGATCCCGGGCGTCTCCGAGGGGCGGGCCAAGCAGTTGCTGGCCGGCGCGCTGGTCGCCGACGCCGCGATGGACCTGTTCGGCCTCGACGAGCTGGACGTCTGTCCCTGGGCGCTGCGCGAGGGGATCATCCTGCGCCGTTTGGACGCCATGGACAACGCCGCCGACCGCCGCCGGCCCGCCCTCACCCCCTGACGGCCGGTGCCCGGAACGGCCGGGCGGGCGGCGACCCGCTCCCCGTTCCGGGCGCCGTCCGCTTACGCTGTCTCCCGTGGCACCACCAGCGGGCGAGGACGGAACGCGGGAGGGCCGCGCTCCCGAGGACGGGCAGCCGCGGCCGGACATCCCGCGCCGCCCGGCCCACCGCACGGCCCCCGAGCCGCCCGCAGAGCCGGCCCCCGGGCCGCCCGCCGTCCGGAGCCCGGACCGGGCCCCCGGCACGCCCCCGACGGCGGTCCGCCGGGCCGCCCCGGCGGACCCGACGGACGCCCCCGCCCGCCCCCGCAAGCTGGGCAAGGCCGCCCGTGAGGCCGCCGGCGGCGTCGCCGAGAAGGCCGCCCGGAAGGCCGCCACCAGAGCCGCGGGCAAGGCGGCCGGCGCAACCAAGGCGAGTAAGACGAGCAAAGCGAGTAAGACGAGCAAGACGAGCAAGACGCCCCCCAAGGCCCCCGCCGCCCAGCCCGCGCAGCCCGCCCGCAGCACCCGCACCGCCCGCGCGGCCGGCGCCGCCAAGGCCGCCGTCCAGTCGGTGAAGTCCGTCAAGGCCGCCCGCCAGGCCGCCGCCCGCCCCCCGCTGCTGCGCACCACCGACCGCCTGGTGCTGCCCGCCCACCCGGCCCTGCACATCCCGGACACCAAGGTCGCCCTGTCCACCGCCTCGGTCTACCCGGCCACCACCGCGATCGCCTTCGAGCTGGCCGCCAAGCTCGGCTACGACGGCGTCGAGGTGATGGTCTGGAACGACCCGGTCAGCCAGGACATCGAGGCGCTGCGCCACCTCTCCGACGTCCACGGCATGCCGATCCTCGCCGTGCACGCGCCGTGCCTGCTGATCACCCAGCGGGTGTGGACCACCGACCCGTGGACCAAGCTGGTCCGCGCCCGGGCGGCGGCCGAGAAGCTCGGCGCGAGCGCGGTCGTCGTCCACCCGCCGTTCCGCTGGCAGCGCCAGTACGCCCGCGAGTTCGTCGAGGGCATCCACCGGATGGCGGGGGAGACGGACGTGCGGTTCGCCGTCGAGAACATGTACCCGTGGCGCTACAAGGACCGCGAGATGCTGGCGTACGCGCCGGGCTGGGACGTCACCGACGAGGAGTACCGGCACTTCACCATCGACCTGTCGCACGTCGCCACCTCGCGGGTGGACGCCTTCGCGATGGTCGAGCGGATGGGGGACCGGCTCGCCCACATCCACCTGGCGGACGGCTCGGGCTCCGGCAAGGACGAGCACCTCATCCCGGGCCGGGGCAAGCAGCCCTGCGCCGAGCTGCTGGAACACCTCGCCCGGACCGGCTTCGACGGCCACGTGGTGCTGGAGGTCAACACCCGCCGGGCCGCGTCGCCCGCCGAACGCGAGGCCGATCTCGCCGAGGCGCTCGCCTTCACCCGCTTGCACCTGGCCACCCACGCGCGCGTACGCTGACGGCACACGAACTGCCGTACTCAGGGGGAGACATGGCGGAACAGGACGGAACCCGTACCAGGCCCAGCAGCGACTTCCGCGGGCTCGCGGAGTCGTTCGGCGGGGTGGCGGCGGAGTACGACCGGGCGCGGCCCTCGTACCCGCAGGAGCTGTTCGACGAGCTGGAGCGGCTGGCCGGCCGCCCCCTGCGGGGCGCGCGGGTGCTGGACGTCGGCGCGGGGACGGGGATCTCGACCCGGCTGCTGGCCGCGCGGGGCGCCGACGTGGTGGCGGTGGAGCCGAGCGCGGGGATGGCGGCGCAGTTCCTGGCGAGCGGCCCGGGTCTGGCGCTGGTCCGGGGCAGTGGCGACGAGCTGCCGTTCCACGACCACTCGGCGGACTTCGTGACCTACGCCCAGGCCTTCCACTGGACGGCCCCGGAGCGCTCCGTCCCCGAGGCGGTCCGTGTCCTGCGCCCCGGCGGAGCGCTCGCCGCCTGGTGGAACGTGAAGGACAGCACCGTCGCCTGGGTGCGGGCGATGGGCGAGCGGCTCGCCGTCGCGCTGCCCGGGACCTACCACGGCTACGGTGCCACCAAGGAGATCGCCTCCCACCTCGCCCCGTACGGCCTGCGGAACACGCAGTCGGTCCTCCACTGGGAGCGGCGGATCACCGTCGAGCACCTGATCACCGACCTCTCCTCGCGCTCCTACCTCGCCGCGCTCACCCCGCAGCGGCGCGAGCCGCTGCTGGCCGTCGAGCGCGAGGCGCTGCTGGCGGAGTTCCCGGACGGCTGGGTGATCGAGCCGTACGTGCTGTACCTCAACGTCGCGCTCACCCCGGCCCGAAGCCGCGCCTGAGCCCGGCCCGGTCCGACGGAGGGGGAGACATGGCGGACGTCCAGGAGTTCCGCGGGCTCGCGGAGTCGTTCGGCGGGGTGGCTGCGGAGTACGACCGGGGCCGGCCGTCGTACCCGCAGGAGCTGTTCGACGAGCTGGAGCGGCTGGCCGGCCGCACCCTGCGGGGCGCCCGCGTCCTGGACGTCGGCGCCGGCACCGGCATCTCCACCCGGCTGCTGGCCGCCCGGGGCGCCGACGTCGTCGGGGTGGAGCCGAGCGCGGGGATGGCGGCGCAGTTCCTGGCGAGCGGTCCGCGTCCTGCGCCCCGGCGGAGCGCTCGCCGCCTGGTGGAACGTGATGGACCAGGACGTGCCCTGGGTCCGCGCCGCCGGCGCCCGGGAGCGCACGCTGATGCCCGGGGCCGTCCGCCGGTTCGACGAGGTGGAGACGGCGGCCGAGCAGTGGCGCCGCCTCGGTCTGGAGTCCGTCGGCACGGTGCTCCGCTGGGAGCGCCGGACCACCGTCGACCACCTGATCACCGACCTGTCCTCGCGTTCCTACGTCGCCGTCCTCGGCGAGGACCGGCGCCGTGCGCTGCTGGAGGGCGAGCGCGAGGCGCTGCTGGCGGAGTTCCCGGACGGCCCGGTCACCGTGCCGTACCGCCTGGACCTCACCGTCGCGGTCGTCCCCCGCTGACCGCGGCGCTGACCGCATCGCGGACGCGGCGTCCGCCGCCCGGACGGCGGGCGTAGGCTCGACGGACACAGCGGCCCCGCACCCTCCGAACGACCGGGGCCGCCAGCCAGCCTCCGAAGGAGTGGAGCACAGTGCCCGAGCTGAGGTCCCGTACGGTCACCCACGGTCGCAACATGGCAGGCGCCCGGGCGCTTCTCCGGGCGGCCGGCGTAGCCCGCGAGGACTTCGGCAAGCCGATCATCGCGGTCGCCAACTCCTTCACCGAGTTCGTCCCCGGCCACACCCACCTCCAGCCGGTCGGCCGGATCGTCTCCGAGGCGATCAAGGAGGCGGGCGGCATCCCCCGCGAGTTCAACACCATCGCCGTCGACGACGGCATCGCGATGGGCCACGGCGGCATGCTCTACTCGCTGCCCTCGCGCGACCTGATCGCCGACTCGGTCGAGTACATGGTCAACGCGCACTGCGCCGACGCGCTGATCTGCATCTCCAACTGCGACAAGATCACCCCCGGCATGCTGATGGCCGCCCTGCGGCTGAACATCCCGACCGTCTTCGTCTCCGGCGGCCCGATGGAGGCCGGCAAGGCCACCCTGGTCGACGGCACCGTGCGCAAGCTCGACCTGGTCGACGCGATCTCCCAGGCGGTCAACGAGAACGTCTCCGACGAGGACATCGCGATCATCGAGGAGAACGCCTGCCCGACCTGCGGCTCCTGCTCGGGCATGTTCACCGCCAACTCGATGAACTGCCTCACCGAGGCGATCGGCCTCTCGCTGCCCGGCAACGGCTCCGTCCTCGCCACCCACACCGCCCGCCGCGCCCTCTACGAGCGGGCCGGCCACACCGTCGTCGAGATCGCCGACCGCCACTACGGCCGGGACGACCACTCCGTCCTGCCCCGCGCGATCGCCACCCGCGCCGCCTTCGAGAACGCGATGGCCCTCGACATCGCGATGGGCGGCTCGACCAACACCATCCTCCACCTGCTCGCCGCCGCCCAGGAGGCCGAGCTGGACTTCGACATGCGGGCCATCGACGCGATCTCCCGCAAGGTGCCCTGCCTCTCCAAGGTCGCGCCCAACGGCTCGTACTACATGGAGGACGTGCACCGGGCCGGCGGCATCCCGGCCATCCTCGGCGAGCTCTACCGGGGCGGTCTGCTCAACGAGGACGTGCACACCGTGCACGCCGACTCGCTCGCCGAGTGGCTGAAGACCTGGGACGTCCGCGGCGGCTCGCCGTCCGCCGAGGCGGTCGAGCTGTGGCACGCCGCCCCCGGCTGCGTGCGCTCGGCCGAGGCCTTCTCCCAGTCCGAGCGCTGGGATTCGCTGGACACCGACGCCGCCAAGGGCTGCATCCGCAGCGTCGAGCACGCCTACTCCGTCGAGGGCGGCCTCGCCGTGCTGTACGGCAACCTCGCCGAGGACGGCTGCATCGTGAAGACCGCCGGCGTCGACGAGTCGATCTGGACGTTCAGCGGGCCGGCCGTCGTCGTCGAGTCCCAGGAGGACGCGGTCGAGGCGATCCTCGCCAAGCGGGTCAAGGAGGGCGACGTGGTCGTCATCCGCTACGAGGGCCCCAAGGGCGGCCCCGGCATGCAGGAGATGCTCTACCCGACCTCCTTCCTCAAGGGCCGCGGCCTCGGCAAGGCCTGCGCGCTGGTCACCGACGGCCGTTTCTCCGGCGGCACCTCGGGCCTGTCCATCGGCCACGCCTCCCCGGAGGCCGCCTCCGGCGGCACGATCGCCCTGGTCGAGGACGGCGACACCATCGCCATCGACATCCCGGGCCGGCGGATCTCGCTGGAGGTGCCGGCCGAGGTCCTGGACGAGCGCCGCCGCGCGCTGGAGGCCGCCGGCGGCTACCGGCCGAAGAACCGCGACCGCCAGGTCAGCCAGGCCCTGCGCGCGTACGCCGCGATGGCCACCTCCGCCGACAAGGGCGCCGTCCGGGACGTCAGCAAGCTCGGCTGACCCCACCGCGGCACCGGCGAGTGACGAGGAGCCGTCCCGGCCACCGGGACGGCTCCTCCGCCGTTCCCGCCCACCGGGGATAATCGGACCCGTGACCCAGGAACCCAGTCCCCCTGCCCAGCCCGCCGGCGCGCCCGAGCCGGAGCCGATCCGCTGGTTCGGCACCAGTTGGGTCGAGCGCGGCGGCGACTACCGGCTGCGCCGCGTCCTCGTCCCGGTCGGAGCCCTGCTCGCCGCCGCGGCCACCGCCCTCGTGCTGCGCTTCGCCGTGGACGGCATCCAGATCGCCGACAACGGCGGGTTCCTGAACGGGCTGCTGGTCGCCGCCGTCGCGATCTGCTCGCTGCTCGCCGCGCTGCGCACCTGGAAGCTGCTGGCCGAGGGCAAGGAGAACCTGACCGGCTGGATGGCCGAGGAGAAGTCGCTCGGCGTGGTCTGGATCATCGGCGGGGTCGGCGCCCTGCTCGCCTACTTCGTGCGCAGCCTGCGCGAGGCGCCGGGCGAGGCCGTCCGGCGCGCCCGCTACGAGCGGGAGCTCGACCGCCACGAGCGCCGGCAGGCGAACCGCAGCGGGCGGCCCGGCGCCAGGACGCCGGGCCGCCCCAAGCGCAGGCGCTGAGTTCAGGCCCTCTCTCTCGGATCACGTCGGACCAGTGGGCGTCGGTGGAGTGCGTGCATCGGTGGTGCGGAGGAGGGAGTCCATGCGGTGGGGGCACCTCCCGGCCGCCGGGCTGGGGGCCATCGGCGACCGACGACAAGCCGGCGAGGTGCGTGCTCCGGCGGCGACCGCCTGGCGTGATCCGAAAGAGAGGGCCTAGCTGCGGGTCACCGTCCCGCACTCGCCGTCGTCGGCCGGCAGGTCCTTGGTGCGGTCGTACGGGTCGCTGGCGGTGCCGCTGGGCGCCGGCTCGGGGCCGTCGAACGTGGCCGAGAACTGGTCGAACCGCGGGTGCAGGTAGCCGTCGTAGACGTCGCAGGCGCTGTTGCCGATCTCGGACCTGCTGTTGATGTTCAGCTTCTTCGGGATCACGTCGTAGCGCTTCGGGTTGTAGAACCGGAAGGTCTCCACCTTGCGGATCACCGTGCGGGCGGTCCAGGTGTCCCCGGCGACGTCGGCGGCCGGCACCGTCCAGCCGACCGGGCGGGCGGTGCCGCCCCCGCTGCTTCCGTTGCCGCCCTCATTGCCGCCGCCGCCCGGCGCGGTCGGCCGCGCGGTGGGCTTCGGCCTGGGCGAGGCGGCCCGCTTGGCGGCCTCCGGCCCGGGCCGCAGCGCGTACACGAAGGTGAAGTCCGTGTGCACCAGGACACCCTTCTCGCCGTCGCCCTCGACCGTGATCAAGCCCTGGAGCTTCACCGTGCCGTTGACCGGGATCGCCTCGGCCGGGTCGAAGCGGGTGAACCAGTAGGTCGGATCGCTCTCGGCGGACGGCTTGGCGAGCGCCTTGACCGCCGAGTTCTGCTCCTCGGCGTCCAGCATCGCCAGCGCGGCCGTCGGACGCCCGCCGGCCACCACCGCCGGGTCCATGTTGGCCAGCGCCAGGTAGTCCTTGACCAGCGCGACCTGCTCGGCGACCTCCTCGGCGGTGAACACCCCGATGGCGCCGGGCGTCTCCTTGGGCTCGAACACCGTGATACTGGTCGGCCACCCCTCGGCGGGGGAACCGGCCCACGGGTGGTCGACGGTGGGGCGCTGCCCGGCCGCCGCCGACGGCGCCTCGGTCGGCCGGGCCGTCTCCGGCGCGACGGTCGGCACCGGGGCGGACGAGGCCGTGCCGGCGGAACCGTCACCGAAGCGCGTCGAGTACCAGTTCCGCAGCCCGTCGACGTTCAGCGCGGCGAGCACCAGGGCGATGGCCAGCACCACGAACAGCGGCGTGCGCCACTCCAGTGCGCGGCGCGGCCGAGGGCTGCCCCACGCGTCGACCGGCCGCGCCCTGCGGGCGAACCGCTTCTTCGGCGCCGGCCCGTCGTTCACCGAGCGGCGGCCGCCCGGGTCGACCGGCGGGGTGTGCTTCCACTGGGCGGCGAGCATCCGGGTGCGGCCCGTCTGCTCCTTGACGGAGGCACCGTTGACGAACTCCTCGTCGAGGACGAGGTCGGCGAACGGGTCCTTCCCGTCCGGTCCGGACGGGGCGGTCCCGTCCGGTTCCCGGCCCTCGGACGGGCGCGGTTCTGGGTCTTCGGCGATCGGCATCGCGCCAGTATGCCGACGGGGTGTGACGAATGTTCGATCGGGGGCACACCGTTCGGTGAACGCGCCGGCGGTGTGCGGGGATCGGGGCGCTTTTGTCCCTCGCGGGCCCGCCGCCGCGCCCGCGTCAGTCCTTGCCGCGGGCCTTCTTCACCGACCCGACCACCCCGGCGACGGTCACCAGCATGGCGGCCGGGAACAGCGACTCGAAGAACGCCTCGAACACGCCCGCGTCCCCGAGGAACAGCTGCGCCAGCACGTTCAGCACCAGCAGTCCGCCGGCCGCCGGGAGCGCCGCCTGCCACGGGTGCTCGTTCGCCCACCGCTGCAGCCGCCGGTCGCCGCCCTCCCGGCGCAGCCGGGCGCCGACCGTGCCGACCAGGAAGAAGAAGAACAGGCCCCAACCGGCCGGCCCTGCCAGCATGCTCAGCGACCAGTCCCCGTCGATCAGATCGATCACCAGGTCCGTCGCCCCCACCACCGCACCGACTCCCGCGGCCGTCCGCCACGGCCCCAGGGTCGCCGCGGCGACGGCGACCTGCCGGTTCTCACGTCGGGACATCTCTCCGTGTGCCATGACTCCACGGTGCGCCCGCGCCCAGCCCCGGGCCATAGGGGACAACCCGGAGTTTCGCCCTAAGGGGCGCCCCGTCCGGGCTGCCCGCAGAGTGGACGATGCCGCCGGTGGAGGGCGTGCGGTGCGAGGATGGCCGCGGTGACGGAACGCGGCACCGGAGGCAAGGAGCGGCCATGACCAGCAGCGCGGCGCACGGACAGAAGATCGCCTTCCTCGGCACGGGCAAGATCGGGGAGGCCCTGCTCTCCGGTCTGCTGCGGGCCGGCAAGGACCCGGGGGACGTCCTGGTGACCGCCCGCCGTCCGGAGCGGGCCGCCGAGCTGGCCTCCCGGTACGGGGTCGGCGTGGTGGGCAACACCGAGGCCGCCAAGCTCGCCGACACCCTGATCCTCGCGGTGAAGCCGCAGGACATGGGCACCCTGCTGGACGAGCTGGCGCCGCACGTCGCCCCGGACCGGCTGGTGATCTCGGCGGCGGCCGGCATCCCGACCGCCTGGTTCGAGGCCCGGCTGGCGGCCGGCACCCCGGTGGTCCGGGTGATGCCGAACACGCCGGTGCTGGTCGACGAGGGCATGAGCGTCATCTCCGGCGGCTCGCACGCCACCGAGGCGCACCTGGCGCGGGCGGAGGAGATCTTCCGTTCGGTCGGCAAGGCGCTGCGGCTGCCCGAGTCCCAGCAGGACGCGGCGACCGCTCTCTCCGGCTCCGGCCCGGCGTACTTCTACTTCCTGGTCGAGGCGATGACCGACGCGGGCATCCTGCTGGGGCTGCCCCGGCAGGTGGCGCACGACCTGATCGTGCAGTCGGCGATCGGTGCCTCGGTCATGCTGCGGGACTCCGGCGAGCACCCGGTGAAGCTGCGCGAGGCGGTCACCTCGCCGGCCGGCACCACCATCGCCGCCATCCGCGAGCTGGAGAACCACGGGGTGCGGGCGGCCCTGCTGGGCGCCCTGGAGGCGGCCCGGGACCGCTCCCGGGAGCTGGCCTCCGGCGGCAAGTGATGGCCGGGGCCGTCCGGCTAGGGTCGAACGCATGAGCTACGAACTGGTGATCTTCGACAACGACGGTGTCCTGGTGGACAGCGAGCCGCTCTCCAACCGGCTGCTGGCCGAGTACCTGACCGAACTGGGTTACCCGACCACGATCGAGGACTCCTACCGGGACTTCATGGGCACCGCCGCCCACCGGGTGCACGACGTGATCGCCGAGCGCTACGACGGCGCGCGGCTCCCGGAGGGCTTCGACGACGCGTTCCACGGCCGGGTCTTCGACGCCTTCGCCACCGAGCTGGCCGCCGTCCGGGGCGCGGACGCGCTGCTGGAGGAGCTCCGGCGGCGCTCCGTGCCCTACTGCCTGGCCTCCTCCGCCCACCACAGCTGGATCCGCGCCGCGCTGGACGCCACCGGCCTGCGCGGCCACGTCGCGGAGGAGCGGATCTTCAGCGCCCAGGACGTCGGCGTGGGCAAGCCCGCGCCGGACCTCTTCCTGCACGCGGCCCGCGCCCTCGGCGTCGACCCGGCGGCCTGTCTGGTGGTGGAGGACAGCCCCAACGGGGTGCTCGCCGCCCGCGCGGCGGGCATGGACGTCTACGGCTACACCGCGCTGACCGACCCGGCGAAGCTGACCGAGGCCGGCGCCACCGGCCTGATCGCCGACCTGGCCGAGGTCCCCGCCCTGCTGAGCCGTTAGGCCCCGGCCGCGCCCGGCCCCTTCCGGTCCCGCACACCCCTTCCCGGGATCGGCCGTCTGCGCCTACGCTCTCGCCACCGACCGCCGTACCGGCCAGTAGCGAGGTGCATGTGCGTACCGAGGGTCCCGTCGTCACGCCCCGGCTCCGGGCCGGCCGGGCCGCGCTGGCCGCGAGCTTCCTGCTCCAGGGCGTCACCTTCGCCCTGCTGGTCACCTGCATCCCGGAGATCCAGGACCGGTACGGGCTGGGCGACGCGCTGCTGCCGCTCTTCCTGGCCGCGGTGCCGGTGCTGGCCGGGGTGGGATCGATGGCCTCCGAGCGGCTGGTCCGCCGGACCGGCGCGCGGGCCGTGCTGCGGGTGGTCCAGCCGGCCGTCTGCGTCACCCTGGCCGCCGTCGGCCTCGGCGACGCGCTCTGGCAACTCGCCCTCGCCCTGGGTGCGTTCGGACTGCTGGTCGGCGCGCTGGACGCCAGTATGAACATGCTCGGGGTCGGTCTCCAGCACCGCTACGGCCGCTCGGTGATGCTCGGCTTCCACGCCGGTTTCAGCCTCGGCGGCATCCTCGGCGCGGCCGTCGCCGGCCTCGGCGCGCACTACGGCCTGGGCCTGCCGGTGCTCTTCGGGACGGCGGCCGCGGTGATCGCCCCGCTCGCGCTGCTGGCCGGCACGTACGCCGCCGGTCCCGCCGAACTCGGCGACGCCGTCCGGGAGGCCGCCGAGGCCGCCGCCCGGTCGATCCCCTGGCGTCCGCTGCTGCCGCTCTGCCTGGCGATGGCCTTCGCCTACATCGCCGACGCCTCGGTCTCCAACTACAGCGTCAAGTACCTGACCGACGGGCTGGGCAGTCCCGAGGACGTCGCCAAGCTCTCCTACCTCGGCTACATGCTGGCGATGCTGCTCGGCCGGGCGCTGGGCGACCGCGCCGTGCAGCGCTGGGGCGCCGTGCCGGTGGTGCGCACCGGCGCCGCGCTGGCCGCGCTGGGCTTCGCGGCGGCCGCCGCCGCGCCGGGCGCCTGGGCCGGGATCGCCGGCTTCACCGTGCTGGGCCTCGGGATCTGCGCGATCATCCCGCAGGTCTTCGCGGCCGGCGGCCGGCTCTTCCCGGCCGATTCGGACGCCGCCGTGGCCCGGCTCAACCTGTTCAACTACGTGGGCTTCCTGCTGGGTTCGCCGCTGGTGGGCGCGCTGGCGGACGCGAGTTCCTACCGCTGGGCCCTGCTCGCGCCGATGCTCCTGGTGCTCGCCGTCCTCCCGCTCGCCGACCGCTTCGCCCCGGGCCCGACGGCCCCCGCCCCGGCTCCGGCGGCCGTCTGAACGGCGGTCCGGGATCCTGGCCCGCGCCCCGGCCTCCAGGGCGACCCGCGCCCGGTGCCGGCCGCCGTCCCGGCCGGATCGCGGCCCCCGTGCCCGCGGCCGCGCCCGCGCCGACGGCGAACGGGCGCGTCGGGGCCTGACGGCCGTACGGCCGCCGTTCGAGGACCCGTTGCCGGGCCGGGCCGCCCCCACCCACTACGGTGGACGCCATGCCCGAAGCCGAGCGTGACACCTCCTGCGGCCTGCACCTCTTCTGGGACGAGGCGGTCACCGCCTACGACTTCGGCCCAGGCCACCCGATGGACCCGACCCGGCTCGCGCTCACCATGCGCCTGGTGGAGGACCTCGGACTCGCCGCCGGACCGGGTGTCACCGTCCGGGCCGCGCCGCCCGCCGGCGAGTCCACGCTGCGCCTGGTGCACACCGCCGAGTACGTCGAGGCGGTCAAGTACGCCGCCGCCCACCCGGAGCGGCAGGACCCGCGGCACGGCCTCGGTACCGACGACAACTGGTCCTTCCCCGCCGTCCACTCCGCCTCCGCGCTGATCGCCGGCCAGTCCGTCGCCGCCGCCGAGGCCGTCTGGCGCGGCGAGACCCCGCACGCCGTCAACTTCGCCGGCGGCCTGCACCACGCCATGCCCGACCGCGCCTCCGGCTTCTGCGTGTACAACGACCCGGCCCTCGCCATCGCCCGGCTGCTGGAACTCGGCGCCGAGCGGGTCGCCTACGTCGACATCGACGTCCACCACGGCGACGGCGTCCAGCAGGCCTTCTGGGACGACCCCCGGGTGCTCACCGTCTCCCTGCACGAGCACCCCGCCACCCTCTTCCCGCAGACCGGCTGGGCCACCGAGACCGGCGGCCCCGGCGCCGAGGGCTCCGCGGTCAACCTGCCGCTGCCGGCCGGCACCGGCGACACCGGCTGGCTGCGCGCCTTCCACGCCCTGGTGCCCGGACTGCTCGCCGCCTTCCGCCCCCAGGTCCTGGTCACCCAGCACGGCGCCGACACCCACCTGGAGGACCCGCTCGCCCACCTCGCCGTCACCGTGGACGCCCAGCGGGCCATCGCCCAGGAGCTGCACGAGCTGGCCCACGAGCACTCCGACGGCCGCTGGATCGCCCTCGGCGGGGGCGGCTACGCCGTCGTGGACGTCGTCCCGCGGACCTGGACGCACCTGGTCGCCACCGCGGCCGGCCGGCCCGTCGACCCGGCCACCGAGACCCCGGAGTCCTGGCGTGCCGAGGTCTACCGGCGCACCCGCCGTCCGGCCCCGCTGCGGATGACCGACGGCGCCCGGCCGGTCTGGCGCGACTTCGACGCGGGATACGATCCGGCGGACCGCCTCGACCAGGCGATCCTGGCGACCCGCCGCGCCGTTCTGCCGCACCACGGCCTGATGCCCTGATCCGGGCCGCCGAACCGGTGCCTCCACTTGTGAAGACCTGGTGCGTCGTCGCTTTCCGTGCGCACGCCGACTAGTGCAGACCGAGGATCGGCTACGTACTGCAACGGGCTTATCCCTCACCGTCAGAGGACTGCGCTTCCCCCTCTTCCCACTGGTACCACCCATAACTACTCTGGGGATACACGTGTGCCGGTGGAGTCACCGGAGGGGAAGCCGGTGCCTTGCACACGGGTAAGGGTCGGGTGATGGTCATGAGTTCCGGCGAACGCCCCTTGCAGGACGTCGTCTTCCTGACCGTGGCCGAGGTGGCCGCGGTCATGCGGGTTTCCAAGATGACGGTCTACCGGTTGGTGCACAGCGGTGAGCTGCCCGCCATCCGGGTCGGCCGCTCGTTCAGGGTGCCCCAGCAGGCAGTGCACGAGTACCTCAAGGACTCCTACGTGCGGCTCGAGAGCGCGTAGGCGGGCCGGTCCGGTACGGGGTCCACCTCGGTGGGCCCCGTATCCGTTCGCCCCGGATTCGCCGCCTGTTCGCCCGCTTCGGGGAGCGCGATTACGGCCCTGGGCGTGTGGAATGTAGGCTAGGCCCTCCGTCAGTCGTATGGACTCCGTCTCTCACGGGCGAGAGTCTCAGTGAGCGAGGGTTGTTCCGTGGGCTCTGTCATCAAGAAGCGTCGCAAGCGTATGGCCAAGAAGAAGCACCGCAAGCTTCTCAAGCGCACGCGCGTTCAGCGTCGCAACAAGAAGTAAGCGCCCCCGGCCGCGCCTCGCGCGCCCAGCGCTTCGCACCGCCCGTCCCGGTCTTCACGGCCCGGGGCGGGCGGTGTCGTTTCCCGGCCCGCCCGGGCGGCGCGGTACGGTGCACGCAGGTCTCCCGGGCCGAGGAATGGGGTGCAGCGCTGTGGGAACCGTCGTGCTCGTCACCGGCGTGGCCCGCCACCTCGGCGCCCGCTTCGCCGCCGAGCTGCGCCGCCGGGAGGGCGTGGACCTGGTGGTCGGGGTGGACGTGCAGCCGCCGCGCCCGGCGCTGCGCGCGCTCGCGGAGCCGGAGGGGCCCGCCGCGCCGTACCGCTTCCACCAGCTCGACCTGCGCCGTCCCGCGGTGGCCCGGGTGATCGCCGAGCACGGCGTCGACACGGTCGTCCACCTGGCGGTCAGCGCCACCGGGCCGGGCTCCACCCACCGCTCCGCGGTGAAGGAGTCCAACGTGATCGGGACCATGCAGCTGCTCGGCGCCTGCCAGAAGGCACCGGGCGTGCGCCGGCTGGTGGTGAAGTCGACCACCGGCGTCTACGGCTCGGCGCCGCGTGACCCGGCGGTGTTCACCGAGCGGACCCAGCCCAAGGTGCTGCCGGGCGGCGGCTTCGCCAAGGACGCCGTCGAGGTGGAGGGCTACGTCCGGGGCTTCGCCCGGCGCCGCCCGGACGTGGCGGTCACCGTGCTGCGGTTCGCCAACATCGTCGGCCCGGGCGCCGACACCCCGCTCGGCGCGTACTTCGCGCTGCCGGTGCTGCCGACCGTCCTCGGCTACGACCCGCGGCTGCAGTTCGCGCACGAGGACGACGTGGTCGAGGTGCTCTGCCGGGCCTCCTTCCCGGCCGGGCCCGGCACCGTGAACACCGGCACCTTCAACGTCGCGGGGGAGGGCGTGCTGCTGCTCTCCCAGTGCGCCCGCCGGCTGGGCCGGCCGACCCTGCCGCTGCTGCTGCCCGCGGTCAGCTGGATGGCCGGGCTGGCCCGGCAGACCCGGCTGGTCGACGTCTCGCCCGAGCAGCTGCGGCTGCTGACCCACGGCCGGGTGGTGGACACCGCCCGGCTGCGCGAGGCGTTCGGCTACCGTCCGGCGTTCACCACCCCGGAGGCCTTCGCGGACTTCGCCGCCGCGCAGTCGCCCGGCCTGCTGCCCCCGGGCCGGCTGACCGCCGTCACCGACGGCCTGGCCGCGCTGCTGGCCGGGGCCGACGCCGACGCCGACGCCGCCGGTGCCCGATCGCCCCGACCGCCCCGACCGAGGAGCTGAACCCGCATGAGTGCCGCCGCCGAGAACGCGCCGGGCGAGGCGAAGGTCATCCCGATCGAGTCCGCCCCCAGCTGGAGCGAGCAGCCGCCGGCCGACGGCCCGGGCCTGGCCGACCGGGTCGCCGAGGCCGTCGGCGGCGCGCTGGCCGGGCGGCTCGGCGCCGCCGCGACCCGGGCGTTCGGCAAGGGCTGGGAGGACCGGGCCGCCGACGGCCTGGCCTTCCTGCGCCGCCGGATCACCGGGGACTACGAGGTCGACGAGTTCGGCTTCGACCGCGAGCTCACCGAGGAGGTGCTGCTCGGGCTGCTGCGGCCGCTGGCGGAGACGTACTTCCGGGTGGAGGTGCGCGGGATCGAGAACATCCCGGCCGAGGGCGGCGCGCTGATCGTGGCCAACCACTCCGGCACGATCCCGCTGGACGCCCTGATGACCCAGGTGGTGATTCACGACCACCACCCGCGCCGGCGCCACCTGCGGATGCTCGCCGCCGACCTGGTGTTCGTGCTGCCGGGCGTCAACGAGCTGGCCCGCAAGGCCGGGCACACCCTGGCCTGCAACGAGGACGCCCAGGCGCTGCTGGAGCGCGGCGAGCTGGTCGGCGTCTGGCCGGAGGGCTTCAAGGGGATCGGCAAGCCGTTCTCCGAGCGGTACAAGCTGCAGCGGTTCGGCCGGGGCGGCTTCGTCTCCTCGGCGCTGCGGGCACGGGTGCCGATCGTGCCGTGCTCGATCGTCGGGGCGGAGGAGACCTATCCGATGATCGGGAACTTCCGGACGCTGGCCCGGCTGCTCGGCCTGCCGTACGTGCCCGTCACGCCGACCTTCCCGTGGCTGGGGCCGCTCGGGGCGGTCCCGCTGCCGACCAAGTGGATCATCGAGTTCGGCGAGCCGATCGCCACCGACCGGCACCCGGCGGAGGCGGCGGACGATCCGATGCTGGTCTTCGACCTGGCCGACGAGGTGCGGGAGACCATCCAGCACACCCTCTACCAGCTGCTGGTGCGGCGGCGTTCGGTGTTCTTCTGACGACGGGCGCCCGCGCGGACGCGGACGGGCCCGGCGGACGTGGTGTCCGCCGGGCCCGTTCCGTTCTCCCGCCGGTCCGGTCAGCCGCCGAGGATCCGCAGACCGGGCAGCAGGCCCGGGATCAGCGGAGGCACCTCGACGCCCTGCTGGGCGGCGCCGCTCGCGCTGGGCGCCTCGCTCGGCGAGGCCGGGGGCTGGTCCGGCGCCGGTGCCGGGGCCGGGGCCGCGGGGGCGTCCGCGCTGGGCGAGGGCTTGACACCGGTGAGCCCGCTGGTCAGGTTGTCGACCAGCCCGCCGACCGGCGCCGGGACGACGTCGGCCGGGTTGCTCGGCAGCGGGAGGACCGGTGCGGCGGGCGCCGCCGGGCCGAGGATGCCGCCCTGGGCCGGGACCTGCGGGGTGACGCCCGGCCTGCCGCCGACCGCCCCGGCCGCCGGGCCGCCGGTGGCGCCGCCCTGGGCCGGCGCGTCGCCGACCGCCGGGTTGCCGCCGGGCGCCGTCCCGGCGGACGGTCCGCCCGAGCCGCCGCTGCCCGCGCCGTGGGTCGCGCCGCCCGCCCCGCCTCCGGCCGGCGCACCGCCCTTGGCGGGCTGCTCGACCAGGTGCAGGGGCGCGACGTCCTCACTTATGTCGTCGAAGAGCTGGTCCACCAGGTGCGCCTGCGGGATGAGCTGGACCGGGAGCCGGGACTGCAGCTCGGTCCAGGTGCCGTCCCCGTCCTGGGCGAAGCCGGCCAGGGCGCGCATCGGGTCCAGCGAGCCGTTGTTGCGGTAGACGGCGCGCAGCAGGTCGCGCCCCCTGATCGCGTCGGCGTGCATGGCGTCGAGGGCCTTGCGGACCTGCTCGACGGTGCCCGGGCTGAGCGCGCCGGCGGAGTCCGTCCGGCCCACCAGCGACCTCGCCTCGCCGAGGCGGGTGGAGGCGTTGTCCAGGAGCAGTTCGCCGCGTTCGCTGTCGGAGCCCGCGAGGTTGAGCCGCAGGCCCTCCAGACCGCGCTTCATGCCGTACAGCGGGTCGCCGGGAAGGGCGTTGCCGCTGGCGGCCGCGGCGCCGGCGAAGCTGCCGACCGCGAGGCCGGCGACCAGGCCGCCGATCGCGAACCGGCGGCTCCAGCGTCCGCGCGGCGCGGTGCGCACGGCCCGGTGGCGGCGCTGCCGTGGCACGGTGGCGCCCGGACCGCCCGCGAAGGCCTGCTCGAACGCGGCCATCAGCTGGGCGCGTTGAACGGTCCTGACCTCCCGGTCGAGGCCCGGCGCGGGCAGCGCGCGGAGCGCGCCGACCGTGTCGATGAGTTCCGCCATCGCGGCCGGACCGGCGTTCCCGCCGGCGGTGCTGGCCGTTCCGTCGCCGTCGGCAGCGCGGTGCTCCGCCTGGTGGGCCTCCAGCGCCTCGGCGAAGGCCTTCGCCCGCCGGTGCTCCAGCACGTTTGCCGTCACGGGCCACACCTCCCTTCGTCGTTGTCGACACCCCGGCCTGCCGGACGGTTGCCCCGGCAAGCCAAAGCCACTCCATCGGGTGAGAGGTCGCAATTCGACTTGACCGTACGCCTGGTGGAGGCTTGCACGCTGGCCAACGAGCGGCGCGGGCGGTCGGTTACGCACGGTTGATCACCGGCCCGCCCGTTCACCCGGATGTGTCGGGCCGTCCCGGAAGGTGACGATCCGCGCCCCGGCCCTCCCGGCGCGTCCCCGGACCCCGCCCGGGGGCACCGCCCGTTCACCGCGCGTCGGGCGGGAGCAGGCGGGCCAGGGTGCGCACGGCGCGGTACTGGAGGGTCTTGATGGCGCCCTCGTTCTTGCCCATGATCCGGGCGGTCTCGGCGACCGAGAGCCCCTGCAGGAAGCGGAGGGTGACGCACTCCTGCTGCTGCGGGTTCAGCCGGCGGACGGCCTCCAGCAGGGCGGCGTTGGAGAGCGACTCCAGCACCGACTCCTCGGGGCTGCGCTCGCACTCGTTGGAGTCGAGCATCTCGCCGGTGGTCACCTCCAGCCGGAAGCGGCTGGACTTGAAGTGGTCGGCGACCAGGTTGCGGGCGATGGTCACCAGCCAGGCGCCGAAGTCCCGGCCCTGCCAGGTGAAGGTGCCGATGCGGCGCAGCGCGCGCAGGAAGGTCTCGCTGGTGAGGTCCTCGGCGGTGGCCCGGCTGCCGACCCGGTAGTAGATGTAGCGGTAGACGGTGTCCGCGTAGTGGTCGTAGAGCCGGCCGAAGGCCTCGCTCTCGCCGGCCTGGGCCCGTTCGACCAGCTCCATGATCGGGTTGTGCTCGGTCTCGTAGCCGGGGCCGGTGGTGGTGCGGGCCCGGCTGCGGCCGCCGGTGGTGCCGGTGCGGCCGCGGGTGCCGGCGCCGGTCGATCCGGCGGCGGTGGTGCGCAGCAACGGGCCGCCGGCGACGGGGCCGTGGACGGACGGGGCTCCGGCGGGCACCGGCTGGGGGACGGCGGCGAGCTGGCTGCGGAGCAGGCTGCGCAGCAGGTCCAGGCCGGTGGAGATCTGCCGGGGCGGGACCGGGCGGCCGCGGAGGCCGGCGCGGGAGCGCAGGGGCGCGGACGACGGGCGGGAGGGTGCAGGCGCGTCGTTCCGGACGGGTGGGTACACGGGACTCCCAGAGGCAGAACTGTGGACGGATCACCTCCGCCTGCGCGGAGAGCACGCCCGTCCCGCCCGGTCGTACCTGGGGCGGGTGGGTGACGTGCATCCAGGAGAGAATAACGCTTTGTGCAATGACAGCTACACCGTGTGGTCGAAGTGGTCGTTTGGGATCCGCATGGAGTGCATATCCGGCCGACACTGTCCGAACGTGTCGGCGATAGCCTGGCTCAACGTGACAGAACGAGTGCGCCAGGTGACCAATTCGGCGGCGCGGCGGGCGGTTTCCCGGCTCGGTGACCCGATAATCCCCGACTTTGGCGAGTCGGCGAACGATCAGATCCGGTCACCGGGCGGCGAGTTCGGTCGTGAGGTCCGGACGGCCCCGCGACGCGCGGGAGTTCGCCCGTACGAGCGGCCTGGTCAGCGGGCGGATTGACCGCCCTCACCCCGGCGGGCGGCGGCCGGACGGGCGGCCGCGGAGCGGCGCCGGGGCCCGGCCCGCCCCGGGTGCGGCGGCTCAGCCGCGGTGCCGCCGGTGCAGCGCGACCCCGGCCGCGGCGGCGCCCGCCGCCACGCCGAGCGCGGCGGCCGCGGGCAGGCCCACCCGGGCCGCCTTGCGCCCGGTGCGGAAGTCCCGGACCCGCCAGCCCTGCGCCCGGGCGTGCCGCCGCAGCGCGCCGTCCGGGTTCACCACGTACGGGTGGCCGACCAGCGAGAGCATCGGGATGTCGTTGGCCGAGTCGCTGTAGGCGGCGCACCGGTCGAGGTCGAGCCGCTCGCGCCGGGCCAGCGCCCGCACCGCGGCCGCCTTGGCCGGCCCGTGCAGCAGGTCGCCGACCAGCCGGCCGGTGTACGCGCCGTCGCGCGCCTCGGCCACCGTGCCGAGCGCGCCGGTCATGCCGAGCCGGGCCGCGATGATCCGGGCCACCTCCACCGGGGCGGCGGTGACCAGCCAGACCCGCTGCCCGGCGTCCAGGTGCATCTGCACCAGCGCGCGGGTGCCCGGCCACACCTTGTCGGCGATGACGTCCTCGAAGACCTCCTCGCAGAGCGCCTCCAGGTCGGCGGTCCGCTTGCCGGCCACCACGCCGAGCGCGGTGTGCTTGGCGTCCGCCACGTGCTCCGGGTCCTCGGCGCCGTGCACCCGGAACCAGGCCTGCTGCCAGGCGAACCGGGCGACGTCCCGGCGGCTGAGGAAGCCGCGCCGGTAGAGGCCGACGCCGAGGTAGAAGATCGCGGCGCCGCGCAGGATGGTGTTGTCGCAGTCGAAGAACGCGGCGGCGCGCGGGTCGTCCGGCTCGGGTGTGTGGTTGCCCACAGGAGCCTTGGGAGCCCTGCCGCGCCTGGCCGGCTGCGCCTGCTCGGCCGCTCGGTCCCCTTCGGCGGGCCGTGCCTCCCCGGCCGGCGGGCCCTCCCCGGCCTGCCCGGGCTCCCCGGCGGGCCGTGGCACGGCCCGCAGCGCGGCCTCCGCCGCCTCGGCCGCGGCCTCGCCCGCCAGGGCGGTCCGCGCGCTGGTGGAGCGCCTTGTCTGGAGGAGCCTTCGGAGCACGGCCATGTCACCGAGCATAGCCAGCCACCTGGGCGGGGGCCGTGACGGCGGCGTGCCCGGGGGGTGAACGGGAGGAAGGCCGGTCGTGTCCGGCCCGTCGTGTAGGGGCGTCGCACAATGGCGGGGTGAGCCCACTGCTGCGACGCGACAAGAAGCCCGAGCCGAAGCCGGCCGACCGGACCGTGACCCTGGTGGCCAAGCCCGGCTGCCACCTGTGCGACGACGCCCGGGAGGTGATCGTGCGGGTGACGGCCGAGCTGGGCGCGTCCTTCGAGGAGAAGGACATCACCCAGGACGAGGAGCTCTACCGGCGCTACTGGGAGCAGATCCCGGTCACCCTGATCGACGGCCGCCAGCACGACTTCTGGCGGGTGGACGAGAAGCGCCTGCGCACCGCCCTCGGCGCCTGATCCCCCGAGCCCCGCCCCCGCCGTCCGGCGGGGGCGGTTCGCCGAATCGTTGCGAAGATTCCGCGTGCTCGGCTTGGGACGCCGCCCGTCGGTCGGCTTACGATCGAACTCGTTTGCGCCCATGGGGGGCTGAGCACGCGAGGAGTGCCGCCATGCTTCCCGGCCCTTCCCCGGCAGCGCCCGCCGACCCGCCGGCCGCGCGCGGGGGCTTCGCCGTGGTCGACGTGGAGGCGACCGGCCGCAGCCCCTGGCGGCACCGGGTGGTCGAGGTGGCCGTGGTGCTGCTGGACGAGCGGCTGCGCCCGGAGGGCGAGTTCTGCACGCTGCTGGACCCGCTGGGCCCGGTCGGCCCGACCCACGTGCACCGGATCGCGCAGGAGGACGTCGAGGGCGCCCCGCGGTTCCGCGAGATCGCCCCGAGGCTGCTGGAGCTGCTGGCCGGCCGGGTACTGGTCGGCCATCACGTCACCTGCGACCAGGCCTTCCTGGACCGCGAGTTCGCCCGGATCGGGGTGCCGCTGCCGGCGGTGCCGCTGCTGTGCACCATGCGGCTGGCCCGCGCCCACCTGCCGCAGGCCCGCGGTTTCGGGCTGGCGGCCTGCGTGGAGGCGGCCGGCCTCGGCGGCTTCGCGGCGCACACCGCGCTGGGCGACGCCCGCGCCACCGCTGGCCTGCTGCGGCACTGCCTGGACGCTCCGTCCTGCCCGCCGGGGGACTGGACCGGGCCGCTGCGGGAGGCGGCCCGGGTGCCGTGGCCGAGGCTCGGGCGGGCGCGCTCGCGCCCGTCGGGCGAGCCGGTCCCGCTGGTCCTGCGCGACCCCTTCCGCCCGGCTCCCGTGCCCGCCCCGCGCGACCTGCCGGACCGTCTTCCGTACGGGTCCCGGCCACCCGCTGCACCGCCCCCGGCGACGGCCCGGAAATCGGCCGGTGCTATGGGGTCCTCGGCGTGATGCGCATCACTGTGCGGGGACAAATCGGACACCATCTTTGTGCACACGTTCACAAACGCATAGCCTGGCTGCCAAAGCCCAGCTTCACCCACAGGAGCACCGTGGCAATCGGCCGATCACCACAGAGCAGTTCGCAGACGCCCGACCCGGGCGCCGCGCGCCGACCCTCGCGTGCCCGGGGCATCCCGGAGGCGACGGTCGCCCGGCTGCCCCTCTATCTGCGTGCGCTCACCGCGCTCTCCGAGCGCTCGGTGCCGACCGTTTCCTCCGAGGAACTGGCCGCCGCGGCCGGGGTGAACTCCGCCAAGCTCCGCAAGGACTTCTCCTACCTGGGCTCCTACGGCACCCGCGGCGTCGGCTACGACGTCGAGTACCTCGTCTACCAGATCTCCCGCGAGCTGGGCCTGACCCAGGACTGGCCGGTCGTCATCGTCGGCATCGGCAACCTCGGCCACGCGCTCGCCAACTACGGCGGCTTCGCCTCCCGCGGCTTCCGGGTCGCCGCCCTGCTCGACGCCGACCCGGCCGTGGTCGGCAGCAGCGCGGCCGGCCTGCCCGTGCGCCACATGGACGAACTGGAGTCCATCGTGGAGAGCCAGCACGTCTCGATCGGCGTCATCACCACCCCGCCCGGTGCGGCCCAGCAGGTCTGCGACCGGCTGGTCGAGGCCGGCGTCACCAGCATCCTGAACTTCGCCCCGACCGTACTGACCGTCCCGGACGGGGTGGACGTGCGCAAGGTGGACCTCTCCATCGAGCTGCAGATCCTCGCCTTCCACGAGCAGCGCAAGGCCGGCGACGAGCCGGACCGCACCGAGTCCGTGCTCGACCGGGCCCCCGGCCCGGTCCGGGCCGCCGCCGCCAAGCTCCGCCGGGCGGCCGGGGGCAGCGGCAAGACCCGCCCGGCCGCCGAGGACGCGGACCCGGCGGCGAAGGGCAAGCCCGGCAAGGCCGGCGAGGGCGAGCTGTCCGCGGTGATGCCGGCATGAGCACCGAGATTCGTGGGACCAGGGAGCGGGCGTGAGTCTTCTCGTCGTAGGGCTGAGCCATCGCACGGCCCCGGTCGGCGTGCTGGAGCGCGCCGCGCTGACCGGTGGGGTGCCGACCCGGCTGCTGCACGACGCGGCCGCGTCCGCGACCGTCGCCGAGGCCGCGCTGCTGAACACCTGCAACCGGATCGAGCTGTACGCCGACGTGGACAAGTTCCACGCCGGCGTCGCCGAGCTGTCGCTGCTGCTCGCCCACCACAGCGGGGTGGACCTCGAGGAGCTGACCTCGCACCTCTACGTCCACTACGAGGACCGGGCCGTCCACCACCTCTTCTCGGTGGCCTGCGGCCTCGACTCGATGGTGGTCGGCGAGGGCCAGATCCTCGGCCAGCTGCGCGACGCCCTGGCCAAGGCCCAGGAGGAGCACACCGCCGGGCGCGGCCTGAACGAGCTGTTCCAGCAGGCGCTGCGGGTCGGCAAGCGGGCGCACAGCGAGACCGGCATCGACAAGGCCGGCCAGTCGCTGGTGACCTTCGGCCTGGAGCAGGTCGCGGCCGGCGCGGGCGAGATCGCGGGCAAGCGGGCGCTGGTGGTCGGCGCGGGCTCGATGAGCTCGCTGGCCGCCGCCACGCTGGTCCGCTCGGGCGTGACCGACCTGCTGATCGCCAACCGGACGCCGGCCCGCGCCGAGCGGCTGGTCGAGATCCTCGGCACCGACATCGCCCGCACCCTGGAGCTGGCCAAGGTGCCCGAGGCGCTGGCCGACGTCGACCTGGTGATCTCCTGCACCGGTGCGGCCGGCGTGGTGATCAAGGCCGACGACGTCGCCGCCGCGGTCGCCGCGCGCGGCGGCGCGGCCCCGCTCGCCTTCCTCGACCTCGCCATGCCGCGCGACGTCGACCACGCCGTGCACGAGCTGCCCGGCGCGCTGCTGGTCGACCTGGAGAGCCTCTCGCACGCCCACGCCGCCACCCCGGGCGCGGGCGACGTCGACGCCGTCACCGGCATCGTCGCCGACGAGGTCACCGCCTTCGGCGCCGCCCAGCGGGCCGCGCGGATCGCCCCGACCGTGGTGGCGCTGCGCGCGATGGCCTCCGAGGTGGTCGCCGCCGAGCTGGGCCGCCTGGACTCCCGGCTGCCCGGACTGGACGAGCGCTCGCGCGCCGAGATCGGCCAGACCGTCCGCCGGGTGGTGGACAAGCTGCTGCACGCGCCCACCGTGCGGGTGAAGCAGCTGGCCGCCGAGCCGGGCGGTGCCTCCTACGCGGAGGCCCTGCGCGAACTGTTCGACCTCGACCCGGCCGCCGTGCACGCGGTTTCGGGCACTCCGATCGGCGCCCAGCAGCCTGCGGGCGGGGGCGCCGGATGAACCGTCAGCCATCCCACGAGTACCACCGGGACGATCACCTCATGAATGGTCAACCGCTCACCGGCCACACGTCGGACGCCACCGCGACACCCCTGCGGCTCGGCACCCGGCGCAGCGCGCTCGCCATGGCCCAGTCGGGCATGGTCGCCCGCGAGGTGACCCGCCTCACCGGACGCCCCGTCGAGCTGGTGGAGATCACCACCTACGGCGACACCTCCCGCGAGGCGCTGGCGCAGATCGGCGGCACCGGGGTGTTCGTCTCCGCGCTGCGCGACGCGCTGCTGGAGGGCCGGATCGACTTCGCCGTGCACTCGCTCAAGGACCTGCCGACCACGGCCCCCGAGGGCCTGGTGCTGGCGGCCGTCCCGCAGCGCGAGGACAGCCGCGACGCCCTGGTGGCGCGCGAGGGCCTGGCGCTCGGCGAGCTGGTGGAGAAGCTGGCCGGCTCCGGCCGCGCGGCCCGGGTCGGTACCGGCTCGCCGCGCCGGATGGCGCAGCTGAACGCCTGGGCCCGGGCCAACGGCGTCCGGCTGGAGACGGTCGCGATCCGCGGCAACGTGGACACCCGGATCCGCTTCGTCACCTCCGGCGAGCTGGACGCGGTGGTGCTGGCCACGGCCGGCCTGAACCGGCTCGGCCGGGCCGCCGAGATCACCGAGCACCTCGACCCCGAGCTGATGATCCCGGCTCCGGGCCAGGGCGCGCTCGCCGTCGAGTGCACCCCCGCCGCTGTGCTCCCGGACGGGAGCGGACTGGCCGCCGCGCTGTCGGCCCTCGACCACGCCCCCACCCGGGTCGCGGTGGCCGCCGAGCGCGCCCTGCTGTCCACCCTGGAGGCCGGCTGCTCCGCTCCGGTCGCCGCGCTGGCCGGCTGGGAGCACCAGACCGAACTGCGGCTGGAGGGCGTGGTCGGCACCGTCGACGGCGCCACCCTGCTGAAGATGTCCGCCCACGGTCCGATCGTCCTCGACGAGACCGCCGAGCAGCAGGCGGCGGCCCTCGGCCGCGCGCTGGCCGCCCGGCTGCTCGACGCGGGCGCGGCCGCCCTGATGGGGGAGCGAGCCCGATGAGCCCCACCACCGCCACCGACGGCCCGTTCCCGGCCGACAGCCCGTTCGGGGGCACCGTCCCCGCCACCGGCCGCTGCACCTTCCTGGGCGCGGGCCCCGGCGACCCGGGCCTGCTGACCCTGCGCGCGGTCGAGGTGCTGGCCTCCGCCGACGTGCTGGTCGCCGACCCGCTGACCGCCGCCGCCGTGCGCAGCCACTGTCCGTCCGGCGTGCAGGTGCACGCCCCGGGCGCGGAGGGGCCGGACTTCGACCTGGCCGACCTGGTCGCCGAGGCCGTGCGCTCCGGCAAGCACGTGGTGCGGACCGTCGACGGCGACCCGGGCCTGGACGGCTGCGCGGCCGAGGAGATGCTCGGCTGCGCCGGCGCCGGGATCGCCTTCGAGGTGATCCCGGGCGTCGCCCAGTCGGTCGGCGTACCGGCCTACGCGGGCGTGCCGCTGCGCGGCGCGGCCGGCACCGACGTCCGCTTCGTGGAGGCCGCGGCGCTGCTGGCCGGCTCCCCGGTGGACCTGGGCGCGCCGGAGACCACCCTGGTGGTGCGCACCACCCTGGGCCAGCTGCCGGCCACCGCCAACGCGCTGGTCTCCAACGGCCGCAAGCCGGACTCCGCGCTGAGCGCGACGCTCTCCGGCACCACCACCCGCCAGCGCACCTTCACCGCGACCCTGGCCTCCATCGCGGCGGACCTCAAGGCCGCCCGGGTGCTGCCCTCGCCGGTCTCGGCCCCGGTGGACCCGGCCACCGCGGTGATAGCCGTGGTCGGTGAGCAGGTCGCCCACCGCGCCTCGCACTCCTGGTTCGAGACCAAGCCGCTGTTCGGCTGGAACGTGCTGGTGCCGCGCACCAAGGAGCAGGCCTACGGCCTCTCCGAGCAGCTGCGCTCGTACGGCGCGGTGCCGCAGGAGGTGCCGACCATCGCGGTCGAGCCGCCGCGCACCCCGCAGCAGATGGAGCGCGCGATCAAGGGCCTGGTCACCGGCCGCTACGAGTGGATCGCCTTCACCTCGGTGAACGCGGTGCGCGCGGTGCGCGAGAAGTTCGAGGAGTACGGCCTGGACGCCCGGGCGTTCGCCGGGATCAAGGTCGCGGCGGTCGGCGAGAGCACCGCGCAGGCGCTGGTGGACTTCGGCGTGAAGCCGGACCTGGTGCCGTCCGGTGAGCAGTCCGCGGCCGGGCTGCTGGAGGACTGGCCGCCGTACGACCCGGTGTTCGACCCGATCGACCGGGTGCTGCTGCCGCGCGCCGACATCGCCACCGAGACCCTGGTGGCCGGCCTGGTCGAGCTGGGCTGGGAGGTCGACGACGTGACGGCGTACCGGACGGTGCGCGCCTCGCCGCCGCCGGCCGAGACCCGTGAGGCGATCAAGGGCGGCGGTTTCGACGCGGTGCTGTTCACCTCGTCCTCGACCGTGCGGAACCTGGTCGGCATCGCGGGCAAGCCGCACAACGTGACGGTCATCGCCTGCATCGGTCCGGCCACCGCCAAGACCGCCGAGGAGCACGGCCTGCGGGTCGACGTGATGGCCCCGGCACCGTCGGCCGCCGCGCTGGCCCAGGCACTGGCCGACTTCGGGGCCAAGCGCCGGGACACCGCGACCGCCGCGGGGGAGCCCGTCTACCGCCCCAGTGAGCGCCGTCCCGGCTCGCGCCGCAAGGCCGCGCGCTGACGTAGAGACCGGGGGCGGCCCGACCGCCGCCCCCGGCACCGCACATCGTCCGGAGAGAGAAGCCGTGTCCGCCGAATTCCCGTACGTCCGCCCGCGCCGCCTGCGCTCGACCCCGGCGGTGCGCCGGCTGGTCGCCGAGACCCGGCTGCACCCGGCGGAGCTGATCCTTCCCGCCTTCGTCCGCGAGGGCATCACCGAGCCGAAGCCGATCTCCTCGATGCCGGGCGTGGTCCAGCACACCCGGGACAGCCTGCGCAGGGCCGCGGCGGAGGCCGCCGAGGCGGGGATCGGCGGCATCATGCTGTTCGGCCTGCCCGAGGTGAAGGACGCCGACGGCTCCGAGGGGACCAACCCGGACGGCATCCTCCAGCAGGCGATCCGCGACGTGGTCGCGGAGGCCGGCGACCGGCTCGTGGTCATGTCGGACCTCTGCCTGGACGAGTTCACCGACCACGGCCACTGCGGCGTGCTGGCCGAGGACGGCTCGGTGGACAACGACGCCACCCTGGAGCGCTACGCCGAGATGGCCGTGGTGCAGGCCGAGGCCGGCGTCCACATGGTCGGCCCGTCGGGCATGATGGACGGCCAGATCGCGGTGATCCGCCGGGCGCTGGACGAGGCGGGGCACCAGGGCGTGGCCGTCCTGGCCTACACCGCCAAGTACGCCTCCGCGCTGTACGGTCCGTTCCGCGAGGCCGTCAACTCCTCGCTCAAGGGCGACCGCAAGACCTACCAGCAGGACCCGGCCAACGCCCGCGAGGCGCTGCGCGAGCTGGAGCTGGACCTCGCCGAGGGCGCCGACATGGTGATGGTCAAGCCCGCCATGCTCTACCTGGACGTCCTGCGGCAGGTCGCCGACGTCTCCCCGGTGCCGGTCTCCGCGTACCAGATCTCCGGTGAGTACGCGATGGTGGAGGCCGCCGCCGCCAACGGCTGGATCGAGCGCGAGCGCACCATCCTGGAGACCCTCACCTCGATCCGCCGGGCCGGCGCCGAGCAGATCCTCACCTACTGGGCCGTCGAGGCCGCCGCGCTGCTGAAGTAGGGCCGCGCGCGCCGAAGGCCGGGCCCCTCCGACGGGAGGGACCCGGCCTTCGGCGTGCCCGCCGTCAGTCGCCGAGGTGGGCGAAGCCCTCCACGCCGCCGACGAGGTCGGTGGAGGTGGCGGCGCCGAAGCCGTGGGCGCCGGTCTTGATGTGCGAGGTGTGGGCGACGCCCCACCACTCGCCGGCCGCGAACACCGGGTCGGCGGAGGCGACGAACTCGCCGCCGCCGGCGAGGCCGACGTGGGCGGACGCCGCCGGGGCGGCGAGGCCGGCCAGCGCCAGCGCGCCGATGGCGGTCAGGGTGATCTTGCCCAGCGTGCTCTTCATGGATCTGCCCTTTCTTCCGGAGCGCCCGGTGCGGACGCTCTGCTTGTGGGGGTGTGCCCGGACGCCCGGAGGGCCCGGGGACCAGACGTCCCCGGGCCCTCCGTCGCGCCGTGCGGCTGGATCAGCCGATCAGGTGCGAGACACCCGCGTCGCCCGAGGACTGGGTGTTCTGGCCGACGTTGCAGATCTGCTTCGGGGTGCTGTTGAGGATCGGAACCTCGACCGGGACGGCGATGCCCAGGACGCCGACCGCGACGTTGTGGATCTCCGGCAGGCAGATGTTCGCGTTGTCGAGGGTGTGGAAGTTCGGGCTGTGGTCGCCGTGGGTGCCGGTCTGGTTGGTGCCGCCGTTGCCCTGGGCGGAGACGGCGGCGCCGTCCGAGTCGGC
This sequence comes from Kitasatospora sp. NPDC001527, assembly GCF_040298605.1. NCBI lineage: Bacteria > Bacillati > Actinomycetota > Actinomycetes > Kitasatosporales > Streptomycetaceae > Kitasatospora > Kitasatospora sp. NPDC001527. The sequence goes on along the minus strand of NZ_JBEPAM010000002.1, from coordinate 210,045 downwards.
GATGGCCGCGGCCGAACCGGCGGACATCGCGATGGCGGCGGCGGCCAGGCCGGCGGCGGCGAGGGACTTCTTGATCATTTCGGTGTTCCTCTCGGGGGGTGAATCGGGGAGCGATTCGAAGGTGGTCGGTTCGGTCGGAAGGGGTGACGCTGCCGGGACGGGCGGGTCAGCCGATCAGGTGGGAGACGCCCGCGTCGCCCTTGGACTGGGTGCCCTGGCCCTGGGTGCAGTACTGCTTGCCGCCGCTGTTGGCGATCGGAACCTCGACCGGGACGGCCACACCGAGCACGCCGACGGCGATGTTGTGGATCTCGGGCAGGCAGATGTTCGCGTTGTCCAGGAAGTGGAAGTTCGGGCTGTGGTCGCCGACGGTGCCGGTGAAGTTGGTGCCGCCGTTGCCCTGGAACGACCCGGCGGCGCCGTCCGCGTCGCCGATGGCCGAGGCCGGCGCCGCGGCGGCGGCCAGCGCCGCGGCGGCCAGGCCGGCGGCGGCGAAGGACTTCTGGATCATGGGGAGATCCCTCTCTGAAAAGCTCGGTTTCCGTGCGGTTTCCGTGCGTACAACGCGTACAACGCCCAGACCCGGTCTGCGGTCACTGACGTTCAGATCAAAGAATCACGGCACGGAAGGTTACGGGGATTTTGGAAAAGAGTCCGGGAGGCGCGGCGGGCAACGGTTTCCGGTCGGATTATTAACCCGAAGTGGTTAACCGTCGCTATCGGGGACACCGCTCGCTCGTTGAGCCCGTTGCTTTCGGCTGCGCCCGCGCAGCCGTCTCCCCATGGATCTCCAGTACGGACAGGCAGAACGGTGAAAAGCATGAGGTTCTCCAAGCGGGCCGGCGCGATGCTGCTGGCGGTCGGTGCGGGCGTGCTCGCCTCCCAGGGGGCGGCGTCCGCCGCCCCGGTCAGCCCCGAGCAGGTCGGGGCGCTGGAGGACCAGCTGGCCACCCAGCAGGTGCCGGTGGACATCCCGCTGGCGCCGCTGGACAGCCGGATCTCGGCCGGCATCCCGTCCTCGCTGCTGATGCCGCAGGCGCCCGGCCACACCACCGGGGACGCGCTGATCCCGGAGCGCATCGTGCCCGGGGTCGACATCGGCAAGGTCGGCCCGACCGCCAAGGCCGAGCTGCCGCTGCCGCTGCTCGACCGGGGCACGGACCTCGGCGAGCTGCTGCTGGACGCCCCGGCCGCGCCGCTGCACGCCGAGACCCCCGGGATCGGCCTCGGCAAGCCGCTCTCGCTCGTCGAGGACGGCACCGGCCAGCTCGCCGACGGCCGGCTCAAGGTCGGCGAGATCGACCCGCGGCTGCTGACCGGCGCGGTCCAGGCGGTGCCCGGCGCCAAGGCCACCCTGGGCAACGAGGACGAGCGGATCTCGGTGACCGACTCGGTGGGGAACCTGGCCACCACGGCGACCGCCACCACCACGGGCGTCGTCCAGGAGAGCGGCGTGGCCGGTCTCGCCCAGCTCTAGGACTCCTGCGCGACGGCGAGAGCCCGGCACCCCCTCGCGGCGGGGTGCCGGGCTCTCGCGCGTGCGGCGGCGGCTCAGCCGGGCAGCACGCCGAGCAGTCCGCCGACCAGCGGCAGGTCGCGCGGGCCGCCGCCGGCGCTGAGCGGGCCGGTCAGCGTCCCGGTGCCGATCGGCCCCAGGCCGGAGTTCTCCGGCTGGACGGTCGCCCCGTTGTTCAGCACGTCGGCCGAGGAGTTGGCCCACGGGTCCAGCCGCAGGTCCTTGAGCGGCGCGATGCCGTAGCCGAGGCCGGTCGTGGTGCCGCCGAGCGCCTGGGCCAGGTCGGTCTTGGTCAGCGCGGCGCCGCCGCCTGCCGGGGCCGCGTGCGCCGCGCCCGCGCCGCCGAGCAGCATCGCGGCGCCCAGGGCGGCGGCGAGGCCGGCCCCGCTCTTCGTCGAAATCATGGGCAATCACCTTCGGGGGGAGGGGGTCCCGGGCGAGCCGACCGCGCCCGGGTACGCCGAACCGCCCCCCGGCCGTGGGACCGGGGGGCAGTGCGGAGGGAACGCGTGCCGATCGGGATCAGCAGTCGTCCTCGTCGTGGTGCTGGTGCTCGTGGTGCTCGTGCTCCGGGGCCTCCTGCTTCGGGGCGTCGGCGTTGATGCAGGTGTTGCCGAACGCCGGGTTCAGCAGGCCGACCAGGTTGATGGAGTTGCCGCACAGGTTGATCGGCACGTGCACCGGGACCTGGAGCTGGTTGCCGGAGACGACACCGGGCGAGCCGGCGGCGACGCCCTCGGCACCGGCGCTGGCGGCGGCGCCGCCCGCCGCACCCAGCACCAGGCCGGCAGCGGCGGCGGAGAGGACGGCGGCCTTCTTCACGTTCTGCATGGGGGTTGATCTCCTCGATCACACGCGGGTTGAGCGGGCCGCGCCCCGCCCGGTGGCGGAGTGCGGCACGAGGGCGGGGAAGCGGTGGCCGCCGGTTCGGTGGCCGCCGCTTCAGCCGGCGTTGACGCAGGTGTTGCCGAACGCCGGGTTCAGCAGGGCGATGATGTCGATGCTGTTGCCGCAGAGGTTGATCGGCACGTGCACCGGGACCTGGATCTGGTTGCCGGAGATGACACCCGGGGAGCCGGCGGCGACGCCCTCGGCACCGGAGCTGGCCATCGCGCCGCCGGCCGCACCGACCACCAGGCCGGCGGTGGCGAGAGACAGGACGGCGGCCTTCTTGAGGTTGCGCATATGTTCTTCCTCCGTATTCTTCCCGACCGTCTGTGGAAATAGTCGGGAGCCGGGCGCGGGGAAATCCTGGCCCGTTGGCTTCTGGAAATGCCGTGATTGTCACTCGGGCGGCCCAGCTGGCGCGTGTCGCCCATGGCTCGGGCGATGAGCGGCCGCCGCGGCACCGTGCGCCGCGAATTCCTCCCGCACGGCCGGGAGGCATTCGAATCGACGCGCGACCGGGAGAATTCCGGACGGGTTTGGACCGGCGGCGGATCTCCTCGTCGTAGCGGGGCGGGTGGAGCGTGTTCCGACTGGAGAACGAGGCAGGGTGCCGGCGGAAACGGCCGGATCCCGGTGTCACCCGATTGCCCGGCCCCGGGGTTCCGTTCCTCCGGACGGGTGACAACCGGGGTGCCCTCGCAACCGGTCCGAGCGGGTCTCGTTGGAGATGTCGCACTCCCCGTGCATCTCTGTCGAACAGTCAGGAGGCTCCCATGAGCATCAAGAAGACGGCCGCCGTCGGCGCCGCTGTGGTCGGCATCGTCGCCGCAGGTGCCGGCACCGCGATGGCCAGCTCCGGCGCGGAGGGCGTTGCCGCCGGTTCCCCCGGCGTCATCTCCGGCAACCAGCTGCAGATCCCGGTCCACATCCCGGTGAACCTGTGCGGCAACACCATCGACATCATCGGCATCCTGAACCCGGCCTTCGGCAACACCTGCGTCAACAACGGCTGATCAGCCGCTGGTCCGGCCGGTGCGAGCCGCCGCTCCCGTACACCCCTCCAGGGTGTGGGGCGGCGGCTCTCGGCGTTCCCGGGGCCGCGCCGGGTCCGGTCGCCGGTGCGCCGGCCCGGCTCCGGCGGCCCACCGGGCCCGGCGCCGTCCACCCGCACGGTTGATCCGTCCCCGACCTGCCGTCCGTCCGCCGGGCGGGCTCCCCGCCCGTCCGGCGGCGGTCGTGTCGTAGGCTCGGCCGGCGTCGCGCTGTCGGTCGGCGCACCGGTCACGAGTGGGGCGGGGAGTACCAGAGCTGATGAGCGCGGCATCGAGCACCGAGTCGTCGGGCGGTGGCGCGGGCGTGCCCCCGTCGCCCGCCACCCCGTCGACGCAAGCCCCGGAGGCTTCGGAGGCGTCGGAGACTTCGGGGGAGCGGGCGGCGGAGGGACGGGCCCCGGGCCGCTTCGGCGCCGCGGTGGACCGCTACGCGCCCGCGCTCGGCGCGTACGCGGTGGTCAAGGCGACCGGCCTGACCGTCTTCCTCCTCCTGCTCTCGCACACCGAGGACTTCCTGAAGAAGGACGCGGGGCGCGGCGGCGGCGCCCGGCCGTGGGACGTGCTCGGCACCTGGGACGGCATCTGGTACCAGCGGATCGCCGAGAACGGCTACGACCCGCAGCTGATCCCGCTGCACGGCTACCCGCTGGCCACCTACTACGAGAACTCCTCCGCGTTCTTCCCGCTCTACCCGTGGCTGATGCGGCTGGTCGGGACGGTCACCGGGCTCGGCCCGTACGGCTCGGGCATCGTCGTCTCGGTGCTCGCCTCCTTCGTCGCCGCGGCCGGCATCTTCGCGGTCGCCGAGCGGCTCGGCGGCTTCCGGGCCGGCGTGATCGCGGCGGTGATCTGGGGTCTGTTCCCGGGCTCGGGCGTGGAGTGGGCGGTCTACTCGGACTCGCTGTTCGTCGCCCTCTCGGCCTGGGCCTGCTACTGCGTGATGACCCGCCACTGGATCGCCGCCGGGGTGCTCGCCCTGGTGGCCGGCCTCAACCGGCCGACCGCGGCCGCGCTGATCGCGGCCGTCTCGATCTCCGCGCTGGTCGCCCTGGTGCGGCGCACCGACGGGGTGGCCCGCCCGCTGACCGCGATGCTGATCACCCCGTGGGGCCTGCTCGGGTACGTCGCCTGGGTCGGCTACCGGATGGGCGACTGGACCGGGTACTTCAAGCTCCAGCGCGGCGCCTGGAACCGCTACTTCGACTGGGGCGCGTCCACCGCCCGCAGCACCCTGGACACGGTCACCGGTCACTGGACGTTCTGGCAGTCCAACCCGGCGCCGGACCTCATCGCGGTGGGCCTGCTGATCGCCCTGCCCGGGCTGCTGGTGCTGCTGTTCCGGCTGCGGCCGCCGCTGGTCCTGGTGCTCTACACGCTGCTGACCGTCTTCATGGCGCTGAGCAGCAACCAGATCTACGGCAACATCTCGCGCTACCTGCTGCCGGCCTTCCCGCTGTTCATCGGTCTGGCGGTGGCGCTGCGCCGGCTGCGGCCGTCGACGCTGGGCGGCCTGGTCGCGATGCCGGCGGTGGCGGCCGGCTGGTACGCGGGCTACGCCCTCTTCGAGCTCGGCATCCCGTAGGCCGCCGGGGGCCCCCGGGCGGGCCCCCGGGAGGGCCCCTCCGGCAGGCCCCGGCCCCCGGTTCCCGGCCCCGGAGGGCCGCGTAACCTCGACGGCATGACGACCAGCCGCACGCCGCCCGTGCGTCAGATCCGCGACCTCTCCGGTCTGCTGGACCACGCCAGCCACGTCCTGGCGACCCGGATGGCGGCGGCGTTCACCGAGCTCGGCGTCACCCCGCGCGCCTACTGCGTGCTCTTCCACGCCCTGGCGGCCGAGCGCACCCAGATCCAGCTGGCCGAGCTGGCCGGCCTCGACAAGACCACCATGGTGGTGACCGTCGACGAGCTGGAGCGGGCCGGACTGGCCGAGCGCCGCCCGGCCGAGGCCGACCGCAGGGCCCGGATCGTACGGGTCACCGAGGCGGGCGGGCGGGCCGTCGAGCGGGGCACGGCGATCGCCGACCGGGTGCACCGGGAGGTGCTGGACACGCTGCCGCCGGACGAGCGGACCGTCTTCGTCAGGGCGCTGACCCGGCTGGTGGGAGGGGGAGGGGCGCTGGCCGATCCGGTCGGGGGCGAGCGGACGGTGCGCCGGGCCCGCCGACCGCGCGGCTGAGGGCCGCGCCGCCGCCCGGAGCTCAGGCCCGGGCGCGGCGGTAGTCGGTTTCCGGTCGGCTTGTATGCTCCACCTGGCGCCAGGGGGGACGTCCTGGCCGCTGATCGTTCGATGGCACAGCCGTGAAGAGGTGCGGGGATGTCGGGTCGCCGAGACAGGAGTCAGCCCAGCGTGGCCCGGCCGCGTCCGGAGGGCTCGACCGGCTCGGCGGGTTCCACCGGTGCCCGGAGCGGCTCGTCGGGCGGCGAATCCACCGGTTCGGTGCCGGCGCCCCGGCCGGGCGGCCGGGCCGAGGCCCGGCGGGCGGCGCAGTCCAAGGGCGGCCGCGGCGGGCAGGGCGGCGACGGCGGGGCGGCCGGTCAGGGTCACCGCAGGGCGGGCGGGCGCGGCAAGAAGCCCCAGCGCAACGTCAAGAAGATCGTCGGCTGGACGGCGGTCGGCGCCCTGGTGCTGATAGCCGGCACCGGCGGCGCGATCTACTTCAAGCTCAACGGCAACATCAAGACCATCGACTCGGACGCGCTGAGCAAGGACCGCCCGCCGGAGGCCGCCGCCGACGCCAACGGCAACAAGCCGGTGAACATCCTGCTGATCGGCTCCGACAGCCGCGGCGGCAGCAACTCCGACCTCGGCGGCGGCGACACCGACGGCGCCCGTTCGGACACCACGATCCTGTTGCACGTCTACGCCGACCACAAGAACGCGATCGGCGTCTCGATCCCGCGCAACACCCTGGTCACCATCCCGCCGTGCAAGCTCCCGAACGGGAAGTGGACCAAGGAACAGAAGGGCAAGGACGTCCTGTTCAACGCCGCGTTCACGGTGGGCGAGTCGCCGGACGGCAACCCCGCCTGCACCCAGAACACGGTGGAGAAGCTCACCGGCATCCGGGTCGACCACACCATCGTGGTCGACTTCCAGGGCTTCGCGGCGATGACCAAGGCCGTCGGCGGTGTCGAGGTCTGCCTGCCCAAGGACATCTACCAGAGGGACCTCAACGAGAAGCTGCCCACCAAGGGCTCCCTCGTCCTGAAGAAGGGCCAGCAGAAGGTCGAGGGCCAGCAGGCGCTCGACTACGTCCGGCTGCGGCACGGCATCGGCGACGGCTCCGACATCGGCCGGATGAAGCGTCAGCAGGCCTTCATGAGCTCGATGATCAGCACGGTGAAGAAGAAGGGCCTGGAGCCCACCACCCTGCTGCCGCTGGCCGACGCCGCCACCAAGTCGCTGCGCGTCGACGAGGGGCTCAACACCGTCGACAAGCTGATGTCCTTCGCCCTGTCTCTGAAGAACATCGACCTGCACGACCTCAAGTTCGTGACCCCGCCGTGGCGTTACAACGAGGCCAACCTCGACCTGGTGAAGCCGGACGCGGACCGGCTGTGGGAGGCCATCCGCGCCGACCGCACCCTGGACGGCAAGGACGCCACCGGCCAGCAGCCCGACGCGCCCGCCACCCCCGAGGCGCCGGCCACCCCGGAGGCCCCGCCGACCACCACGGCCCCCGCGCACACCGCCCCGGCGGCCCCGGTCAAGGTCGCGGTCTACAACGGAACGACCGTCAACGGCCTGGGTGCCAAGGCGGGAGACGCCCTGAAGGCGGCGCAGTTCACCGTCACCGGGGTCAACCAGGCGAAGTCCACCAACAAGGCCACCACCACGATCGAGTACGGCGCCGGGCAGAAGGCCAACGCCGAGAAGGTCGCCGCGCTGTTCCCCGGGGCCACCCTCGCCCCGATCTCGGCGGCGGGCATCAACGTCGTCCTGGGCAAGGACTACGCCGACGCCAACGGCGGCGCCGGCACCACCGCCCCCGGCGCCTCGACGGCCCCGGCCGCACCCGCCCCGCTGCCGACCTCGGTCACCGAGGAGGCCCGCTCGGCGGACGACGACATCTGCGCCAACACCACCTACGGCTCGGGCGGCTGATCCCCCGTGGGCACGCGGGAGGGGCCCCGGCCGACCGGCCGGGGCCCCTCCCGCGTTCACGTGAAGGTCAGGGCCAGACCAGGCAGTACAGCTGGTGGCCCGCGTCGTGCAGGCGGTTGGCGAAGTCCTGCCACTCGTGCAGCATGCTGTAGATCACGAAGGCGTCGCGCGGGCCCCGGCGGTCGGGGACGGTGGACCAGATGAAGGCGGCGGCGCCGAGTTCGGTCTCGTCCGCCTTGCGCAGCGGTTCGACGACGTTCTGCGGCAGCTGGACGACGGCGTAGTCCGGGTGCAGCACGACCAGTTCCAGCGGCGGCACCTGGTGCAGCGGCACGCCCTGGATGCCGGTGAGGACCATGGCGCTCATGGTCTCCGGCTTGATCTTGGTGGAGAGGTGGCCGTTGGGGGAGCCACTGGTCTCCATCAGGTCGCCGAGCCGGCCGAGTGAGCCGAGCTCGCCCGCGTCCAGTCCGAGCCCGCCCGGCCCGAGGGCGGTCGGGACCCGGGCCGCGGTCGCCCGGTCGGGTGCGCCGAAGTACTTGTACGTCACCCCCACGCGTCCCTCACCCCGCCTCTCACGGCCACGGCCGCTACGCCCCGTTCCCGCTCCCGTACCCCCGCGTGCGGCCTCGGTGGGCCGGCGGGGGCCACCCGCGGCCTCGTCGTGGCCGTCCTGCGCCTCGGACACTCGGACCATCCTCACCGGAATTCGCCGGAATCGACAGACCCCCGCACGTCCGTGTCCCTCCGGACGTGCTCCTTACCCGTCATGCGCCGCCGTACCCAGTCGCGGTACGCGGCAGTCCTCTCCACACCCCTGCATCGACCCGGAGCGCCCGTCCGTCCTCGCGGCCGGAGGAACTCCGGAGACACTCTGGGTACATAGTCTGACTGGTCCGGGTAGCCGGCGCAGCCAGGGGTCCCGTTGTACGGATAACCGTACAGACTCGGGCGCCCGGATCATCGTTCCAGATGATGAGGTCCGACATGCAGAGGTGAAGGACACGATTTGAGACCATGTCTCCCGTGAGCTACCCCTACGAAGCACCCCAGTCCCAGTCGCTCTTCGACCGCGCGTCGGTCGTGACGCCCGGCGGCGTCAACTCGCCGGTGCGCGCCTTCCGCGCCGTCGGCGGCACGCCGCGCTTCATGGTGTCCGGCACCGGCCCCTATCTGACCGACGCCGACGGCCGCGAGTACGTCGACCTGGTCTGCTCGTGGGGCCCGATGATCCTCGGCCACGCGCACCCGGACGTCCTCGACGCCGTGCAGCGGGCGGTGACCCGCGGCACCTCCTTCGGTACCCCCGGCCAGGGCGAGGTCGAGCTGGCCGAGGAGATCGTCGCCCGGGTCGCCCCGGTCGAGCAGGTCCGCCTGGTCTCCTCGGGCACCGAGGCCACCATGTCGGCGATCCGGCTCGCCCGCGGCTTCACCGGCCGGGCGAAGGTCGTGAAGTTCGCCGGTTGCTACCACGGCCATGTGGACGCCCTGCTGGCCGCCGCCGGTTCCGGCGTCGCCACCTTCGGCCTGCCGGACACCCCGGGCGTCACCGGCGCCCAGGCCGGCGACACCATCGTGCTGCCCTACAACGACCTCGCCGCCGTCGAGGAGGCCTTCCGGGCCCACCCCGGCGAGATCGCCTGCGTGATCACCGAGGCCTCGCCCGGCAACATGGGCGTCGTCCCGCCGCTGCCCGGCTTCAACGGCGGCCTGGCCCGGCTCTGCCGGGAGAACGGCGCGCTGTTCATCTCCGACGAGGTGATGACCGGCTTCCGCGTCTCCAGGGCCGGCTGGTACGGCCTGGAGGCGGCGAACGAGGGCTGGGCGCCCGACCTGCTGACCTTCGGCAAGGTCATGGGCGGCGGCTTCCCGGCCGCGGCCTTCGGCGGCCGCGCCGACGTGATGGCCCACCTCGCCCCGGCCGGCCCGGTCTACCAGGCCGGCACCCTCTCCGGGAACCCGGTCGCCACCGCGGCCGGCCTGGCCCAGCTGCGCGGCTGCACCGACGAGGTGTACGCGACCGTCGACCGGGTCGCCGGCGAGGTCTCCGGCCTGGTCTCCGCGGCGCTCGCCAAGGAGGGCGTGGCGCACCGGCTGCAGACCGCCGGAAACATGTTCTCGGTGTTCTTCACCGAGGACGCCGTGACGAACTACGCCGAGGCGAAGACCCAGGAGGCGTTCCGCTTCACCGCGTTCTTCCACGCGATGCTCGCCGAGGGCGTCTACCTGCCGCCGTCCGCCTTCGAGTCCTGGTTCGTCTCCGCCGCGCACGACGAGCGGGCGCTGGAGCGGATCGCCGCCGCCCTGCCCGCCGCCGCCCGGGCCGCCGCCGAAGCCACGGCCTAGGCCCCTTACGAGTCCCAGGAGTACTGAGAAGTGAGCGCCAAGGACATCACCGTCGTCCACCTGATGCGGCACGGCGAGGTGCACAACCCCGAGGGCGTCCTGTACGGGCGGCTGCCGGGCTACCGGCTGTCCGAGCTGGGCCGCGAGATGGCCGAGCGGGTCGCCGAGGACCTGACCGGGCGGGACATCACCCACGTGGTGGCGTCCCCGCTGGAGCGCGCCCAGGAGACCGCCGCGCCGATCGCCAAGTCGCACGGCCTGGACGTGGCCGTGGACGAGCGGCTGATCGAGGCGGAGAACATCTTCGAGGGCAAGACCTTCGGGGTGGGCGACGGCTCGCTGCGCAACCCGTCCTACTGGAAGTACCTGACCAACCCGTTCAAGCCCTCCTGGGGCGAGCCGTACCTGGAGCAGGCGGTGCGGATGATGGGCGCGCTGGCCGCGGCCCGGGACGCCGCGCGCGGGCACGAGGCGGTCTGCGTCAGCCACCAGCTGCCGATCTGGATCGTGCGCTCCTTCGTGGAGCGCCGCCGGCTCTGGCACGACCCGCGCAACCGGCAGTGCTCGCTGGCCTCGCTGACCAGCTTCACCTACGAGGGGGACCGGATCGTCTCGGTCGGCTACCGCGAGCCGGCCCGCGACCTGCTGCCGGCCCACCTGGTCGGCAAGGGCGGCAAGAGCAAGCCGGTGGGCAAGAGCTTCGGCGCCTGAGACCGGCCGCCGAACGCCGCCGAACGCCCCCGCGGGGACGGGTGATTCCGGGTACGCCGAGGAAGCCCGGACGCGCGGAACGGTGTTCATGGTTCCCGATCCGGCGTAAGAGCCGTGTGAGTAAGGCCTGGGTCACACTCCCGCGACACCAGGTACGGCGGTCCCATCGCAGGTCAGAGGGGGTCCGGCAGACAAGGCCGGACCCCCCGGGGCCCGCCCGCGACTCCATGCGAAACTTTTCACATGTCTGGCATGACGCGCCCCCGTCCCCGTGTCGCCGCCGCCGCGGTCACCGCCGCCGCTGCCGCGCTGGTCCTCACCGCTTGCAGCTCCTCCGGTTCCTCGACCAGTGGCGACGGACAGATCGGCTTCGTCACCGCCAAGGGCAGCAACATCTCGACCGCCGCCGTCGGCCACCGCCAGGACGCGCCGGACATCGGCGGCACCACCCTGGAGGGCACCCCGGCCAAGCTCTCCGACTACCGGGGCAAGGTCGTCGTGCTGAACGTCTGGGGCTCCTGGTGCGGCCCGTGCCGCTCGGAGGCCGACGACCTCCAGCGGGTCTGGGAGAAGTACCAGGACCAGGGCGTGCAGTTCCTCGGGATCAACACCCGGGACACCGAGATCAAGAACGCCGTCCGCTTCGAGCAGGAGAAGGGCGTCACCTTCCCCAGCATCTACGACCCGGCCGGCGCCGAGCTGCTCAAGTTCCCCAAGGGCAGCCTCAACCCGCAGTCCATCCCGACCACCCTGGTGGTCGACCGGGACGGCAAGCTGGCCGCCCGCGCCGTCGGCGGCCAGACCGACGACGCCCTGGAATCGATGCTCCAGCCGATCGTGGCGGAGCGGCAGCGGTGAGCGCGGCGCTGCAGCTCGCCGACACCACCGGGACCATCCAGAGCGGGGCGCTGCTGCTGGCGGCGCCGATCGCGGTGGCGGCCGGCCTGCTGTCCTTCTTCTCGCCGTGCGTGCTGCCGCTCGTCCCCGGCTACCTGTCGTACGTCACCGGCTTCTCCGCCTCGGACCTCGCCGACGCGCGCGGGGTCCGCCGCGGCCGGATGCTGGCGGGCGCGCTGCTGTTCATCCTCGGCTTCACCGCCGTGTTCGTCTCCGGCGGCGCGCTGTTCGGCTTCTTCGGCCAGACGCTCCAGGAGCACAAGCGGGTCATCTCGATCGTGCTCGGCGCCGTGACGATCGTCATGGGCCTGGCCTTCATGGGCCTGGTGCCCGGGCTGAGCATGCGTGAGCTGCGCTCGCACCGCCGCCCGGCCGTCGGCCTGCTCGGCGCGCCGATGCTGGGCGTGGTGTTCGGCGTCGGCTGGACGCCCTGCCTCGGTCCGACCATGTCGGCGATCCAGACGCTGGCCTTCAACGAGGCGGACGCTGGTCGCGCCGCCCTGCTGATGACCGCCTACTGCCTGGGCCTGGGCGTACCGTTCGTCGTGGCCGCGGTGGCCTTCCGGCGGGCGCTGGGCGCCTTCGGCTGGGTCAAGCGGCACTACCCGCTCGTGATGCGGATCGGCGGCGGCATGCTCGTCGTGGTCGGTCTGCTGCTGGTCACCGGGGCCTGGGACTCCATGGTGAGTGACCTGCAGAACCAGTTCGCCGACTTCCAGATCGGAATCTGACCCGTGACCAAGACCACGACCGATCGCGAGCAGCGCGAGGCCGCCGCCGCGCAGGGCGCGGCCGAGGAAGCGGCCGAGCGGCTCACCACCGCCCCGGCCGACTCCGACGGCCCCGCCGGCATCGGCGTGCTCGGCTGGCTGCGCTGGATGTGGCGCCAGCTGACCTCGATGCGGGTCGCGCTGATCCTGCTGTTCCTGCTCTCGCTGGCGGCCATCCCCGGCTCGCTGATCCCGCAGAACGGCCAGAACCAGTTCAAGGTCCAGGCCTGGAAGGCGCAGCACACCACGGTCGCGCCGATCTACGAGAAGCTCCAGCTGTTCGACGTCTACAGCTCGGTCTGGTTCTCGGCGATCTACATCCTGCTGTTCGTCTCGCTGGCCGGCTGCATCGTCCCGCGCACCTGGCAGTTCGTCGGTGTGCTGCGCTCGCGCCCGCCGGCGGCGCCGCGCAACCTGACCCGGATGCCGGTGTACGCGGCCTGGCGGACGGACGCCGACGCCGCGGCCGTCAACGCCGCCGCCCACCGGCTGCTGCGCGGGCGGCGCTTCCGGGCGCACCTGGACGGCGGCGCGGTGGCGGCCGAGAAGGGCTACCTGCGCGAGGTCGGCAACCTGGTCTTCCACCTGTCGCTGTTCGCGCTGCTCGGCGGCTTCGCCTGGGCGAGCCTGGCCAGCGGCACCGGCGGCAAGCTGCTGGTCGAGGGCGAGGGCTACTCCAACACCATCACGCAGCTGGACGACTTCACCGGCACCCGGTTCTACGGCACCGGCGACCTCGACCCCTTCTACGTGAAGCTGGACAGCTTCACCGCGAAGTTCCAGAACAACGGTTCGCAGGTCGGCAGCGCGCGGCAGTTCACCGCGGGCGTCGAGTACTACGAGGGCAGCGACCCGTCGAAGCTCAAGCAGGGCAGGATCGAGGTCAACCACCCGCTGGAGATCGGCGGCAGCAAGTTCTACCTGATCGGCCACGGCTACGCCCCGGTGATCACGGTGCGCAACGGCGCGGGCGACGTCGTCTACACCGGCGCGACCCCGTTCCTGCCGCAGGACGGCAACCTGACCTCCACCGGCGTCATCAAGGTCTCCGACTACGGCGAGAAGGACGGGAAGAAGACCCAGCTGGGCCTGTCCGGCTTCTTCCTGCCGACCGCGCCGGAGGCCTTCGACCGGAACACCGGCCCGCGCTCGCTGTTCCCCGGTGACGCGGACCCGGCGCTGGTGCTGAACGTCTACGCGGGCGACCTGGGCACCGACTCCGGCCTGCCGCAGAACATCTACCAGCTCAACACCAAGAACCTGACCCAGCTGGAGCAGGACGGCCAGCCGGCCAAGGCCCGGCTGAAGCCGGGCCAGGGCTGGACGCTGCCGGACGGCTACGGCACGGTCACCTTCGAGGGCTACAAGCAGTGGGCGAGCTTCAACGTCTCGCACCGCCCGGGCAACGGCATCGCGCTGGTCGGCGCGGTGGCGGCGATCGCCGGCCTGATCGGCTCGCTGTTCATCCAGCGGCGCCGGATCTGGGTGCGGGCGGTGGCCCTTCCGGACGGCGGCACGCTGGTCGAGCTGGCCGGGCTGGGCCGCAGCGAGTCGGCGAAGATCGCCGAAGAGCTCGCGACGCTCGCGGTGGACCTCCAGGACGACGCGCCCGCGCTCGACGACGAGCCCGATGACGAGCCCGACGAGAGCGGCACCACCGAGGCCGACGAGGCCTCGGCACCCGAAAGAACCGCAGTCCCCGCAGACCCGAACTCCAAGGAGTAGACGGTGCACCTCGCCTCGTCGGTCGACCCGCAGCTGGCCGACCTGTCCAACAAGCTGATCTATTCGGCGATGGCGGTCTACCTGATCGCCATGTTCGCCTACATGTTCGAGTGGACCTTCGGTGCCAAGGGCACCGTGGCCGTCCGCTCCACCGAGCAGGCGGGCCTGGCCGAGACGGTCGCCGAGGCCAAGGCCAAGGGCGCCAGGAAGGTCACCGTCACCGTCGCCTCGGCGGGCGGCGGCACCACCACGCTCACCCGCACCGCCCTGGCCGGCGAGGGTGCCACGGTGGTGACCAGCGGGCGCGGCGACGAGGACGTCGACGGGCCCGGCGCGGCCGGCACCAGCGAGAAGGCCGACCTGTCCGGCCGGATCGCGGTCTCGCTCACCGTCCTCGGCCTCCTGCTGCACGTGGGCGGCGTGCTCACCCGCGGCCTCTCGGTCTCCCGCTGGCCGTGGGGCAACATGTACGAGTTCTCCTGCGCCTTCGCGCTCGCCATGGCGCTCGCCTTCGTCGGGCTGCTGCTCGCGAAGAAGCCGGTCCGCTGGCTCGGCCTGCCGGTCACCCTGGCCGTCGTGCTCACCCTCGGCGTCGCCACCGAGGTGCTGTACACCGAGTCCGAGCAGCTCGTCCCGGCGCTGCACTCGTACTGGCTGGCGATCCACGTCTCCACCGCGATCGTCTGCGGCGGCGCCTTCTACGCGGGGTTCATCTCCGCCCTGCTGTACCTGGGCAAGGACTCCTTCGACAAGCGGATGGCGGCCGGCCTGGCCAAGGGCCCGCTCGGCACCTCGCCGTCGATCTGGCGCCGGCTGCCCGCCGCCTCGACCCTGGACAAGCTGTCCTACCGGATCAACGCCCTGGTCTTCCCGCTGTGGACGTTCACCATCATCGCGGGCGCGATCTGGGCCGAGGCCGCCTGGGGCAAGTACTGGGAGTGGGACCCGAAGGAGACCTGGTCGTTCATCACCTGGGTCGCCTACGCCTGCTACCTGCACGCCCGCGCCACGGCCGGCTGGAAGGGCCGCAAGGCCGCGTACCTGGCGCTCGCCGCCTTCGCCTGCTGGCTGTTCAACTACTACGGCGTGAACATCTTCGTCACCGGCAAGCACTCCTACGCGGGGATTTGACCGGGACCGGAAACCACCCACCGGCCCGGCACTCCCCAGGAGGAAGCCGGGCCGAGGTGCGACAGGGGTAGTTCGTGCCGGCCGCCCGGTCCGGTACGGAGAGGAACTGAGGAGGAAATCGCGCAATGGAGTGCGACGAGGTCATGCTGACCGTCCGAATCACCGCCGCCGAGCAGCTGCTGCTCCGCCGGCTCGCCCAGGGACACCGCAGCGACGTGTCCGAGGTGGTGGCCGACGGGCTGTTGGACATCATCCCCACGTTCAGCTCGCCGGCCGACGCCTACCGGCTGCTGGGCGCCCTCGCGGCCCCCGCGCCGTGCGCGCTGACCGTCTGGCTGCCGACGCCGCTGGCCGACCTGCTGGTGCCGGGCGCGGCCCGGATCGCCCAGGTGACGCAGGTGCGGATCGGCTCGGCCAGCGCGATGCTGGGCGCCGCGCTGCGGCTCTGGCTGGCCCAGGACCCGGGCCGGCTGGCGGAGAACCTCTCGGTGATGCACGCCGGGCGGCCCTCCGCGCTGGTCGCCGCCTGATCCGCCGGGCCCGGTGGCGCCGTCCTCGGCCGGCGGTGCGCGGTCGCCGGGGCGGTGCCGCCGGGGCGGGGGCTCAGCTGGCGAGCGGCAGGCCGCGGCGGGCCGGGGCCGGCGCGGCCTGGGCCGGGCCGCCGTCGGCCGGTCCGGTGAGCAGCCGGGCCTCGGCCACCGTGCGGCCCTCCTGCACCAGCAGGACCCGCAGCGGCGCCCGCCGTCCGCTGCCGCCACCGGTCTCCTGCCCCGCCTCCCGGACGGCCCGCACCACACAGGGGCGGTCCGGCGCGATCGGGTCGTGGAAGGACGTCACCAGCTCCAGCGGCACCACCCGGTCCGGGTGGTGCAGCCGCTGGGCGGCCTGCCGGGCGGCCTCCAGGACGAGCATCCCCGGCAGGTGGCCGGGCGCCGGGTCCATCGGGTCGAACAGCACCGGGTGACCGGCGTCCGCGCGCAGCAGCCAGCTGCCGGGCAGCAGCGCGGGGCCGAGCACCACGTCGGCGGCCTGCTGGCGGCCCACCAGTTCCGGGGCGGTGGCCTGGTCCGGGAGCCGGAGCGGGGCGGCGGCCGGGCCGGGGCCGCGCAGCCGGTCGTAGGCGGCGGGGGAGAGGATCCGCAGGCCGCCGAAGCCGCGGCCGACCGGCCGGCCGTCGCGTTCGACCTCGGCGTGCACCCGCAGGGCGGCCAGCCGGCCGTGCCGCATCCGGACGTCGTGGCAGCTGATCCGGAGCATCAGCTCGGTGGGGGCGGGGGCGACCGCGAGCCCCTCCAGGCCGGCCGGGCCGAGCGTGTAGCCGAGCTCGTCGAGCACCGCGTGGTGGTCGTGCGGGACGCCGAAGCCGGCGTGGCCCACCAGAAGGGCGGCCTGCCGGACCGTCTCGGCCATCAGCACCGGGTCGTGGTGCCGGTCGCCGGGCAGCCGGTAGAAGCCGTGCAGGCGCGGCCACTGGGCGCCGAGCAGGAAGTCGTAGGGGCCGGTGGCCTGCCAGCCGGTGATGAGCACCTCGGCGACCGAGGAACGGCGCACCAGGTGCCGGGAGACGGTCCGCTCGTGGAAGTCGTAACGGCCGGGGTGGGGATAGGGGGCGTCGCCGTCCATCGCGCTGAACACTGGCATGACGGGCCCCACTCCCGGGTGTCGGTCGGCCGGCCGTGCGGGCGGCCCGGGGAAAACATACAGGCCACCCGGTTTCTGCTTCCCCCGAGGGGTCGCCGTCGGCGCGCACCCGTGGTGCCCACCGTACCCGGGCCCCGGCCTGCGGCAACGCCTGGCCGCCTCGCTCGGGCCCCCGGACGGGGCCCGATCCCCCCTGGACGGCGGGGGCCGAACAGGGGCTAGATTAGATACCAACCATGCGGTTTCGGGCGGGCGCGGCGCGCCACCGACGGTCCGCAGACGGGGGCGCCGCGCCATCGACGGCGGCGCCGTGACAGCAACCGGGCGGGCCGGAGCTCGCCGCGGCCGGGGCCGGAGGGGCCGAGTGGCTAAGCAGGAACGGGCGGGGCGAACCAGGCAGGCCGTGCTGCTCGCCGCGGCGGACACCTTCGCCGACGCGGGCTTCGAGTCGGCCAGCCTGGTCGACATCAGCCGCCGGGCGGGCGTCAGCAAGGGCGCGCTCTACTTCCACTTCGTCTCCAAGCAGGCGCTGGCCGACGGGGTCCGCACCGAGGCCGCCGACACCGTCGGCCTCGCCGTGCTGCGGGCGCTGCGCGGTGGCGGGCCGGCCGTCCAGGAACTCGTCGACCTCACCCACGAACTGGCCCGGCTGCTGCGCGAGGACGTGGTGGTCCGGGCCGGTGTGCTGCTGGGCCTCGGCGGCCGGCCCGCGGACTGCCCGACCGGTGGGGTGGTCGCCCCGGCCGGTTCGCCGCCGGAGCCCTCGGCGGATGCCTGGCGGAGCCTGACCGCCGTCTTCCGCACCCTGCTCGACCGGGCCTCGGCGGCCGGCGAGCTGCGCCCCGGTCTCGACCGGGGGCAGGCGGCCGAACTGCTCACCACCCTGGCGGCCGGGCTGGTCCTGTTCGCCGCCGAGTCCACCGGCCGGCTCGCCCCCGCGGCGATCACCGGCCTCTGGTCGGCCGCCCTGCCGTCCCTCGTCCCGCCGGACCGCCTGCCGGCCTACCGGATCCGGGCGATCGGGTGCCCCGCCCCGAGCGCGGTCTAGGGGGCGCCGGCCGTCCGCGCCGGGTCAGAGCACCCCGGAGGCGAGCGGGCGAACGGCAGCGTTCAGGCGGGTCAGGGTGCGCGGTTCCACCAGGCCGGGAAGCAGAAGTGCCCAGAGGTCGGCCATCCGCTGCAGCAGGTCCTTGCGGTCCGTCAGCACCTGCGAGCTGAGCTGGATGCCGGTCACCGCACCGGTGATCACCCCGGCGGCGGCCGCCGGCCGCACCCCGGGATGGAGTTCGCCGGCGTCCTGCGCGTGCTCCAGCAGCTCGCGCGCCGCGTCCGTCCAGCCCTGGTACGCGCCGATCTGCGGCTGGGTGAAGCTGCCGTGCTCGATCGTCAGCCGGATCGCGCCGCGCAGCAGCGGGTCGTTCAGCAGCGAGTGCGCGAAGGCGTAGCCGAGGTCGATGACGGTCTGCATCGGGCTGTCGGAGGCGGGCCGCCAGGTGGCCAGCCAGGACCCCTGGCCCTCGATCACGGCGAGCGCCAGCTCCTCCTTGGACGGGAAGTGGAAGTAGAGCGCGCCCTTGGTGACGCCGGCCCGTTCCAGGATCTCGGCCATGGTGGCGCCCGCGTAGCCGCGTTCGTCGAACACCTCGGCCGCGGCGCGCAGCACCGTCTGGCGGGTCGCCAGCGCCCGGGCCTGCCTGGCCATCGCAGTCTCCCTGGTGTCGAGTCGTCGGCAGGGCTGGATCCTACGGGGCCGGGCCGGGCGTCGGCCCGCGTACCGTGCGGTAGCGATCCTTTCGAGCCGTTCCGGGCACTGGTGCGCGCCGGTGCGCGCCGGTCGCGCGGCCCCCGGGGGAGGAACGCCGCCGGCCGGCCACCCGTGTGCGCGGGTGGCCGGCCGGCGGTCGGACGGGTGCCGTCCGGGTCCTCGGTCGAGCCGTCAGGCGGCCCACTGCCAGCTGACCGGCGAGTAGTACGCCGGGCGGCGCTCCAGGCGCTGCCAGTTGGCGATCGGCTCGACCGGCGAGGCGGCGGCCGCCGCCTGCTGGGCGGCCGCGGCGCGGGCCATCAGCACGGCGGTCAGGGCGGCGAGCTCCTCGTCGGTGAGCGAGCCGCGGACGATGCGGACGAGTGGTTCGGCGGAAGCGGTCATGGTCCGGTCTTCTCCCGGCGGATGGTGGTGGGTCGGTCGTCGTCGGCGCGCCCGGCGGTGCTGTGCCGGCCGGGCGGTGCTGCTACATCGGGGGGTTGCCGTGCTTGCGGCTCGGCAGGTCCGCGTGCTTGGTGCGCAGCATGGCCAGCGAGGACGCCAGGACCTGGCGGGTCTCGGCGGGGTCGATGACGTCGTCCACGAGACCGCGCTCGGCCGCGTAGTACGGGTGCATCAGTTCGTTCTTGTATTCCTTGATCTTCTGCGTGCGCATCGCGTCCGGGTCGTCGGCGGCGTTGATGTCCCGGCGGAAGATGACGTTGGCGGCGCCCTCGGCGCCCATGACGGCGATCTCGTTGGTCGGCCAGGCGAAGGAGAGGTCGGCCCCGATCGAGCGCGAGTCCATGACGATGTAGGCACCGCCGTAGGCCTTGCGCAGGATCAGCTGGATCCGCGGAACGGTCGCGTTGCAGTAGGCGTAGAGGAGCTTCGCGCCGTGCCGGATGATGCCGTCGTGCTCCTGGTCGACGCCGGGCAGGAAGCCGGGGACGTCGAGCATGGTGACCAGCGGGATGTTGAAGGCGTCGCACATCTGGACGAAGCGCGCGGCCTTCTCGCTGGCGTTGATGTCCAGGACGCCGGCCAGCGACTGCGGCTGGTTGGCGATGATGCCGGTGACGTGGCCGTCGATCCGGGCGAGGACGCAGAGCACGTTGGTGGCCCAGCGCTCGTGGACCTCCAGGTACTCGCCGTGGTCGACGATCTCCTCGATCACCTTGCGCATGTCGTACGGCCGGTTGCCGTCGGCCGGCACCAGGTCGAGCAGCGACTCGTTGCGGCGGTCCACCGGGTCGTCGTTGACGGCGGCCGGCGGCATCTCGCGGTTGTTCTGCGGCAGCAGCGACAGGAGGAAGCGGACCTCCTCGATGCAGGACTGCTCGTCGTCGTAGACGAAGTGCGAGACGCCGGAGACCCCGGCGTGCACGTCGGCGCCGCCGAGCCCGTTCTGGCTGATCTTCTCGCCGGTCACGGCCTGGACGACGTCCGGGCCGGTGATGAACATCTGCGAGGTCTCGCGGACCATGAAGACGAAGTCGGTGAGGGCGGGCGAGTAGGCCGCGCCGCCGGCGCACGGGCCGAGCATCACGGAGATCTGCGGGATGACGCCGGAGGCCTTGGTGTTGCGCTGGAAGATGCCGCCGTAACCGGCCAGCGCGGTGACGCCCTCCTGGATGCGGGCGCCGGCGCCGTCGTTGAGCGAGACCAGCGGGGCACCGGCCGCGATGGCCATGTCCATGATCTTGTGGATCTTCTGGGCGTGGGCCTCGCCGAGCGCGCCGCCGAAGATCCGGAAGTCGTGGGCGTAGGTGAAGACCGTCCGGCCGTGCACGGTGCCCCAGCCGACGACCACGCCGTCGGTGTGCGGCTTCTTCGCCTCCAGGCCGAAGCCGGAGGCGCGGTGCCGGCGCAGCGGCTCGACCTCGCGGAACGAGCCCTCGTCGAGCAGCAGGTCGATGCGCTCGCGGGCGGTCAGCTTGCCCTTGGCGTGCTGGGCCTCGGTGGCCTTCTCACTCGGGCCGCGGCGGACCTGCTCGCGCAGTTCGTGCAGCTCCGCGACCCTGCCCCGCACGTCGGCGGGGGCTTCGGGGGCGTCGTCGTCGACCGGCGCCTGGTGCACAACCGTCATCTCGAACCACTCCAAAGGTGAGGGAACTGTCCGACAGCCAACGTCTGCGATGCCCCCGGCTGCGAATCACTTCTTCACTTATGACTGTACGAGGGGCCGCACGCTGGTTTCGGCGTCGATTCCGTACAAGGTCGCGTCCGTTTAGATGTCAGGGCTGCACAGAAACCGAAGCGTTTCGGCCCGTGCGACCGGTAGCTGTTCGATTACCCCGGGCTGTCGCCGAGATGGCCCCGGGGTGAGCTGAACATGAGGAAACGTGCAGGTCAGGGCTGTCTCCGTGAATACTGCCCGACGCGGCTCAAGGGCTGCTCAAGGGGCGCTTGGTACGGCGGTGAAGGCCGTGCCGACGAGGCGGTGGTGCCCTCCCAGTCGTAGGGATGCGCCAAAAACACCGCAGCCCACCCGGTGGATGCCGGGTGGGCTGTCCGGGCGATCCGGGGTCAGCCCCGCCGGCCCTCGTCCGGATCCTCCTTGCCGCGCAGCTCGTTCTCGCGGCGGCGCAAATCCGCCTCCCACTGCTTGAGCATGTCCTCGTGCTCGTTGTTGTGCTTCTTCAACGAGGCGAGGAACTCGGGGTCGTCGTCCGGGGCGAGCGGGCGCCCGTCGCGCCGGCGGTCGTACGCCGGGCCGTTCGCGCCGTAACCGCCGGCCGGGGCGGTGCGCACCGCGCGCTGCTTGCCGGCCACCAGCCAGGCGATCGAGCCGACGAGCGGGAAGAGCAGCACGATGATCACCCAGACCACCTTGGGGAGGTGCTTCACCTCCTCCTCGGGGGTGGTCAGGCAGTCGATGAAGGCCCACACCCACAGGGCGAGCGGGAGCACGAAGGTCAGGATCCTCAGCACGGCGGCGATCTCCCCCGGGCGGCGTCGGTGGCGGTCGGGCCCCTCGGAACGGCCGCCGCTGACGGTGCGCCGCGTCAAGGGGGCCCTTGACACAGGCCAGGCTAGCGGGTGGCGGATACTGGCAGGCATGGCATACGACGATCTCCGCTCGTTCCTGCGGGCCCTCGACCGCGAAGGCGACCTCAAGCGCATCAAGGCGGAGGTGGACCCCCATCTGGAGATCGGCGAGATCGTCGACCGGGTGCAGAAGGCCAAGGGCCCGGCCCTGCTGTTCGAGAACGTCAAGGGCTCGACGATGCCGCTGGCGATGAACGTCTTCGGCACCGAGCGCCGGCTCGCCAAGGCGCTCGGCCTCAAGGGCCCGGAGGAGATCGGCGACAAGATCTCCGGCCTGCTGAAGCCGGAGCTGCCGCAGGGCTTCACCGGCTTCCGGGACGCCTTCGGCAAGCTCGCCTCGATGGCCCACGTGCCGCCGAAGCACGTGAAGTCCGGCGACGCCCCGGTGCAGGAGGTGGTGCTCACCGGCGAGGACGTCAACCTGGACGAGCTGCCGGCGCTGTTCACCTGGCCGATGGACGGCGGCTCCTTCTTCAACCTGGGCCTCACCCACACCAAGGATCCGGACACCGGGATCCGCAACCTCGGCCTGTACCGGCTGCAGCGGCACGACCGCCGCACCATCGGCATGCACTGGCAGATCCACAAGGACAGCCGCAACCACGCCGCGGTGGCCGCCAAGCGCGGCGAGAAGCTGCCGGTCGCGATCGCCTTCGGCTGCCCGCCGGCCGTCACCTACGCGGCCACCGCGCCGCTGCCGGGCGACATCGACGAGTACCTGTTCGCCGGCTTCGTCGCGGGCGAGCGGGTGCGGATGGTGGACTGCAAGACCGTCCCGCTGCAGGTCCCGGCCGACGCCGAGGTGGTCCTGGAGGGCTGGCTGGAGCCCGGCGAGCTGCTGCCCGAGGGGCCGTTCGGCGACCACACCGGCTTCTACACGCCGCAGGAGCCCTTCCCGGCGCTGACCATCGACTGCGTGACCATGCGCCGCCGGCCGATCCTGCAGTCCATCGTGGTCGGCCGCCCGCCGACGGAGGACGGCCCGCTCGGCAAGTTCACCGAGCGCTTCTTCCTGCCGCTGCTGAAGATCATCATCCCGGACATCGTCGACTACGACCTGCCCGAGGCCGGCGGCTTCCACAACTGCGTGATCGTCTCGATCGACAAGAAGTACCCGAAGCACGCGCAGAAGACCATGCACGCCATCTGGGGCGCGCACATGATGTCGCTGACCAAGCTGATCATCGTGGTGGACTCCGACTGCGACGTCCACGACTACCAGGAGGTCGCCTGGCGGGCCTTCGGCAACGTCGACTACAGCCGCGACCTCACCGTGGTGGAGGGTCCGGTCGACCACCTCGACCACGCCTCCTACCAGCAGTTCTGGGGCGGCAAGGCGGGCATCGACGCGACCCGCAAGCTGCCCGAGGAGGGCTACACCCGGGACGGCGGCTGGCCCGAGATGGTCAGCTCCGACCCGGCGACCGCCGCCCTGGTGAGCCGTCGCTGGAAGGAGTACGGGCTGTGAGCACCGCCGCCGCCCTCCCCGAGGTGCCGCCCGGCAAGGTCAAGGCCTTCCTGCGGCTGGTGATGATCGAGCACTCGGTCTTCGCCCTGCCGTTCGCCTACATCGCCGCGCTGACCGCGATGTTCCTGGCCGACGAGCGGGTGCACTGGGCCGAGCTGTTCATCGTGACGGTGTGCATGGTGGGCCTGCGGACCTTCGCCATGGCGGCCAACCGGATCATCGACCGGGAGATCGACGCCCGCAACCCGCGCACCGCGGGGCGCGAGCTGGTCACCGGCGCCGTCTCGCTGAAGACCGCGTACGTGGGCTCGGCCCTCGCCCTGGTGGTCTTCCTCGGCGCGGCCGCGCTGCTGAACCCGCTCTGCCTGGCGCTCGCGCCCGTCGCCGTGGTGCCGATGGTCGTCTACCCGTACGGCAAGCGGTTCACCGACTTCCCGCAGGCGATCCTGGGCCTGGCCCAGGCGATGGGCCCGGTGGGCGCCTGGCTGGCCGTCACCGGCAGCTGGTCCTGGGACGCGGTCGTGCTCGGCGCGGCCGTCGGCATCTGGATCGGCGGCTTCGACCTGATCTACGCCTGCCAGGACGTCGCGTCCGACCGGGCGGGCGGCGTGCGTTCG
Source organism: Kitasatospora sp. NPDC001527 (assembly GCF_040298605.1). Lineage (NCBI taxonomy): Bacteria > Bacillati > Actinomycetota > Actinomycetes > Kitasatosporales > Streptomycetaceae > Kitasatospora > Kitasatospora sp. NPDC001527. The sequence continues at coordinate 186,380 of NZ_JBEPAM010000002.1, read as the reverse complement.
GTGCCGGCGCGCTTCGGCGTCCCGGCGGCGATCCGCGGCGCGCGCGGCTGCCATGTGCTCACCACGCTGCTGCTCGGCTGGTACGCGGTGCTGACCGACGCGGGTGCGGCGTTCTGGATCGGCCTGCTGGTGGTCGCGGGCGCCTTCGTCTACGAGCACACCATCGTCAAGCCGAACGACCTGTCGCGGCTGAACCGGGCGTTCTTCCAGACGAACGGCTTCGTCGGCATCTCGCTGTTCTTCTTCGCGCTGGTGGACCTGGTGGTGCGCGGCCTCGGCGTCTGAGGCCGCGCCCCGCCGGGGCCCCTACTTCCCGCCCTCGTCGAGCGTGTGCTTGACGAGGGCGTTCGCGTGCCCGTGCCCGAGCCCGTGCTCCTCCTTCAGCCAGGCGACCAGCTCCATGTGCCTGGTCAGCGGCGAGGAGCGGATCAGCTCCTTCCAGTGCGCGATCGGCTGCCCGTACGTCTTCTCGATGGACGGGAAGTAGCCGGCGGGGCCCTTGGCGGCGGGGGTGGCGGTCATGGTGGGGCTCTCCTTCTTCGTTCGTTGTTCATAGGACCGGACGCGGCGTGAAAACTCATCGGTCGCGGGGGGTGACCCGGATCACATCCCGGGCGGCCCGGGCGGGGGCGAGGATCGGCCAGTCCGCACACCGCGCCGGCCTGCGGGGATGCGGGTGGACCTCCCGGCCCGCGGTGCGCCGGGGTGGCCGGAAATCGTGTGTCATTTGACCTGTGACATTGTTCTGACCTTCGGTCGGTGACAGGATCCACGCCAAATCTCCTTCCTTCAGCCCGACCCCACGTCGGGCTGCCCCCACTCGACGAAGGATTCCGCGTGCTCCTGCGCACCAGACTCTCCATGCTCGCGGCAGGCGTCGTCGCCTGTTGCGCCACGGCCACCGCCGTGCTGCCGGCCCAGGCCTTCGCGGCGCCCCCCGCCGCCACCGCCACCACCCCCGGCCCGGCTCCGACCACGCCCACGGCCGGCCCCGTCGGCCTCCCGGCCCCGACCACGACGACGGGTTCCGAGGACCACGCCGAGCCCGCCGCCCCGCTGCCCCCGGCGCTGCTCGGCGCGACGCGCCTGGCCGACCCGGCCGAGGCGGGCGCCCCCGCCCAGTTCAAGTCCCTCGCCGTGCAGAGCTGCACCGCGGCCGACTTCGCGGCCCGCACCGGGGCCGACCTGGTCGCGTTCATCAAGAGCTCGACCCCGGACTGCATCAAGTCGCTGTACAGCGGCGGCAAGGCCGACCCGAGCATCTTCCAGCAGTCCCGGATGCTGTCCGTCGCGGCCGCCCTCAAGGACCTGGCGGCCGGCTACACCGGCGACAACTCGACCGGCATCGCGCAACTGGTGAAGTACCTGCAGGTGGGCTACTTCATCCAGTTCAACTACCCGGCCGCGGCCGGCCCGTACACCCCCGCGCTCGCCGCCGCCGTCTCGTCCGCCCTGGACACCCTCTTCGCGGGCACCCGCTGGCGCGACGTCACCGAGGACAACGGCCGCATCCTCAAGGAGGTGGTGTGGCTGACCGACAGCGCCAACCTCCAGGCCCGCTACATGGGCGTCTACAAGCGGATCCTGGACGGGTACGACAACTCGTACAACGCGTTCCCGCAGATGATCAGCGCGGTCAACTCCGTGCTGTTCTACCCGCTCTGGGGAGGCTACCGGAACGCGGACTTCGTCCGGGCGCTCGCGGCCGACCCGGCCCTCATCAACTCGCTCGCCGACTTCGCGATCAACCACAGGGACCTGCTCGGCGGGCCCAACGCCGTCCTCGACACCAACGCGGGCAACGACCTGGCCCGGTTCGCCGGAACCAGCCCCGCCGCCGAGGCCCTGGCCAAGCCCCTGGTCAAGAAGGTGCTGGACTCCGCGCCGCTCCTCACGCCGCACGCGCCGCTGTACGTGTACACGGCCGTCCAGGCCGCCTACTACAACGGCGGTCAGTGCTCGTACTACGGCATCTGCGACCTGCCCGCCAAGCTCACCTCGGTGGTCCTGCCGAACCAGCTGGTCTGCGACAACCGCATCCTCCAGGCGCAGGCCCTGTCGGCCGCCGAACTGGCCACCGCCTGCGAGAGCCTGCGCAGCCAGGACGCGCTCTTCCACAACACGGTCAAGGACAACGGGCCCATCCCGAACCAGTACGCCAAGAACGTCACCTTCGGGATCTTCGCCAACAAGACCGACTACACGACCTACTCGTGGGCGATCTACGGCAACGACACCGACAACGGCGGCCAGACCGTCATGGACGCGACCGACCCGAACAAGCGGGCCGTGACCGTGATGTACCAGAAGGCCTGGAACGTCAACGACCCCGCGCGGGTGTGGAACCTCAACCACGAGTACACCCACTACCTCGACAGCATCTACAACCTGAAGGGCAACTACGACACCCAGTCGTCCGTTCCGAACAAGTGGTGGGTCGAGGGCCTCGCCGAGTACGTCTCGTACAGCCACCGCGGCGCCACCGACGTCGACGCGATGGCCCAGGCGGCCAAGCACACCTACAAGCTCAGCACCCTCTTCCAGAACACTTACGCCAACTCGGACTCGACCCGCACCTACCCGTGGGGCTACCTGGCCGTCCGGTACATGCTGGAGAAGCACCCGGCCGACGTCCAGGCGATGCTGGAGCGGTTCCGCGCCGGTGACTACCCCGGCGGCTACGCGGTCTACAACAACCTCGGCACCTCCTACGACGCCGACTTCGACGCCTGGCTCACCGCTTGCGCCGCCGGCGCCTGCTACGCGGCCGGCCCGACCTCGCTGTTCGACACCACGGTGAACGGCGCGACCGTCAGCGTGAGCGAGCGGTCCGTGCAGACCGGCCCGGGCCGGATCACCTCCTGGCACTGGACCTTCGGCGACGGCACCTCCTCGGACGAGCGCAACCCGAGCCACACCTACGCGGCGGCCGGCTCGTACACCGTCGCCCTGACCACCACCGACGACACCGGCCGCAGCGCCACCTCCCCGGCCACGGTCACCGTGACCGCCGCCCCGGCCACCCTGCCGACCTGCACCGAGCCGCGCGCCGACGCGATGGGCAAGAACTGCTCGCGCACCGGCCGCGCCGCGACCGCCGGCAACACCGACTACCTGTACGTCTACCTGCCGGCCGGCACCACCACCCTGAAGGTCACCGCCTCCGGCGGCACCGGCACCGCGCACCTGTACTACAACGCGGACACCTGGGCCTCGCCGAAGGCCTTCACCGCCTCCTCCACCGCCACCGGCACCACCCAGTCCATCACCGTCACCAACCCCACGGCCGGCTACCGCTACCTCAGCCTGCACGCCGTGACCGACTTCAGCGGCGTCACGATCAGCACCGAGTTCTGATCCCTGAAGCACGGCGACCGACGCCCGGCCGGGACTTCCCGGCCGGGCGTCGAAGCGCTGTGTGCGGGCGGGGGCCGTGCGCCAGACTGGCCGGATGGTGATGAACACGGCGGCGGCACTCGCCCACGGCGCGGAGCTGCTGCGCTCGGCGGAGCCGGCCGAACGGGCGGCCGGCTGCGACCTGGTGGGCGAGGCGGCCGACCGCGACGAGGCGGTCCGGGCCGAGGCGGCGGCCGTGCTGCTCGCACACGCCGAGCGGGAGCGGGACGGGAGCGTCCTGGCCTGGCTGGCGAGGGCCCTCGGGCGGACCGGCGACGGGCGGGCGGTGCCCGTCCTGGTCGCCCTGGCCGGTCACCCCGACGCCGGGGTACGGCGACAGGTCGCCTCCGCGCTCTCCCTCGACGAGGTGGCCGCCGGCCCGCCGGACGCCCCCGGTGTCCGCGCGCTCCTCACCCTGACCCGCGACCCCGACCCGGACGTCCGCGACTGGGCGACGTTCACGCTCGGGTTCCAGTGCGCGGCGGACGGCCCGCAGGTGCGGGCGGCGCTCTGGGAGCGGACCGGGGACGAGCACCCGGACGCCCGGGAGGAGGGCATCCGCGGCCTGGCCCGGCGGCGCGACCCGCGGGCCGTGCCGCTGATGCGCGAGCTGCTGGCGGATCCGCAGGGCGCGGCCGTGCTCACCTTCGGGGCGGCGGAGATCCTGGGCGCCCCCGAACTGCTGCCGCTGCTGGAGGACTACGACCCGGACGACCCCGGGGTGGCGCAGGCCCTCGCCGCCTGCGATCCGGCGCGGCGGGCCCGGCTGGACGGCGCGGCCTGGGAGCTGGTGCACGCGCTGGAGCGGTTGCGGCCCGACCTGGCGGCCGCGGTGTGGGCGGCCCGCTGCGAACCCGGGCTGACCCTGGGCGTCGGCGGCACCCCCGACGGGCCGGTCCACGACGTCGGGGCGCTCCTGACCCGGGCGGGCGGCGACCCGCTGCGGGCGGCCGAACTGGTGGGATCCGATCACCCGACGACCGGCACGCCCCGAGGCGGGCCCTAACATCGGCCCATGAGCGACACCGGCGACTGGAAGTCCGACCGCGTCGGCAGCGCCCTGCGCGGCGAGAACCCCACCGTCGTCCGGCGGCTGGCCGCCGGCTTCGCGGTGATGGGGGACGTGCAGTTCCTGCCCGGCTACGCGATCCTGCTCACCGACGAGCCGGGCGTCGAGCGGCTCACCGACCTGCCGCGGGCCCGCCGGCTGGCGTACCTGGAGGACCTCGACCGCCTCGGCGAGGCCGTCGAACGCGCCTGCCGGGCGGCCGACCCGGCCTTCCGCCGGGTCAACCTGGAGATCCTCGGCAACACCGACCCGATGCTGCACGCCCACGTCTGGCCCCGCTACGACTGGGAGCCCGCCGACCTCGTCCGCCTGCCCGTCTGGCTCTACCCCCGCACCCACTGGACCGCCCCGACCCACCCCCTCACCCCCGCCCACGACCCCCTGCGCACCGCCATCGGCGCGGAGCTGGATGCGCTGGGGTAAAGGCCAGTGGTGCAGACCACTCGTTCTCGTGAATCCGCTGACCGGGGGCGGGACGGGTGGCCGACTCGCGCCTACGCTGCGGGACATGGACATCGCCATCGTGCTCTTCGACGACTTCGAGCCGCTCGACGCGATCGGGCCGTACCAGGTGCTCGGCTACCTTCCGGGGGCCACCGTGCGGTTCGTGGCGGCGGGCGGGCGGGGGCCGGTGGCCGACAGCATCGGCGGGATGCGGCTGGAGGTGCCCGCCCGGTACGCGGACGTCGCGGCGTGCGACGTGCTGCTCGTGCCGGGCGGGCACGGCACCCGGCCGCTGATGGGCGACGAGGCCTTCGTCGGCTGGCTGCGCCGGGTGCACACGACCACCCGGTTCACCGCCTCCGTGTGCACCGGTGCGCTGCTGCTCGGGGCCGCCGGGCTGCTCGACGGCCTCGCCGCCACCACGCACTGGGCGGCCGCCGGCGAACTGGCCGCGTACGGTGCCACCTACACCCCCGAGCGGGTGGTGCGCCGCGACCGGATCGTCACGGCGGCCGGAGTCTCGGCCGGCATCGACATGGCGCTCCACCTCGCCGCCCTGCTCACCGACGAGACCACCGCCCGGGCGATCCAGCTGCACGCCGAGTACGACCCCCGCCCGCCCTTCGACAGCGGCTCCTGGGCGAAGGCCTCGCCCGCCGTCCGGGAGCGGATCAGGGAACTCTAGGGCCCGCCTTCGCAGCGAGGAAGGACTCCAGGGCGGCGGCCAGCGCGACCGGTGTCTCGTGCATCGGGTAGTGGCCGCTGGCGGGCAGCTCCCGCACGTCGGCGTTGGGGTAGTGGACGAGGAAGGTGGCGCGCATCGCCTCGGCGGTCAGTAGGAGGTCGTGCTCGCCGGCGAACACCCGGACCGGTACGGGGTTCCCGGCGACCGCCTCCACCAGGTCGGCGGTGGCCCAGTCGCGCACGTAGCGGCCGAACGCCTCGCGGGTGGACAGCTCCAGCGAGCGGTCCACCATCCCGTCGAGCCAGGCCCGGCCGGCCCGCCGCCCGGTCACCAGGTCCAGGATCTCGTACCGCTTCGCCCGGTCCTCGGCCGCGCCGTAGAACAGGGCCTCGCCGTCCGCGTCCATCGGGTACGGCCCGGCCGGGACGGGCGCCAGCCCGGCCAGCTTCCGCACCCGGTGCGGCGCCCGGGCGAGCACCTGCTGGGCGGCCTTGCCGCCCATCGAGTGCCCGACCAGCGAGAACTCCGGCCAGCCGAGCTGGTCGGCCAGCGCGAGCGCGTCGTCCGCGATCTCCGCCAGCGTGTAGGCGCCGGGCACGTCCTTGCGCTCGCCGTAGCCCCGGTAGTCGAGGAACGCGTAGGAGAAGGCGGAGCCGTCCAGGTAGTCCGGGAACGGCCCCCACCCGGCGCTGGTGCCGAACCAGTCGTGCAGCACCAGGACCTTGTGGGCGCCGGTACCGACCAAGCGGTGAGGGATCGTCATGCCCCGCTTACTGCCCGCCGGAGCCGGTCGCCGAACCCCGCACCCCCAGCACGCGCCGGTACGCCAGGCCCGGCCGTCCGCCGACGACCGCCTCGCCCTCCTCGGTGAAGCCGGTGCGGGCGAGCACCGCCCGGGAGGCCGCGTTGTCGACCGTGGTCACGGCGGTCAGCTCGCGCAGCCCGTACTCCCCGGCCGCCAGCCGGCACACCTGCTCGACGGCCGCCCGCGCCACGCCCCGTCCGGCGGCCGACTCGCCGACCCGGTAGCCGAGTTCGGCGCTGCCGCCCGCGGCGTCCACCAGGTTGACCCGCCCGACGATCCGCCCGCCGGCGTCCAGCACCACGTGGAAGTGGCAGGTGCCGTCGGCCTGTTCGGCGAGCAGCGCCCGGTGCCGGCCGGCGAACCCGGTCGCCGTGAAGTACGCGTCCCCCCGGTCCGGCACCGACCGCGCGAACCACGCCCGGTTCTCCCGCTCGAACGCCAGCACCGCCGCCGCGTGCCCGTCCGCCAGCCGCTCCAGCCGGATACCGCCACCTGTGATCATCCGCTCATGGTCATGTCCTGCGGCGACCGCTGTCCAGCGTGGACAATGCCGGTATGACAGAGGCGGGCGAGAGCGCACCGATCCTCCCGGTGCCGCGGGCGGAGGCCGTCGTCGGGCCCTCGCGCGAGCGGTACGACCCGTCGGCGCGGCTCGGCGTTCCCGCCCGCGTCACGGTGCCGCACCCGTTCCCGCCGGCCGACCGGCTGGACGCCGCGGTGCTCGGCGGCCTCGGCGAACTCCTCGCCGCCAGGGCCGACTTCCCCCTCTCCGCCCACCACGAAGGAGCGCCATGATCGGTCGGCTGCAGTGCCTCGTCCTCGACTGTCCGGACCCGGCGGTGCTGGCCCGGTTCTACGCCGGGCTGCTCGGTGGCGAGGTGGACCGGCCGGACCCGCGCTGGTCGCTCGGCGAGGACTGGTCCACCCTGCACACCCCCACCGGCCAGGTGCTCTGCTTCCAGCGCGTCGCCGACCACCGTCCGCCCCGCTGGCCGGACCCGGCGCACCCGCAGCAGGCCCACCTGGACGTCGACGTCCCCGACCTCGCCACCGCCGAGCCGGCCGTCCTCGCCCTCGGTGCCACCCTCCTCCACGACGCGGGCCGCTGGCGGATCTACGCCGACCCCGCCGGTCACCCGGTCTGCCTCCTCCCGGCCCACCCCTGAGCGTTCGGGGAGGTCAGCCGGCCGGAGCCCAGAAGCCGGTCAGCCGCGCGCGGCCGGGTCCGAGGCTCCGCCAGGGGCCGTCGACCGCGAGGACGGCGACGGCGGCGGTGGGGAACCCGGACCGCGCCACCTGCCGGGACAGCCCGTCCTCCGCCGCGTCCCGGCCCCGGGCCGCGAGGACGGCGACCAGGTCGTGGAGGCTCGGATTGTGGCCGACCACGACCAGGTCGCCCGAGCCCTCCGGCGTCTCCCGCAGGATCCCGATCAGCGCGTCGACCCCGGCCTCGCGGCGGTGGATGTCGACGCTGACGTCGTAGATCCGCCGCTCGTGGACGGTCGCGGGCGCCTCGGGGAGCGCCGCGCGGACGAGCTCCCAGGTCTCGCCGGTGCGCCGGGCGCTGGACACCCGCGCGAGGCCGGGCGCGACGCCGGACGCGGCGAGCCATCGTCCGGTCAGGGCGGCCTCGGTGCGGCCCCGCTCGTCCAGCCGCCGCTCGTGGTCGACCGCGGTCTCCCGTTCGGCCCGCGCGTGGCGGACCAGGACGATCCTCCGGGCGCCGTCGGCGGTCATGGTGCCTCCCCTTCCCCGGGCCGGAACGACCGGACGCACACGATCCGGCCGGTCCGCGGATGGTAGCAACAGCCCGTCAGGAGCCTTCGCCCGCCCGTGCCGCGGGCTCAGGCGATGCGGCGGACGCGCCGGATGGCGAGCGCGACGAGCAGGGCGGTCAGGGCGAGGAAGATCCCGGTCTCGATGGTCTGGAAGGTCCAGAAGCGGTCGGCCGGCTGGTACTCCAGCCAGTTGGTGTAGGGGCCGGGGCCGTAGCCGTCCCGGGCGAGGCCGGCCAGGCACTGGGTGACGCCTTCGCCGCCGCCGCCGCAGCTGATCCGGGCGTCGGGGATGACGAGGGCGCCGGTGCCGTTGCGCACGCCCTCCTGGTAGACCCACGAGCCGGCGAAGCGGTTGACCATGGCCGGACCGTCGACCGCGTAGGCGAGCGTCTCGGTCGGCATGAAGGAGGGGCGGGCGAGCAGTTCGACCAGGGCCCGGACGGCGATGAACGCGGCGAGCGAGATGCCCATCGCGGGCAGCACCCGGCGGCTGAGCGTGCCGGTCAGGATGCCGAGCGCGACCGCGAACAGGGTGTACCCGATCGGCGCGGTGCCCTGGACGTCGAAGACCAGGAAGCGGAAGCGGCCGAGGCCGTTGGCGGTGAGCGGCCCGAGCCACCAGGCGGAGCCGAGCGCGTAGCCGACGGACAGCACCAGCGCGACCGCGCCGACCAGGCCGAACTTGGTGAGGATCCAGCGCCGGCGGCTGATGCCCTGGGTCCAGACCAGCCGGTGGGTCCCGTTCTCGACCTCCCGGGCGACCAGCGGGGCGCCGAGGAAGACTCCGGCCAGGACCGGCAGCAGGACGAGGAGGATGGCCAGGTAGGTGGTCGTTTCGTACTTGCTCTTGAAGCGCTGGCTCAGCGCCTCGCAGCCGCCGCCGTCGACGAGTTCGGCGTGACCGAGGGCCCGCAGACAGGCGCCGAGGCCGGAGTCCTCGAAGGACGAGCGCATGGCCAGCCCGGTGGGCACGAGGACGGCGGCGAGCGCGGCGAGGGCCACGGCCGTCCACAGGGCCTGCTTGCGGTGCTGGCGCCAGGTCAGCCAGATCACGCGGCCACCTCCGGGAGCGCGGCGGTGCCGGGAGCACCGAGGTGGGCGAGGACGAGGTCCTCCAGGGTGACGTCGTGCACGGTCCAGCGGCTCTCGTCCACCGGGCCGTCGGTGCGCACCAGCAGGGTGGACTGCCGTTCGGTGTGGCTGGCCCGGATCACCGCGGCCACCCCGGGGACGGCGGCGCCCTCGGCGATCCTCGGGCCGACCAGCCGGCAGTGCGACGCGAGCAGGTCGTCGACGGACCCGACCAGTTGGGCCCGGGAGGTGTGCAGCAGTACGAGGTGGTCGCAGACCCGTTCGAGGTCGGCGAGCAGGTGGGAGGAGAGCAGGACGGTGGTCCCGTACTCGCCCACCGCGCCCATCAGGGCCTGCATGAACTCGTGCCGGGCCAGCGGGTCCAGCGCCGCCACCGGCTCGTCGAGCAGGAGCAGCCGGGGCCGCTTGGCGAGCGCCAGCGCGAGCGCCACCTGGGCGCGCTGGCCGCCGGAGAGCCTTCCGGCGGGCTTGTCGAGCGGGATGCCGAGCCGGGTGAGCCGGTCGCGGGCGACCGGTCCGTCCCAGCCCCGGGGGTTGAGCCGCCGGCCCATGGTGATCAGCTCGGTGGCGGTGAAGTCGGGGTAGAGCGGGGTGTCCTGGGCGACGAAGCCGAGGTCGGCCAGGGCGTCGCGGTCGTGGCGCGGGTCCCGTCCGAAGACGCGGACCTGCCCGGCGTCGGGCCGTAACAGGCCGACGGCGAGGTGGAGCAGGGTGGACTTGCCGGCGCCGTTGGGGCCGACGAGGGCGGCGATCCGCCCGGCGGGCAGCTCCAGCGAGCAGTCCTGGAGTGCCCAGGTCTGCCCGTAGCGCTTGCCCAGCGCCTCGGTGCGCAGAGCGACTTCCGTCATGTGTGTTCCCCCAAGATGACTGTCAGGCCGGCCCGGTCCCGTTGGTGGGCGGCCGGTCGGGCGTGGCCCGCAGAGTGGTGTCGACGAGCGCGGCGATGTCCTCGCGGGTGAGCCCGGCGGCCTGCGCCCTGCCCAGCCAGGCCACCAACTCCTCGCGCAGCGCGGCCTGGTGGGCCAGGGCCGGGCCGGCCAGGGTGCGGACCAGGAACGTCCCCACCCCGGGCCGGCCCTCGGCGAGCCCCTCCAGCTCCAGCTCCCGGTAGGCCTTGAGCACGGTGTTGGGGTTGATCGCCAGGGCCTGGGCCACGTCCCGCACCTTGGGGAGCCGGTCCCCGGGCTGCGCCAGTCCGACCCGCAGCGCCTGCTTCACCTGCAGGACCAGCTGCATGTACGTGGCCACCCGTGAGCGGCCGTCGAGCACGAACTCGATCACCAGTTGTTCTCCTGTCTTACGACAGTAAGACAGGATAGGCGCGGGTGAGTCAAGTGGCGAAACGGAACGATGAATTGACGGGAAGCCGGGGGAGCGCGGATCAGGCCAGCGTCAGGGTGTCGCCGACGGCGAGGCGGCCGGGGGCGGCGACCCCGGCGAGGGCGTCCAGCCGGCCGTCGTGGAACTGGACGAGGGCCTTGAGGATCTCCGGCGCGTGCGGCAGGCCGGGCTGGGCGGCGGTGGTCATCGCGCAGCGCTCGCTGGAGCGGACGAAGGCGAGCCGGGCGCCTGAGCGCGCGGAGCCGTGCGCCTCGCGCCCGAACCAGGTGTCCTCGGTGAACGGCGGGGTGCCCGGCGCGGTGCGCAGCAGGACGTTCGGGCGGAACCGGCGGACGTCCACCACGGCGGACGGCGCGGCCTCGGCGACCCAGTCCAGGGTGGCGGTGGTGAGCACGCTGACCGGGAGCTGGTCGAAGTGCGAGACGGCGTCCTCGCGGGCGAGTTCGACGTCCTCGCGCTGCAGGTAGGCGCGCAGGAAGGCGGCCGGGTCGAGGACCGGCCGGCCGAGCGGGTCGAACAGCTCGGGGCCGTCGAGCCGGTGGCCGAGCCGGGCGGAGAGGCGGAGCAGGCCGTCCATCCGCCGGAACCGGCGGGTGTTCTTGCCGGAGCCGAGCCTGCCGTCGCCGTCGCGCACGGCGTAGAGGCGGTCGCCCGCGAGCCCGCGGTCGTCCACCTCGACGGAGTCGAGCCGCTCGCCGCCGGTGGACTTCACGGGGTAGCGCCAGAGCTGCTCGATGACTCCGATGATCTCTGCCATGGCCGGACAGCGTACCGCCGCCCGCCGATGATGGTCTAGACCAAGTACCCGGCGTGGCAAGGCGTTCGTCCCCGGACGTTCACCCCAGCCGGGCGACCGCCCGCACCGGGGCCCCGTCCGCCGCCACCAGCCGCAGCGGGAAGAGCGACACCTCGACCGGCCGGCCCGCCTCCTGCGCGGCCAGCAGCGGCCGCAGGTCGGTCAGGTTCTCCGCGATCACCCCGCCGCCCGGCGCCCCGAGCAGCACCCGGTGCGCCGCCAGCGTCGGCTCCTCGGCGGCCGGCTGGTCGTGCTCGTCGGTGAGGTCGGCGAGCAGCGCGGCGACCGCCGGATCGCCCGGGCCCGGATCGGGGGTCGGGTCGACGCTGAGCGCGTCCACCCCGACGGTGCGCACCCCGGCGGCCACGATCGCCTCCGCGGCCCTCGCGGTCAGGCTCGGGTGGGCCAGGTAGGCGTCGGTGCCCCAGTGCCGCGCCCAGCCGGTGGCGAGCAGCAGGACGGTGCCCTCGCCGGCCCGCTCCAGCGCGGGCGCGAGCCGCTCGGCGGTGATCGCGGCCCGCGGTTCGAGGCCGCGCAGGTCGGCGACCACGGCCGGTCCGGTGAACCGCTCCAGCGGCAGGCCGTCCAGCGTCGGCCAGGTGACGTCGACGTGGTACGGCGCGTCCACGTGGGTGCCGGACTGCGAGCCGAGGTGCACGGCGAGCACGTTCACCCCGGCGGTGGCGGTGGTGAGGGCGGGCTCCAGGAGGACGGCCGGATCGCCGGGGTAGACCGGCATCGCGGTGGTCACCTGGTGGGTGAGGTCGACGAGGGTCGTGGCCATGCCGCCCATCCTCGCAGGGCGGGCCGGGGCGGAGTGAGGGGCCGAGTGGAGATAGAAAGTAGGCACTATGGAAAAGCCCGAACAGCCAGTGCGCCGCCCCTGGGTCGTCGGGGTCTCCGGCGCGTCCGGCACCCCGTACGCCGCCGCGGTGATCCGCGCCCTCCTCGCCGCGGGCGAGTCCGTCGACCTGGTGGTCAGCCGGGCCGCGCGGCTGACCATCCTGGACGAGACCGGCATCGCCTTCCGGGACGCGCACTGGCGGGCCGACCTGGCCACCTGGCTGGACGTCCCGGAGGACGGCCTGGAGGACGTCCGGTACTGGCCGGCGGGCGACTTCGCGGCCGGCCCGTCCAGCGGCTCGTACCCCGCGAAGGGGATGCTGGTGGTGCCCGCGACCACCGGCGCGGTGGCCGGGATCGCGCTCGGCCTCAGCAAGGACCTGCTGCAGCGGGTCGCCAGCGTCACCCTCAAGGAGCGGCGCCCGCTGGTCGTCTGCGTCCGCGAGACGCCACTCCACGGGGTGACGTTGAAGCACTTGGTGGAACTGGACGCGCAGGGCGCGGTCGTGCTCCCCGCCTCGCCCGGGTTCTACGCCGGCGGCTCCACCGTCGGCGAACTGGTCGGATTCGTCGCCGGACGGGTGCTGGACGCGGTCGGCGTGCCCCACACGCTGTACCGCCGTTGGGAGGGCGAGCTGGGCGCGGCGGCCCGCGGGGCCGAACGGTCGGCCTGAGGGGGAGTGAGATACCGCAGGACGGGAGAGTATGTTCTCTGCGATATCCGGGTTGGTCCGCGCACAGCGCCTTTGAATCCGGATAATGATCTGTGGGTCTGGTGAGGTTCGGAAGGACGCGGGACGGTATATGGACACGGTGGACAGACAGCTCATCCAGGCGCTGCGGGAGAACGGCCGCGCCTCCTACGCCGAGCTGGGCCGGTTGGTCGGCCTCTCCGGCCCGAGCGTCACGGACCGCATCAACCGCCTGGAGCAGGCCGGCGTCATCACCGGCTACCGCGCGACGGTCAACCCGGCCTCGCTCGGCTTCGGGGTCACGGCCCTGATCGGCCTCCAGCTGACCGACGCGGCGGACCACGAGGACGTGGCGTTCCGGCTGAAGGACCTCGGTGAGGTCGAGGACTGCTGGTTCATCGCCGGTGATGACTCGTACATGCTCAAGGTCCGGGTGCCGGACGTCGAGGGCCTGGAGTCGGTGGTGAAGCGGATCTCGGGCACGAAGGGCGTGGCCCGCACCCGGACGACCGTCGTACTCTCCACGAAGTGGGAGAGCCGGGTCAGCGAGCTGCCGCTCGCCGACGGCGAGTAACCAACGGTACGGACGGAACGCGGGGGAGTGGCGGTCATGGCACTGGTCGGTCTGGAGGAACTGCGCGCGGCCCGGCAGCGGATCGCGGGCGTCGCGGTGCGCACCCCGCTGGTCCCCGCCCCCTGGGCGGCGGACGGCGAGCGCCGGCTCTGGCTGAAGCCGGAGAACCTCCAGCCGACCGGGGCGTTCAAGACCCGCGGGGCGTACAACCGGCTCGCCGCGCTGAGCGGGGACGAGCGCGCCCGCGGCGTGGTCGCCCAGTCCAGCGGCAACCACGCGCAGGCGGTGGCGTACGCCGCGGGGCTGCTCGGGATCAAGGCCGTGATCGTGATGCCGGACACCTCGCCGGCGGTCAAGGTCGAGGCCACCCGCTCGTTCGGTGCCGAGGTGCTGCTGGTGTCGCCGCAGGAGCGCGACACGGTGCCCGCCGAGCTGGCCGAGCGGCACGGCTACGTCTGGGTGCCGCCGTACGACGACCCGTTCATCATCGCGGGCCAGGGCACGGTCGGCCTGGAGATCGCCGAGGACGCCCCGGCGGAGCTGGACACCGTGCTCGTCCCGGTCAGCGGCGGCGGGCTGATCGGCGGCACGGCGGCGGCGCTCAAGCTGACCCGCCCCGGTGTGCGGGTGGTCGGTGTCGAGCCCGAACTGGCCGCCGACGCCCAGGCCAGCCTGCGGGCCGGCGAGCGGATCGCCTGGCCGGTCGCCGACACCTACCGGACGATCGCCGACGGCCTGCGCACCCCCTCGGTGGGCGCGCTGCCGTACGAGCACCTCACCGCCTACGTGGACGACATCGTCACCGTCACCGAGGACGAGATCCGGGCCACCGTGGCGCTGCTGGCCCGGCGCGGGCGGATCGTCGCCGAGCCGTCCGGCGCGGTCGCCCCGGCCGCCTACTTCCACCGGGCCGCCGAGCTCGGCGGGCAGGCCGTGGCCGCCGTGGTGAGCGGCGGCAACATCGAGCCCTCGCTGCTGGCGGAGCTGCTCGCCGGCTGACCCGCGCGGGGCGGCTGCCCGCGAACCGCCCCCGGTGGGGGCGTACGCTCGTTCCGGCAAGGATTCGAAGTCGGAGGAGGCGGGGCACCGCATGGACGCAGGGCTCAAGCGCGAGCTGGAGGCGAAGGTCTACGCGGGTGAGCGGCTGACCCGGGAGGACGGGATCGCGCTCTACGGGAGCGACGACCTGGCATGGCTGGGCGGCCTCGCCCACCACGTGCGGACGCGGAAGAACGGCGACGTCGTCCACTTCAACGTCAACCGTCACCTCAACATGACCAACGTGTGCAACGCGTCCTGCGCGTACTGCTCGTTCCAGCGCAAGCCGGGCGAGAAGGACGCCTACACGATGCGCATCGAGGAGGCCGTCCGCCTGGCCAAGGCCATGGAGGTGGACTCCCTCACCGAGCTGCACATCGTCAACGGCCTGCACCCGACCCTGCCGTGGCGCTACTACCCGCGCTCGCTGCGGGAGCTGAAGGCGGCGCTGCCGAACGTCTCGCTCAAGGCCTTCACCGCCACCGAGATCCACTGGTTCGAGCGGATCAGCGGCCTGCCCGCCGACGAGATCCTCGACGAGCTGATCGACGCGGGCCTGGAGTCGCTGACCGGCGGTGGCGCGGAGATCTTCGACTGGGAGGTCCGCCAGCACATCGTCGACCACGACACCCACTGGGAGGACTGGTCGCGGATCCACCGGCTCGCCCACAGCAAGGGCCTCAAGACGCCGGCCACCATGCTGTACGGCCACATCGAGGAGCCCCGCCACCGGGTGGACCACGTGCTGCGGCTGCGTGAGCTGCAGGACGAGACCGGCGGCTTCCAGGTCTTCATCCCGCTGCGCTACCAGCACGACTTCCACGACTCCAAGGACGGCGTGGTGCGCAACAAGCTGATGGCGCGCACCGAGATGGCCACCGGCGCCGAGGCGCTGAAGACCTTCGCGGTCTCCCGGCTGCTCTTCGACAACGTGCCGCACGTCAAGGTCTTCTGGGTGATGCACGGCGTCACCACCGCGCAGCTGGCGCTCAGCCACGGCGCGGACGACATGGACGGCTCGGTGGTCGAGTACAAGATCACCCATGACGCGGACAACTTCGGCACCCCGAACAAGCTGAGCCGCGAGGACCTGCTCGGCCTGATCCGGGACGCCGGCTTCCGCCCGGTGGAGCGCAACACCCGCTACGAGATCATCCGCGAGTACGACGGCCCTGACCTGGCCCGCCGGGAGACCCCGCAGGCGATGCGCCTCTGACCACGGGCCGCCGCCCGGGCCCCCGGGGCCCGGGCGGCGGCTTCTTCACGGGGCCCGCACAGGCCCCCGGGTTTCGCAACCCGGCCTCCGTTTGGCAGGATCGGCCACATGTCCGGTTACCGTCGCACCTCCCCGTACCCGTCGTACGAGCCGGTGTACGAGGCGGTGTACGAGGCGCCGCAGCAGTCGTACGGCGCCCAGCAGCAGCCGTACGGCGGCGATCAGGAGTACGACGCCCCGCTGTACCAGGTGCAGGACCAGGGGCACGGAAACCACGACGGCGACGACGGGTACGACGCGTACGACGCGTACGACCAGCCGTTCCGGACCTCGCCCGCCGAGCCGGAGGCCCGGCCGCAGCCGGAGCCGGCGCCGCTGCCCCGGCAGCGCGCGGCCGCCGCCCCGGCCGGCGGCCGCGCGGCCGCCCGCGGGCACCGGCGCAAGCCCAAGAAGAAGCGCACCGGCCGCGTCGCCGTCGCCGGCACCGCGCTGCTGCTGGCGGCCGCCGCCGGCTGGTACACCGTCGGCGAGGACTCCGCCCGCCCCGGCGTGACCACCGCCGACGGCCCCGGCCCCGAGGGCGTCGGGACCCCCGACCGGCCGGCCGCGCAGCCGGTGGCCGACCAGGCCTCGCCGACCGCCCCGGCCGCCCAGGCCGCCGACGCCCGGCAGAGCGAGGTCCCCGCCGCCGGCCGCAGCGAGGCCCGCGCCGACGGCTCGGTCGAGGCGATCCCGGGCCTCGGTGCCGCTTTCGTCGGCCGGATACCCGCCGAGACCACCCAGGTGGTGCTGGCCAGCGGCGAGGGCAGGGACACCAACCGGGCCACCGTCACGCTGTGGAGCCGCACCGCCGAGGGCCGCTGGCTGGCCGGTGAGAGCTGGCAGGGCCACAACGCGTTCAAGGGCTGGACCACCGATCACAACGAGGGCGACCTGCGCAGCCCGATCGGCGTCTTCTCGCTCACCGACGCCGGCGGACGCAAGGCCGATCCGGGCAGCAGGCTCCCCTACGACAAGGACGCCAACTTCGTGGTCTCCGGGACGGGCTTCGCCGGCGAGCAGCTGGCCGGCTCCTTCGACTACGTCGTCGCGATCAACTACAACCGGGTGCCCGGCAACTCCCCGCTCGACCCGCGCCGCCCGAACGGCTCGACCAAGGGCGGCGGGATCTGGATCCACGTCGACCACGGCGGTCCGACGCACGGCTGCGTCTCCATCCCGGAGGACAAGATGGCGCAGCTGATCCGCACCCTGGACCCGGCCGCCCACCCGGTGATCGTGATGGGCGACGCCCCTTCGCTGGCCGCCTGACCGGCCGATCGGGCACGATCACCTCCCCGCGGTCCGATTCCGCGCTGGGCCGGAACCCGTCTGCCGCAACGGTCCTTGTCGGCCTCCTACAGCTTCACGGCGCGGATCCTGTAGCCGGGCGCGAGCGGCTGACCAGCGGGTAACCGGGTTGAGTGGCAGTATGAGCGGTTCGCGCATCGTGGCACTCGGCCACTACCAGCCCCCCAAGGTCCTCACCAACGACGACCTGGCGAAGCTGGTCGACACCGACGACGAGTGGATCCGCAGCCGGGTGGGCATCCGGACGCGGCACATCGCGGAGGGCGAGACCGTCGTCGACCTCGCCGCAGAGGCGGCGCAGAAGGCGCTGGCCAACAGCGGCCGGACGGCGTCCGACGTCGACCTGGTCGTGGTCGCCACCTGCACCGCCGTGGAGCGCAGCCCCAACACGGCGGCGGCCGTCGCCGCCCGGCTCGGGGTGCGCTCGCCGGCCGCCTACGACATCAACACGGTCTGTTCGGGCTTCTCCTACGCGCTGGCCACCGCCGACCACGCGATCCGCGCCGGAGCGGCCCGTACGGCCCTGGTGATCGGCGCGGAGCGGATGTCGGACACCCTCGACTGGACGGACCGCTCCACCTGCGTGATCTTCGGCGACGGCGCCGGCGCGGCGCTGGTCGAGGCCCAGGAGGACGGCGCCGAGCCGGGGATCGGGCCGGTGGTCTGGGGCTCGGAGCCGGAGCGCGGCGACGCCGTGGTGATCACCGGCTGGGACCCGGTGATCAGCCAGCAGGGCCAGTCGGTCTTCCGCTGGGCGACCACCCAGATCGCCCCGCTGGCCCGGCAGGCCTGCGAGCGGGCCGGGATCGACCCGTCCGAGCTGAAGGGCTTCGTGCCGCACCAGGCCAATCTGCGGATCATCGACGCGATCGCGTCCCGGCTCGGGGTCACCGACGCGGTGGTGGCCCGGGACGTGGTGGACTCCGGCAACACCTCGGCGGCCTCCGTCCCGCTGGCCTTCTCCAAGCTGGTCGAGCGCGGCGAGCTGGCGCCCGGCGACCCGGTGCTGCTGTTCGGCTTCGGCGGCGGCCTCGCCTACGCCGGCCAGGTCGTCCGCTGCCCGTGAGCCCCGGCTGAGGCCGCTGTGGCCCCTTTCCGACAGACATGCCTGTGGGCGGTCACCCTCGAAGGGTGACCGCCCACAGGCGTGTCGTGGCGCGCAGCGGACCGCCGGCGGACCTCCCCCGAGGACACGGCCGCCGTCCGTCGTACCCCGGACAGGAGGCCGGGGCGCGCGCGAAGCGGAAGGTGGGTCGTAGCGGAACGGTCTACTTGGGCGCCTTCTTGCCGGTGACGCCCAGGTACACCAGGGGAGCGAGGTTGGGCTTGAGGTCCTTGACCTTGACGCCCCAGGAGGTGAAGGCCTTCTGGTGCTCGGCCGCCGAGGCGAGCAGCGAGACCAGCGATCCGGCGACCGCGGCCGGGTCCAGCGATTTGTCGGCCTGGCCCTTCGCCTGGAGTTCCTTGACGGCCTCCGTGAGCGGCTTGGCGACGGCGTTGAGGACGGTCATGCGGATCTTGAAGAACCGCTTGTCCCCTTCGGCGGCACCGAGCGTGACCACACGGAGAATGGCGTCGTTCTTGCGCCAGAAGGCGAGGAATCCGTCGACCAGTTCTTCCGAAGTGGCCGTGCCGGACTTCCCTGCCCAGGACTTTCCGGCCACCAGCTCTTTGAGCGTGTCGGCGTCCTTGGCCATTTCCTCGGCGATTTCGAGGACGGCGCCCTCGACATCCGGGAAGTACTGGTAGAAGGTCGCGGGGGAGGTACCCGCCATACGGGCGACGTCGATGACCTTGACGTCCCGATAGGGCGACGTGCTGAGCATCTCGCGGAGGCAGTCGAGCAGCTTCTGCCGCGTCTCCTGTCCGCGTCGCCCGGCGACGCGACCGTCGACGGTGCGAACTTGTCCTGTCATGCCGTCAGCTTACCGTGGCCCGATCTTGGCGCGATTCGGTGATGTGACAATTACTCCGCACGGGGGTTGGTATAGCCGTCCGGAGCCCTTCGGAGGGATATTTCCGGGCCTCCGCGGCCCTCCTTGACGCCCCCCCGTATACCCGCGACGCCACAGGGTGACGACCCCTTCGCTGAGGGGTTATCGAGTAACGGAGCGTGACGACCCAATCGGTGGTGTGAGCTGCCCCTCGCTGCACTCCCGGGCGTGTCGGGCGCAAGCCGGTGCCGGAGCGGACGTCAGAATCCGGCCGTTCCGGAGCCGCTGACCGGCCGGTGGAGCCGGGAAGGGGCCGGACGGCGCTGTGGGCGGGGGAGGTTGGAGATGGGCCGGGCGGCATTGGAGAATCGGGTCCGGCACCACGCGGTGGGTGCTCGGCACCACGCGGGCGGTGCTCAAGACGGGGAGGTGGCAGCGGGTGGACCAGCTGACGGCGCACGATCCGAGGCGGATCGGGCCCTTCGAGGTGCTGGGGCGGCTCGGGGCGGGCGGCATGGGCCTGGTCTACCTGGCGCGATCGCCCGCCGGACGGCGGGTGGCGATCAAGACCGTCCGGGGGGAGCTGGCCGAGGACGAGCTGTTCCGGGTCCGCTTCGCGCGCGAGATCGCGGCAGCCAAGACGGTCGGCGGCTTCTACACCGCGGCCGTGGTCGACGCGGACCCGGACGCCCGGGTGCCCTGGCTGGCCACCGCGTACGTGCCGGCGCCGTCCCTGGAGGACCTGGTCACCGAGTGCGGGCCGCTGCCGGTCGGGGCGGTGCGCTGGCTGGTGGCCGGCATCGCCGAGGCCCTGCAGTCGATCCACGCCGCCGGGCTGGTCCACCGCGACCTCAAGCCGTCCAACGTGCTGGTCGTCGAGGACGGCCCCCGGGTGATCGACTTCGGCATCGCCGCCGGCGTCTCCAGCACCCGGCTCACCATGACCAACGTCGCGGTCGGCACCCCGGCGTACATGTCGCCGGAGCAGGCCCGGGACAGCCGGGGCGTCACCGGCGCCAGCGACGTCTTCTCGCTCGGCTCGCTGCTGGTGTTCTGCGCCACCGGCCACCCGCCGTACCGGGGCGCCAACCCGGTGGAGACCGTCTTCCAGCTGCTGCGCGAGCAGCCCGACCTCTCCGGCCTGCCGCCGGAGCTGGTCGACCTGGTGCGCGCCTGCATGCGGCCGGCGTCCGAGCACCGGCCGACCCCGGAGCAGATCCAGGTCGAACTGGCCCCGCACCTGTTCTCCCGGGACGACGCCTCCGGCGAGGCCGGGGACTGGCTGCCGCCCGACGCGCTCGCCCTGATCGAGCGCAAGCGGGGCCGCCGCCAGCCGCCGCCGCCCCTCCCGCCGCAGCCCGCGCCCCGGCCCGCCCCGCAGCCGGTCCCGGCGCCGCACCCGGGCCAGGACGACCCGCGCACCCGGGCGGTCGCCGGACACCCCCCGCCGCCCGCCGGGCCGGTGCACCACGCCCCGCCCGGGCCGGACACCGAGGCCGCCACCGAGAAGCTGGCCGCCCCCAGCCGGCACCGCCGGCCGGTCGCCGACGAGGGCGAGGAGGTGCGGCTGCCCGGCGCCTCGGTCCGGATAGGGCCGGGGCCGCGCGCCGAGCAGGCCGGCCCGGGCGCGCCGCCCGCCGAGACCGACTGGGTCCGGCGGATCACCCCGCCCCCGGCCCGCGCCGCCCGCTGGCGCCCCTGGCGGTTCCGGATGTCCAACGAGGTCTGGGGCACCCCGGTGGTCGCCGACGGCACCCTGTTCGTCTCCAGCTTCGAGGTGCACGCCCTGGACATCGCGTCCGGGCAGCGCCGCTACAAGACCCGGGACGTCGCCTGGGCGCTCGCGGTGGACGCCGGCCGGGTGCACGCGGCCGACGGCCCGCACCTGTACACGGTCGACGTCGCCGACGGCACCGAGCACTGGCGGCACTCGCTGGACGGCTGGGTGTACTCGCTGGACGCCGCCGAGGGCGTGCTCTGCTGCGGCGTGCGGGGCGGCGGCATCCAGCTGCGCGCGGCGGCCACCGGCGCCGAGCTGTGGCGCGCCGACGACGCCCAGCAGGACTTCGAGAACCCGCAGTCCGGCCCCGCCCTGGTGGGCGGCGCCGCGTACTACTACGGCGGCGGGCGGCTGCGCTGCGTGGACCCGCGCGGCGCAGGCCTGCGCTGGTCGGTCCCGGTCGGCGAGGACGTGCCCTCCCGCCCGGTCGAGCGCTCCGGCGTGCTGTACGTGACGGCCGGCACCCGGGTGTACGCGCTGGACGCGGCGAGCGGCGCCGAGCGCTGGCGGTTCGAGGCCCCGGTGGTGCTGTTCACCCCGCCGGCGCTGGACGCCGACGCCGTCTACGTCGCGGACTACCTCGGCACCGTGTACGCGCTGGACGCGGCCACCGGCCGGGACCGCTGGCGCGCGGTGACCGGCACCCGGCAGGGCGCCGAGCCGGTGGTGGTCGGGGACGGCATGGTGTTGGTCGGCAGCGGCGAGACGCTCTACGCCTTCGAGGCGGGCAGCGGCCGGGAGCGCTGGCGGTACACCGCGCGCGGCGAGATCGTCGGCTCCCCGGCGGTCGCCGACGGGCTGGTCCACCTCGGCAGCCGGGACCACTCGCTGCACACCGTGGACCTCGCCAGCGGCCAGCTGCGCTGGGAGCTCGGCACCAAGGGCGAGCTGACCGGCTCGCCGGTGGCGGTCGGCGGGAAGGTCTTCGTCGGCAGCAAGGACCGCTGCGTCTACGCGCTGGACGCCTTCTACGGCACCGCGGTGCCCTCGCACTGACCCGGGGCGGGGACGGCGGGGGCCCGTGGCCCCCGCCGCGGTCGCGCTACTTCCGGGCCTCCGGGTGGCGGCTGCACCAGCCCTCCCAGGCCGAGGCCACCATGGACTCGACGTCGTGCCCGGCGGTCCAGTCCAGCTCGCGGTGGATCAGCTCGGCCGAGGCGACCACCCGGGCCGGGTCGCCGGGGCGGCGCGGGGTGACCTCGGGGGTGGTGTCGTAGCCGGTGACCTTGCCGATCACGTCGAGCATCTCCCGGACGCTGACGCCCTCGCCGCGCCCGATGTTGAGGACCAGCGAGGTCTCCCCGGCCGGGTCGGCCGCCAGCCGCCGCGCGGCGGCCACGTGGGCCGAGGCGATGTCCGAGACGTGGATGAAGTCGCGGACGCAGGTGCCGTCCGGCGTGGGGTAGTCGGCGCCGAAGACCCGGGGGGCCTGACCGGCGGTGAGCCGCTCGAAGACCATCGGGATCAGGTTGAACACGCCCGCGTCGGAGAGTTCCGGCGAGGCGGCGCCGGCCACGTTGAAGTAGCGCAGCGCGACGGTGGACATCCCGTGGGCCTTGCCGGCCGCGGCCACCAGCCACTCGCCGGCCAGCTTGGTCTCGCCGTAGGGGCTCATCGGGGCGCACGGGGTCGACTCGGTCACCAGGTCGACGTCGGGCATGCCGTAGACGGCGGCGGAGGAGGAGAAGAGGAAGCGCTTGACGCCGCCCTCGGCCGCGGCCTCCAGGACGGTCTGGAGGCCGATCATGTTCTCCCGGTAGTACAGGAAGGGCTGCTCGACCGATTCGCCGACCTGCTTCTTGGCGGCGAAGTGCAGGATGCCCTCCACCCGGTGCTCGCGCACGGCCGCGTCCAGCGCGGCCCGGTCCAGGGTCGACCCCTCGACCAGGGCGACCCCCTCGGGCAGCCGGGTCCGGTCGCCGGTGCTCAGGTCGTCCAGGACGGCCACGCGCTCGCCCGCGTCGAGGAGCTGCTGAACGACGTGCCCGCCGATGTATCCGGCCCCGCCGGTGATCAACCAAGTCATGGGCGAATCCTAGGGTGCGGGGATCTCGCGGTGGTGTCGTGGGCGCGTCGGAGGCGGGGAACCGGACATTTCGGTGAAATGCTGACAAAGATCTCTGCGTCGCGTTCGAGCGGCCCGCCGTGGCCGCGCGCTGAGGAATCCGGAGGCCGTCACGGTGAACCGCAAGAAGGAGCCCACCCGTCCGATCCCGGCCGGACCGCGCCCGTCCGGGCCCGGGACCTCCGTGCGGCGGCTGCTCGCGCCGGGGGCCGCCGCCGTGCTGACCGCGCTCGCGCTGGCCGGGTGCAGCAGCGGCGCCTCCTCGGACACGTCGTCCGCGCGGGCGGACGGCTCGCCGACCGCCTCCGGCAGCGCCACCGCCCAGCCGGGCGGGGCCAACCAGCTCCAGTCCGACTACCAGCGGGTGATCAAGGACGTGCTGCCCTCGGTGGTGCAGATCACCACCGCGAGCGGCCTGGGCTCCGGGATCGTCTACGACGACAAGGGCGACATCGTCACCAACGCCCACGTGGTCGGCACCGCCACCACCTTCACCGTCACCCTGGCCGGCAGCACCAAGCCGCTGGACGCCGCCCTGGTCGCCAGCTACCCGGACTCCGACCTCGCGGTGATCAAGCTGGGCAGCCCGCCGGACGGCCTCAAGCCCGCGAAGTTCGGGGACTCCACCAAGGTCGACCTGGGCCAGATCACCCTCGCCATGGGCAGCCCGCTCGGGCTCTCCAGCAGCGTCACCCAGGGCATCGTCTCGGCCACCGGCCGGACCGTCACCGAGCCGAGCACCCAGGGCTCGCCGGGCGCCGTCATCGGCAACATGGTGCAGACCTCGGCCGCGATCAACCCCGGCAACAGCGGCGGCGCGCTGGTCAACCTGGACGGCCAGGTGATCGGCATCAACACGCTGGCCGCCACCGAGCCGCAGTCCGACGGCGCCGCCGCGCCGGGCATCGGCTTCGCCATCCCGGCGTCCACCGTGACCAGCATCGCCGACCAGCTGATCAAGGACGGCAAGGTCACCAACTCCGGCCGGGCCGCCCTCGGCATCACCGCCCGGACCTACTTCGACCAGAACTTCCGCCCGTCCGGCGCCGTGGTGGTCGCGGTCGCGCCGGGCGGCCCGGCCGACCAGGCGGGCCTGCAGGTCGGCGACGTGATCACGAAGATCGGCGACACCCCGGTCGACTCGCTGAACTCGCTCACCACCGCGCTGGCCTCGCTCGCGCCGGGCAGCAAGGTGACCGTCACCTACAACCGGGACGGTCAGAGCAGGACCGCCGACGTCACCCTCGGCACCCTGCAGACGCCGTAGGGCGTCTTCGGGGAGTTCCCCACCAGCCCCCGGACGGCGGGCGGCCCGCACAACCGCGCAAGGGTTCCGCGGGGCCGTCCGCCGTCCGGGTCACAGCGGGGCGAGGGGGTGCGCCCGGCGTCAGCGGCGGGCGGTGCGGGTGCGCCAGGGGAGTTCGACGGTCACCGTGGTCGGACCGCCGTCCGGGCTCTCCACCAGGAACACCCCGTCCACCGCGCGGATCCGCTCGGCCAGTCCGGCCAGGCCGCTGCCCGGGTAGGGGGCCGCGCCGCCCTTGCCGTCGTCCTGGACCAGCAGCATCAGCTGGTCGTCGGCCCGCCAGACGTCCACCGTGGCGGAGCGGGCGCCGGCGTGCTTGGAGATGTTGGTCAGCAGCTCGCTGACCGTGAAGTAGGCGATGCCCTCGACCGCCGAGTCGGGTCGGTCGGTGGCGCCGTCCGGGGCCTTCAGGTCGACGTGCACCTTGACCCCCTCCGGGACGGTGCAGCGCGCGGCCACCGAGGACAGCGCCGCGTCCAGGCCGCGGTCGGTGAGCACCGCCGGGTGGATGCCCCGGGCCAGGTCGCGCAGCTCCTGCAGGGCCAGCTTCACCTCGCCGTGGGCGTTGTCGACCATCTTGGCGGCGGCCGCCACGTCCTGCGGCGTCTCGGTCTCCCGCAGCCGCTCCTTGGCCATGCCGAGGTCCATCGCCAGCGCCACCAGCCGGGCCTGGGCGCCGTCGTGCAGGTCGCGCTCGATCCGGCGCAGGTCGGCGGCGGCGGTGTCGACCACGGTGCCCCGGTCGTCCTCCAGCTCGCGCACCCGCTCGGACAGGACGCCCGGGTGCAGCAGGGTCTCCACCAGCATCCGGTCCACCGCCGACTGGGCGCGGATCGCCCACGGCAGGGCCGGCCAGCCGACCAGCACGAAGACCAGGGTCAGCGCGAAGCCGAGGACGCCCCAGGGCAGCATCAGCACGTTGTAGAGGGCCGAGCGCCAGGAGAGCGCGTCGGTCAGGTGGGCGATCGCGAAGCCGGTGACGCCCGGCCGGCGGCGCGGCACCGGCTCCGGCTCGTGCACCTCGGAGCCGTACAGGGCCCGGGCCCGGCGGCGGGCGAAGCCGCTCATCGACCGGCAGCCGGCCAGTCCGGCGGCCAGCAGCGGCAGGCCGATGACGGTGACCGACAGGGCGAGGCCGACGGACAGCGTCACGACCGTGAAGACGAAGCCGGCGATCCCGAGCGGCAGGTTCAGCAACAGCCGCCCGACCTGGCGCCACATCCGCGCACCGTACAGCGGGGCGTGTCCGGCGGGCGCCGGCGGCTCCTGGCCGACGCCCCCGGCCGTGCCGTCCATTCGCTTCATCTCCGTCTACCGTCCTTTTCCGGTCGAGCTGTGCCTCTAGCTTGGCCGGTGGGGGGTAGGTGAGGCCATGGGGGTGATACGTCTCCCGGGGCGGGGGTTATCCCCACCCCGGGCGGGGCGCCGGCCGTCCACCGGTTGTCCATCGGGTGTCTTGCGGATCGGGCAGGATGCGGGGCACCGGTGCCGTGCACTTAGACTCACGCACTGGCGATGGTATTGAGCGTGTAAAGGAACGTCGTAGAACCTCCCCGAGGGCGGGTTCCGCGGCCGATGTGGAGGCGAGGCATGGTGGGGCAGCGGGCGGCTTCGGTCGCGGCCGACCCGGCGGCCGGCAGCGGCTACTTCGACGCGTACGCCGCGATGGGCCTGCTCGCCGTCGTCGGCGTGCTCTTCGTGACGGTGGCGTTCACGGCGAACCGCCTGCTGCGGCCGGTGGTGTACTCGCCCGAGAAACTCCTCGCCTACGAGTGCGGCGTGGACCCGGTGGGGGAGGACTGGGCGCACACCCAGGTCCGCTACTACGTCTACGCCTTCCTGTACGTGATCTTCGCGGTCGACGCGATCTACCTGTTCCCGTGGGCGACCGTCTTCGCCTCCGCCGGGTACGGCGCCGGGACGCTGGTCGAGATGTTCGTCTTCATCGGCTTCCTCGCGGTCGGACTGCTCTACGCCTGGAAGAAGGGCGTTCTGGAATGGACGTGACGCACACCCACTCGCACGGGCACGACGCCTCCGGCGGCCCGGTTCCGCTGGGCGTGCCGGACCCGTCGCGCCCCGGTGCCGCCGTCGAGCGGCGCGGCATCGGCCCGCTGGCCCGGCTCGCGCCGGACCCGGTGAAGGTCGTCCTCAACTGGGGGCGGCGCTACAGCCTCTGGTGCTTCAACTTCGGCCTGGCCTGCTGCGCGATCGAGTTCATCGCGGCCTCGATGGCCAAGCACGACTTCATCCGGATGGGTGTCATCCCCTTCGCACCGGGCCCCCGGCAGGCCGATCTGATGATCGTCTCGGGGACGGTGACCGACAAGATGGCGCCCGCCGTCAAGCGCCTCTACGAGCAGATGCCCGAGCCGAAGTACGTCATCTCCTTCGGGGCCTGCTCCAACTCCGGCGGGCCCTACTGGGACTCCTACTCGGTGACCAAGGGCGTCGACCAGATCATCCCGGTGGACGTCTACGTGCCCGGCTGCCCGCCCCGTCCGGAGGCGCTGCTCCAGGGCATCCTCAAGCTCCAGGAGAAGATCGCCGCCGAGTCGCTGCCCGGCCGCTACACCGCGCCCGCGGCGGCGCTGCGGCGTCCGCCGGTGGCCGGTCCGGATGCCGCCGCCGGCTCCACCGGTGCGGCCGGTGCGGCCGGTTCCGGTTCCGTCGAGGGAGGGGTCTCGTGACCACGGCCGAGCAGTACGCGGCGTCGGTCGGGGAGTGGGCGACCGGCGCCGAGGCGTACGGGCTGATCACCGTCGACGTGCCGGCGGAACACTGGATCGAGGCGCTCACCGCCGCCCGGGACACCCTGGGCCTCGGCTTCTTCGACTGGCTCAGCGCCGTCGACGAGCTCGCCGAGGGCTTCTCGGTGGTCGCCCATCTCGCCGCCGTCGACGCCCCGGGCGTGCGCCACCTGGCGCTGCGCACCCGGGTGCCGCGCGAGGCGGCCGCGCTGCCGACCGCCGTCCCGGTGTACGCCGGGGCCGCCTGGCACGAGCGCGAGACGCACGAGATGTTCGGCATCGACTTCGCCGGGCACCCCCACCTGATCACCCTGCTGCTGCCGGACGGCTTCGAGGGACACCCGCTGCGCAAGGAGTTCGTGCTCGCGGCCCGGGTCGCCAAGGCCTGGCCGGGCGCCAAGGAGCCGGGCGAGTCCGACCACGGCGACGGGCCGGCGCGGCGCAAGATGCAGCCGGCCGGTGTGCCGGACCCGAACGAGTGGGGGCCGCTCAAGGGCACCCTGCCGCCGGTCGCCGAGCGGCCGGCGCGCGGTGCCCGGGCGGCCGGCGCCGCCGGTGCGGCCCGGACGCCGCGCGGCGCGGCCGCGGGTGCGGCCGGTGCCGAGGGCGCCGCCGCGGTGCGGGCGGACCGGCCGAGGCGGACGCGCTCGGTCTCCGAGGGGTCGGCGAGCCAGGCGGCCGGCGCTCCGGCCGAGGGGGCCGCCGCCGAGGGGGCCGCTGCCGAGGGGGCGCCCGCGGTGCGGGCGGACCGGCCGAGGCGGACGCGCTCGGTCTCCGAGGGGTCGGCGAGCCAGGCGCCCGGCGAGGCCGCCCCGGCGCCCGCCCGGACGCGGTCCTCCGACGCGCCGTGGCACAACCCGGTGCCGGCGCACGACGAGCCCGAGCGGCCCGCCGCCGAGCCGTCGGCCGGGGAGCCGGTGGCCGGGAAGCCGGCGGCCGAGGAGCCGGTGGCGGAGAAGCCCGCCGCGGAGGAACCCGCCGCCGCGGAGCGCGGGACGAGCGAGACACCGCCGGCCGAGTCGGCCGGCCAGGACGGAGACGGCGCGTGAACCTGTTCGACACGGTGCTGCGCTGCGTCGCCACGCTGGTCGTCTTCCTCACCCTCCCCCTGGTCATCGGCCAGACCGAGCACAAGGTGATGGCGCACATGCAGGGCCGCCTCGGCCCGATGTACGCCGGTGGCTTCCACGGCTGGGCGCAGCTGATCGCGGACGGCGTGAAGTTCGCCCAGAAGGAGGACATCGTCCCGGCCGGCGCCGACCGGCGGATCTTCCAGCTGGCGCCCGCCGTCTCGCTGCTGCCGTACCTGCTGGTGCTGCTGGCGATCCCGGTCGGGCCGGGCGGCTTCGTCGGGCAGGCGGTGGACGCCGGCCTGTTCTTCGTGCTGGCCGTCATGGGCGTCGGCGTGATCGGCAAGCTGATGGCCGGCTGGGCCTCGGCCAACAAGTTCTCACTGCTCGGCGGTCTGCGGACGGCCGCGCAGCTGATGTCCTACGAGCTGCCGATGGTGCTCGCCGCCGCCTCCGTGGCGATGGCCGCCGGGACGCTCTCGCTGCCCGGGATCATGGACGCCTGGGAGTGGTACTGGATCCCGTGGCAGCTGATCGGCGGCTTCGTGTTCTTCACGGCCGGCCTGGCCGAGCTGCAGCGCCCGCCGTTCGACATGCCGGTCGCCGACTCCGAGATCATCTTCGGCGCGTACACCGAGTACACCGGTCTGCGCTTCGCGCTGTTCCTGCTCTCCGAGTACGCGGGCATCCTGGTGGTCTCCGCGCTGACCGCCGTGCTCTTCCTCGGTGGCTGGCACGGCCCGCTGCCGGACCAGCTCGGCTGGCTGTGGACCCTGCTGAAGACCTTCGCGCTGGCCTTCGTGGTGATCTGGCTGCGGGTCACCTACCCCCGGCTGCGCGAGGACCAGCTGATGCGCTTCGCGTGGACCGCGCTGATCCCGCTCGCCCTCGTCCAGCTGGCCCTCACCGGCATCATCAAGGTGGCGATCTCATGAGTTTCCCCGGTGCGGGCCTGGCCAAGGGCCTGGCCGTCACCCTGCGGACGATGACGAAGAAGAGCATCACCGCGCAGTACCCCGACGCGCAGCCGGCCCTCCCGCCGCGCTCGCGCGGGGTGATCGCGCTGCTGGAGGAGAACTGCACGGTCTGCATGCTCTGCGCCCGTGAGTGCCCGGACTGGTGCATCTACATCGACTCCCACAAGGAGACGCTGCCGGCCGCCGACCCGAACGCGCGCGCCCGCACCCGCAACGTGCTGGACCGCTTCGCCATCGACTTCTCGCTCTGCATGTACTGCGGGATCTGCATCGAGGTGTGCCCGTTCGACGCGCTGTTCTGGTCGCCCGAGTTCGAGTACGCGGAGACCGACATCCTGGAGCTGACCCACGAGCGGGACCGGCTGCGGGAGTGGATGTGGACGGTGCCGGTGCCGCCGGCGCTGGACCCGGCGGCCGAGGAGCCCAAGGAGATCGCGACCGCGCGCAAGTCCGCCGACAAGCTGGCGGCCGCCGCGGCCAAGGCGGCGGAAGCGGCCGAGCCGGCGCAGGACGGTGGTGACGCGTGAAGGGCGCCCTCACCCTGCTCGCCGCGACCGGGTCGCTGGACCCGGCCGCGCGCTCGTTCCTCTCCCCGACCGGGGTGGAGATCGTCTTCCTGCTGGTCGGCGTCGCCGTGCTCGGCTCGGCCCTGGTCGCCGTCACCACCAAGCAGCTGGTGCACGCCGCGCTCTGGCTGGTCGTCGCGCTCGGCGGCCTCGCGGTGGAGTTCCTGCTGCTCACCGCCGAGTTCATCGCCTGGGTGCAGGTGCTGATCTACCTCGGCTCGGTGGTCGTCCTGGTGCTGTTCGGCCTGATGCTCACCAAGGCGCCGATCGGGCGCTCACCGGACGCCGACTCCGGGAACCGCTGGCTCGCCCTGGTCGTCGCGCTGGCCTCGGCCGGCACGCTGGTGACGCTGGTCGTGGACGCCTTCCGGACGTCCTGGATCGACCTCGGCGCGGGCGGCGGCTCGGCGGCGGTGACCGGCGCGAGCCTGTTCCGGACCTGGGTGCTGCCCTTCGAGGCGCTCTCGGTGCTGCTGCTGGCCGCGCTGGTCGGCGCGATCGTGCTGTCGCGCGGCAACCGGAGCCGGGTGCCGGCGCCCCGGGCCGGGCGGATCCGGGCCGGCCGGCCGGTCGGCTCCAACCGCACGGTCGCCGAGGCCGAGGAGCGGGCCGGGAGCCGGCCCGCGGACCGGGCCGCGACCGGGGACGGGCCCGCGCCTGCTCCGACCACCCCCGAGCAGGAGGGCTGATGCACCTCGCCTACCCCGTCGTCCTCGCCGCGCTGCTGTTCAGCGTCGGCGTCTACGGCGTGCTCGCCCGGCGCAACGTCATCCTGGTGCTGATGTCCGTCGAGCTGATGCTCAACGCCGTCAACCTCAACCTCGTCGCCTTCGACGCCTGGCTGCGCGACGCGCTGCACGCCGGGCAGGCGCTGACCCTGTTCACCATCACCGTCGCCGCCGCCGAGATCGGCCTCGGGCTCGCCATCGTCCTGCTGCTGTTCCGGGCCCGGGGCACCGCGGACGTCGACCGGGTCACCGCGCTCGGCGACCCGGCCGAGTCCACCGCCGACGCCGAGCAGGCGCTGGCCGGAGCCGAGGCGCTGAAGGGCCGGGCCACCGCATGAACCTCGCCCTGCCCGCCCTCGTCCCCGCGCTGCCCGCGCTCGGCGCGGCGGCCACCCTCGCCACCGGCAAGCGCGTGCCCGGCCTCGCCAAGCCGCTGGCGATCGTGCCGGTCGCCGTCTCGGCGGTGCTCGCGCTGGTCGTCGCGCTCCAGCTCGGCAGCGGCCAGGCGCTGGACGCCGCCACCCGGCTCACCCCGACCGGCGGCCCGGACATCGCGCTCGCGATCCACCTGGACGGCTTCAGCTCGCTGATCTCGGTGCTGGTCGGCCTGGTCGCCACCTGCGTGCAGGTCTACTCGACCGCCTACCTCAAGGACGACCCGCGCTACCCCTCGTACGCGGCGCTGGTCTCGCTGTTCACGGCGGCGATGTTCCTGGTCGTCTACTCCGGGGACCTCGTCGTGCTGCTGGTCGGCTGGGAGGTCATGGGCATCTGCTCGTACTTCCTGATCGGCCACCACTGGGAGACCGAGGACGCCCGCTCCGCCTCGCTCAAGGCCTTCCTGGTCACCAAGCTCGGCGACGTGCCGTTCCTGTTCGGCGTCTTCCTGCTCGGCGCCGACGCCGGGAGCTTCCGGATCGAGGACGTGCTGCGGGCCGCCACCGAGGGGCGGCTCGGCCACCCGACGCTGGTCGCGCTGCTGCTGCTGGCCGGGGTGGCCGGCAAGAGCGCGCAGTTCCCGCTGCACACCTGGCTCCCGGACGCGATGGCCGGCCCGACGCCGGTCTCCGCGCTGATCCACGCCGCCACCATGGTCGCGGCCGGCATCTACCTGGTGGCCCGGCTGCTGCCGGTCTTCCTGCTCTCCGGCGCGGCGCTGGTCGTGCTGGCGGTGATGGCCGCCGTGACGATGATCGGCTCGGCCCTGTGCGCGCTCGCCCAGGACGACCTCAAGCGGGTGCTGGCCTACTCGACCGTCGGCCAGCTCGGCTACATGGCCGGCGCGCTGGCCAGCGGCGACCGCCAGGCGTCGGTCTTCCACCTGGTCAGCCACGGCGCCTTCAAGGCGCTGCTGTTCCTCGCCGCCGGTGTGGTGATCCACGCCGCGCACACCAACTCGATCTCCGCGATGTCCCGCATCCCCGGGCTGCGCAAGCGCGTCCCGGACGCCTACTGGACGATGGGCATCGCGCTGGCCGCCCTGGTCGGCCTGCCGCCGTTCGCCGGCTTCTTCAGCAAGGAGGCGGTGCTGACCGCCGCCGAGCACGCCGCCAACGGCGAGGCGCTGACCAACGGCCTCGGCCCCGCCTCGGCGGTGCCGCAGGCGGCCGGCTGGATCGTGCTGATCTCGGCCGGGCTCACCGCGCTGCTCACCGCGGCCTACGCCGCCCGGCTGTTCCTGGTGGCCTTCCACAGCCCGGCGGGCGCGGCCGCGGCGGCGCCCGAGGTGCTGCCCGCCGCCGACCGGGCCACGGTCGCCGGCGACCACGAGGCCGGCGCCCCCTACTCGCCCGAGCCGGACGAGGCCGACCCGGCCGTCGCCGAGCCGCCCGCGATGCGCTGGCCGCTGTGGGTGCTGGCCGTGCCGACCATGGGCTTCGGTGTCACCGGCCTGCGCTCGGACTGGTTGCCCGCGCTGCTGGACGGCGGCTCGCTGCGGCCCTCCGCGGTCACCGCCGTGATCGGCACCGGCCTCGCCGTGGTCGGCGCGCTGCTGGCCTACGGGGCCTGGCGCTCCGCCACCGCGCGGGTGCCCGGGCAGGCCGGAGCCCCGGCCGCCGGGACGGTCGTCGCCGACCCCGGGCGCGCCCTGCTCGGCCCGCTGTTCGACCCGGCCCGGCACGGCTTCGGCGTCGACCGGCTCTACGGCGCGCTGTTCGTCCGCCCGGTCGAGGCCGCCGCCCGCCTGGTCCGCTTCCTCGACCGCGAGGTCGTGGAGACGTACGTGCGCGGCGCCGGTGCCGGGGCGGGCCTGCTCGGCCGCGCCGTCCGGCTCGCCCAGACCGGCAACGCGCAGACCTACCTCAGCGCGCTGCTCGCCGGCGTCGTCCTGCTGGTCGTCCTGGTGGCGGTGTAACCGATGCCGTGCCTCCCTTCCCCGTCCGCCGTCGTCGCTAGGAGCCCCCGATGAACGCGGTCCTCATCGCCCTCCTGGTGCTGCCGCTGCTCGGCGCCGCGCTCACCCTGGCCCCGGTGTTCGGCGCGGACCCGGCCGCCGCCGACCGGCGAGCGCTGCGCTTCAGCACCGTGGTGACCGGCGCCGTCCTGGTGCTCACCCTCGTCCTGGCCGCCGGCTTCGACCACGACGAGCCCGCCCTGATGCAGGCCACCACCGACGTGTCCTGGATCCCGGCCATCGGCGTGCGCCTCCACCTCGGTGTGGACGGCGTCTCGCTGCCGCTGATCGTCCTGACCTCGCTGCTCACCTTCCTCTGCGCGCTCTACTCGGAGCGACGGCTGCCGTCCGGTGAGGCCCGGGGCGGAGCCCCCGACGCCGACCGTCCCTCGGCCCGGGCCTTCGCCGGGCTGTTCCTCCTCCTCGAAGTCGGCATGCTCGCCACCTTCGCGGTGCTGGACCTCCTGCTCTTCTTCCTGGCCTTCGAGATCGTGCTGATCCCGATGTACTTCCTGATCGCCCGCTGGGGCAGCGGGGCGAAGGTGCCGGCCGCCAACCGCTTCATCCTCTACACGCTGCTCGGCTCGGCCGTGATGCTGCTCGGCTTCCTGCTGGTCGGCGGCAAGGCGGGCACCTTCGACATGCAGGCCCTCGCCGCCGCCCACGGCTCCGGCCTGAGCCACTCCACCCAGGTGATCGCCGCGCTGGCGATCATGGTCGGGCTCGCGGTGAAGGCTCCCGCCTGGCCGCTGCACAGCTGGCTCCCGGACGCGCACACCGCGGCGCCGACCGTCGGCTCCGTGCTGCTCGCCGGCGTGCTGCTGAAGATGGGCACCTACGGCCTGGTCCGCGTCCTCCTCCCGGTCGTCCCCGACGGCACCACGACGCTCGCCCCCTACCTGGGAGCGTTCGCCGCCGTCGGCATCGTCTACGGCTCACTGGCCTGCCTCGCGCTCGCGCGGCGCGGCGCCAAGGGCGACCTCAAGCGCCTGATCGCCTACTCCTCCGTCGGCCACATGGGCTTCGTCCTGCTGGGCATCGCCTCCCTCACCCCGGTGGGCGTCAACGGCGCGCTGTTCGCGAACATCGCGCACGGTCTGATCACCGGCCTGCTGTTCTTCGTGGTCGGGGCGCTCAAGGACCGCTACGGGACGGCGGACCTCGACACCCTCTCCGGCGCCACCGGCGCCGCCCTCTACGGGCGGGCACCACGGCTCGGCGCGCTGCTCGCCTTCGCCGCCGTCGCCAGCCTCGGCCTGCCCGGACTGGCCGGCTTCTGGGGCGAGCTGCTCGCGATGTTCGGCGCGTTCGACCCGGCCGACGGCCTCTCGCGCCCCGCGTTCGTCACCTACATGGTCCTGGCCGGCCTCGGCACCCTCCTCACCGCCGCCTATCTGCTGATCGTGGTCAAGCGCGTCTGCATGGGCGACCCGAAGCAGCTCGCCCCGGTGGCCGAGCTCGCCGACCTGCGCCCGTACGAGGCCGTCAGCTGGACGCCGCTGGCCGCCCTCACCCTGCTCGCCGGTCTCTGGCCCGCGCTGCTGCTCGGCCTCTCCGACCCCGCCGTCAAACACCTCCTCGGGGGTGGCTGATCATGCTCGGCACCGCACTCGGACCTCACTCCACGGGGCAGACCACTGTGACCTCCCTCGCCGTCCCCAACCCGGGCAGCCTGATCCAGTCCGTGGACTGGGTGGCGATCGCGCCCCCGCTGATCGCCGCGCTGGCCGCGCTCGCCGTGCTGGTCACCGACCTCTTCCTGCCCGCGCAGCACAAGCGGTGGCTCGGCCGGCTCACCGCCGCCGGGCTCGCGCTCGCGCTCGTCTCGCTCCTCCCGCTCACCGGGGGATCACCCCGGGCCACCTTCTGTGCGCAGAACGTAACAGGAGCCACTGACAACGGTGGCTGCTCGTACGTCGCCGACCACTTCGCCCTGGTCTTCCAGCTGCTCGCGCTCGGCGGCGCGCTGATCGCCGCGCTGCTGTCCGCGCACACGGTGGACGAGGAGAAGCTGCCCGGCGGCGAGTACTGGTTCCTGCTGCTCTCCAGCGCCACCGGCGCCGCCCTGCTGCCCGCCTCCCGCGACCTCGCCACCCTGGTGATCGCCCTGGAGGTGGCCTCGCTGCCCGCCTTCGCCCTGGTCGCGCTGCGCCGGGACGGCCGGGGCGCCGAGGCCGCGCTGAAGTTCTTCCTCTCCTCCGTCACCGCGACCGCCGTGATGCTGCTCGGCATCGGCTTCGTCTACGCGGCGAGCGGCAGCCTGCACCTGGGCGCCGTCGCCACCGGCCTGGAACAGGCGCCCGCGCAGCTGAAGCCGCTGGCCGAGGCGGGCGCCGTGCTCACCCTGGTCGGCTTCGCCTTCAAGGTCGCCGCCGTCCCCTTCCACTTCTGGGTGCCGGACACCTACACCGGCGCCCCGCTGCCGGTGGCCGGCTACCTCTCGGTGGTCGGCAAGGCGGCCGGCCTGGCCGGCCTGGCGCTGGCCACCACGATCGCCTTCCGCCCGTACGCGCACACCTGGGGCCTGACGCTCGCGGTGCTGGCCGCCGTCACCATGACGGTCGGCAACGTGGGCGCGCTGCGCCAGCGCTTCGACACCCGGTACAGCGCGGTCCGGCTGCTCGCCTGGTCCTCGGTGGGCCAGGCCGGCTACCTGCTGGTGCCGCTGGCCGCGGCCGGTTACGCGCCCACCGCGACCGACCCGCTGGGCGCCACCGCCGCGTACGCGCTGATCTACGGCGTGGTCAACCTCGGGGCCTTCGGCGTGGTGGCGGCGGTCGGCCGCAGGGCCGGGACCAGCGTGGACGACTTCCGCGGCCTGTTCGCCCGCAACCGCTGGACGGCGCTGGCGCTGGCGTTCTTCCTGCTCTGCCTGGCCGGACTGCCGCCGGGCGTGATCGGCCTGTTCGGCAAGGTGGTGGTGTTCCAGGCCGCCGTCGACGCCGGGCTCGGCTGGCTGGCCGTGGTCATGGCCGTCAATGTGGTCGTCGCCCTGTACTACTACCTGCTCTGGACCGCCCGGCTGTTCGCCCCGGCCCAGGGCGAGGCCGCCGCCGGGGCCCCGGCCGCCGGTCACCGCCTGCCGGTGTCGCTGACCGCCACCCTGGGGCTCACCGCCTCGGCGGCGGTGGTGCTCTCGGTGGCCCCGCAGCTGGTCCTCCAGGTGGTCGGTGGCTCGCTGTTCTGACCCTCCCCGCGGTGTGTGCCGAGGTCGGAGCGGGTGGCCGCGGCCGGCCCGGCCGGGTGTCGCGCTGGTCACAAGGGAACAAGGCCGCCGTCCCCGCCCGTTGACCCGGCAGGAGGGACGAGGCAGAAAGGGCTTCCCCACGCACCATTGGAGGGCCAGCCGTGCACCGCCGGCACAACGGACTGAGGACCGCCGCCCTGCTCGGCGGCCTCTCGGCGCTGATCCTGGTGATCGGCGGCTTCTTCGGACGCACGGGCTTCGTGATCGCGCTGCTGGTCGCCCTCGGCACCAACGCCTACGCGTACTGGAACAGCGACAAGCTCGCCCTGCGCGCGATGCGCGCCCGCCCGGTGAGCGAGATCGAGGCCCCGCAGCTGTACCGGATCGTCCGGGAGCTCTCCACCGCGGCCCGCCAGCCGATGCCCCGGCTCTACATCTCGCCGACCCCGGCCCCCAACGCCTTCGCCACCGGCCGCAACCCGCGCAACGCGGCGGTCTGCTGCACCGACGGCATCCTGCAGCTGCTCGACGAGCGCGAGCTGCGCGGCGTCCTCGGCCACGAGCTGAGCCACGTCTACAACCGCGACATCCTGATCTCCTCGGTGGCCGGGGCGCTCGCCTCGGTGGTGATGTTCCTGGTCAACTTCGCCTGGCTGATCCCGTTCGGCCGCGGCGAGGACGACGACGGGCCGGGCCTGTTCGGGATGCTCGCGATCATGATCCTCGGCCCGGTCGCGGCCTCGCTGATCCAGCTGGCCGTCAGCCGCTCCCGCGAGTACCAGGCCGACGCCGACGGCGCCCGGATCACCGGCGACCCGCTCGCCCTGGCGAGCGCGCTGCGCAAGCTGGACGCCGGCACCCGGCAGCTGCCGCTGCCCCCGGAGCCGCAGATCCAGACCGCCAGCCACATGATGATCGCCAGCCCCTTCCGGCCCGGCGAGGCCGGCGCGAAGCTCTTCTCCACCCACCCGCCGATGGCCGAGCGGATCGCCCGGCTGGAGCGGATGGCCGGGCACCGGGCCTAGGGTCCACGCCGGGCGGCCCGCCGTCAGCCGGTGACCTCCTCGAAGGCCAGCCGCAGCCGGTGGACGCCCTCCACCACCTGGGCGGAGCTCTCGGCGGCCGCGTAGCTCATCCGCAGGTGCGGGGCCGGCGGCTCGGCCGCGTGGTACGGGCGGCCGGGCGTCACCTGGACGCCGGCCCGCAGCGCGGCGGCGGTCAGCGCGCCGTCGTCGACGCCGTCCGGGAGGCGCAGCCACAGGTGGTAGCCGCCGGGCCGGTACGCGCCGAGCGTGCCCGGCAGCTCCCGGTGCAGGGCGGCGACGGCGGCGGTGCGGCGGTTGCGCAGCTCGGTGCCGAGGGCCCGCAGATGGCGCGCCCAGCCGGGGTCGGCGACCAGTTCCAGCGTCGCCTCCTGCAGGGGCCGGGGCACGAAGAAGCTGTCCACCACCTGGGTCGCCCGCAGCCGGGCGAGCGCCGGCCCGCGCGCGGTGAGCGCGCCGACCCGCAGGTTGGGCGAGGCGGCCTTGGTCAGCGAGCGCAGGTGCACCACCACCCCGTCGCGGTCCTCGGCGGCGAGCGGGCGCGGCAGCGCGGGGGCGTCCGGGTGGACCAGCAGCCGGGCGAAGTCGTCCTCGACGACGAACGCGCCCGCCGCCCGGGCGATCCGCAGCACCTCGCCGCGGCGTTCGGGGGAGAGCACCGCGCCGGTCGGGTTCTGGAACAGCGGCTGGCAGACGAAGACCCGCGCCCGGGTGGCGGCGAAGGCGTCCGCCAGCAGGTCGGTGCGCACGCCGTCGGCGTCGACCGGTACCGGGACGGGCCGCAGCCCGGCCGCCCGGACCACCGCCAGGATCCCCGAGTACGTCGGCGACTCCACCAGGACGGGGGCGCCGGGCGCGGCGAGCGAGCGCATCGCCACGGTGAGCCCGCCCTGCCCGCCCGCGGTGATCAGGACGTCCCCGGTGCCGATCGGCCCGCCGTGGCCGCCGATGTCGCGGGCGAACCAGCCGCGCAGCTCGGTGAGGCCGTCGGTGGGCGGGCGCTCCCAGGCGCCCGGCCGCCGTCCGGCCCGGGCGAGGGCGGCGGCGAGCAGGCGCTCGGGCAGCAGCGAGGCGTGCGGGTAGCCGGCGTTGAGGTCGATGACGTCGGGCGGCGGCACGCGCAGGGTGGCGAACACCGGGGCGGCCAGCAGGTCGCGCGGGCCGGTGTCGCTGCTGAGCGCGAGCTCCTGCCAGGAGAGGTCGCCCGGACGGGCGGCGGGGGCGCCCGCCGCGGCTCCCGGGCCGCCCGCGAAGGCCGCCGCCCGGAACACCCCGGCGCCCGGGCGGGTGACCACCAGGCCCTCGGCGGCCAGGACGGCGATGGCGCGGGAGACCGTCCCCGGGCTGACCTGGTGGCGCTCCCTCAGGGCCCGGCTCGACGGCAGCTTCCGCCCTTCCGGGTAGCGCTCCACCTCGCGGCGCAGGCTGTCGGCGAGTTCGGCCACACTGCTACGCTCGGTCATGAGAGCACAAGATAGCGCTACGCACCCCTTGGCGGTAGCGGCACGACCCGCTACGGCGCCCGCCCCGACGGGGGCCCCGGGCACCGTCCTGGCCGCCCTGGGCGTCCTCTCCTTCTCCTTCAGCTTCCCCGCCACCGCCTGGGCGCTGACCGGCTTCGGCCCCTGGACGGCCACCGGTCTGCGCGGTCTGCTCGCCGGTCTGCTCGCCGCCCTCTGCC
The DNA here is from genome assembly GCF_040298605.1 of Kitasatospora sp. NPDC001527. NCBI lineage: Bacteria > Bacillati > Actinomycetota > Actinomycetes > Kitasatosporales > Streptomycetaceae > Kitasatospora > Kitasatospora sp. NPDC001527. Next base: position 147,779 of record NZ_JBEPAM010000002.1, on the reverse strand, counting down.
TCACGGCCGCCCGCGTCCCGCTGCCCGAACGCCGCCACTGGCCCGGCCTGCTGGTGGTCTCGGCCGGCTGCGTGCTCGGCTTCCCGCTGCTCACCACGCTGGCCCTGCGCACCTCCTCCACCGCGCACTCGGCCGTCGTCATCGGCCTGCTGCCGCTGGCCACCGCCGCCGTCGCCGCCCTGCGCTCCCGCCGGGACGGCCGCCGCCCGTCGCGGCTGTTCTGGGGCGCGGCGCTGGCCGGGGCGGTGGCGGTGCTGGGGTTCACCCTGCTGCAGAGCCACGGGCGGCCCGGCCCGGCCGACCTCTGCCTGGGCGCGGCGCTGCTGGTCTGCGCGGCCGGGTACGCGGAGGGCGGGCGGATCTCCCGGGAACTGCCCGGCTGGCAGGTGATCGGCTGGGCGGTGGTCGCCGCGCTGCCGGTCACCGCGCTGACCACGGCCCTGGCGCTGCCCGCCGAGCCGGTGCACCTCGGGGCGAAGGCGGCGGCCGGACTGCTGTACACGGCGGCCGTCTCGCAGTTCGGCGGCTTCGTGGTCTGGTACCGGGGGATGGCGCTGATCGGGGTCCCGAGGGCGAGCCAGCTCCAGCTGGCCCAGCCGCTGGTCACCCTGGTCTGGTCGGTGCTGCTGCTCGGCGAGGACCTGCCGGCCGCGGCCCCCGTGACCGCGGTGGTGGTGCTGCTCTGCATCGCGTTCACCCAGCGGGCCCGGGCCTGAGGCCGGGCACGGCGCCGCCGCCCGGCCCCGTACGCGGTACGGGGCCGGGCGGCGGACGGGATCAGTGACCGGCCCGTGCGGGCCGGTAGACGCACAGCGCCCAGATGATGAAGACGTCCAGGGCGATCACCACGATCGACCAGCCCGGGTAGTACGGCATCGACAGGAACGCGTCGATGGCGCTCACCGCGGTGAGGACGATACCGGCGTACCGGGCCCAGCCGGCTCCCTTGAGGAGGAAGGCGCCGACCAGCGCGACCAGCGCGCCGACGACGATGTGGATCCAGCCCCAGCCGGTGAGGTCGAACCGGAACACGTAGCGGTTGGTGGTCAGGAAGACCTCGTCATCGTGGACCGCCATGATGCCCCGCAGCACCTCCATGATGCCGTTGATCAGCATCAGGACGCCCGCGAACACCACGAAGCCGGGAGCCCACTCGCGGAACCCGTGGTGCGAGGCCGGCGGTGGCGGCTGGCCGGTGCCGGAGCGCCAGGGCGGGGGCTGGTCCGTCGGCGGCTGCTCCGGGGGCGGTTGGCCGGGCGGCGGGGACGACGTGCTGCTCATGGGTTCCTCCAGGACCGGACGCCGGGGCCGGTTGGGCACTCCCGGACAGGTGTTCAAAGAGGCGTGCTGACTTCGACCGTCCAACCCCCGCGGGTGCCGGGCAACCGGGTCGCGCCTGTTCGGGTGACCCGCCCCTGTTCGGGTGACCCGCCCGCGCGCCCCCGTCCGGCGCGGCCGGCCGGCCGGTACTGCTGGTCCGACCCCTGCCCCGGACCCGGAAGGCGCAGCGCGTGACTCTCCTGCCGAAGGACACCGCGGAGCAGCAGCCCCCGCACCCGTCGCGCACGCCCCGGCTGGAGCGCCACCGCGCCGCCGCCCGCCGCCGGCGCGGCCGGGCCCTGGTCGGCTGGCTCACCACCACCGACCACAAGCGGATCGGCACCCTCTACATCACCACGTCCTTCCTGTTCTTCCTGCTCGGAGGGCTGATGGCGATGCTGATGCGGATCGAGCTGGCCCGGCCCGGGCTGCAGCTGCTCTCCAACGAGGAGTTCAACCAGCTCTTCACCCTGCACGGCACGATCATGCTGCTGATGTTCGCGACCCCGCTGTTCGCCGGGTTCGCCAACTGGATCATGCCGCTGCAGCTCGGCGCCCCCGACGTCGCCTTCCCCCGGCTGAACGCCATCGCCTACTGGCTGTACCTGTTCGGCTCGCTGATCGTCGTCTACGGCTTCCTCACCCCGGACGGCGCGGCCGACTTCGGCTGGTTCGCCTACGCGCCGCTGAACGGCCCGGACCACTCCCCGAGCCTCGGTGCCGACCTGTGGATCATGGGCCTGGCCCTCTCCGGCTTCGGCACCATCCTCGGTTCGGTCAACTTCATCACCACGATCGTCTGCTTCCGCGCGCCCGGGATGACGCTCTTCCGGATGCCGATCTTCGTCTGGAACATCCTGCTCACCGCCGTGCTGGTGCTCTTCGCCTTCCCGGTGCTGGCGGCCGCGCTGCTCTGCCTGGAGTCGGACCGGCGCTTCGGCTCGCACGTCTTCGACGCGGCCAACGGCGGGGCGCTGCTCTGGCAGCACCTCTTCTGGTTCTTCGGGCACCCGGAGGTCTACATCATCGCGCTGCCGTTCTTCGGGATCGTCACCGAGATCATCCCGGTGTTCAGCCGCAAGCCGATCTTCGGCTACTCCGGGCTGATCGGCGCGACCATCGCCATCACCGGCCTGTCGATCACCGTCTGGGCGCACCACATGTTCGTCACCGGGCAGGTGCTGCTGCCGTTCTTCTCGATCATGACGATGCTGATCGCGGTACCCACCGGGGTGAAGTTCTTCAACTGGATCGGCACCATGTGGCGCGGTTCGCTGAGCTTCGAGACGCCGATGCTGTGGGCCGTCGGGTTCCTGGTCACCTTCCTGTTCGGCGGGCTGACCGGGGTGCTGCTGGCCGCGCCGCCGATCGACTTCCACGTCTCCGACTCGTACTTCGTCGTCGCGCACTTCCACTACGTGGTGTTCGGGACGGTGGTCTTCGCGATGTTCGCCGGCTTCCACTTCTGGTGGCCCAAGTTCACCGGCCGGATGCTCGACGAGCGGCTCGGGCGGATCCACTTCTGGACCCTCTTCGCCGGCTTCCACGCCACCTTCCTCGTCCAGCACTGGCTCGGCGCCGAGGGCATGCCCCGCCGCTACGCCGACTACCTGGCCTCCGACGGCTTCACCGCGCTCAACACCGTCTCCAGCATCGGCTCGTTCCTGCTCGGGATCTCCACCCTGCCGTTCCTCTACAACGTCTGGCACACCGCCCGGTACGGGGAGCGGGTCACCGTCGACGACCCGTGGGGCTACGGGCGCTCGCTGGAGTGGGCCACCTCCTGCCCACCGCCCCGGCACAACTTCGTCACCCTGCCCCGGGTCCGCTCCGAGTCGCCCGCCTTCGACCTCCACCACCCCGGGATCGCGGAGATCGACCGGCGGCAGAACGCCCGCGAACCACAAGGCTGATTCCCGGTCCTTTACCTCCTCGTTAGGATGACCGGCATGGCAGAGGACACCGCAGAGGAGACCCACGCCCCGGTGGCCGGCGACCCGCGGGGCCGCCGGCGCGGCCAGGGCGAGCTGGAGGCGCAGGTGCTGGCGGTGCTCCAGCGGGCCCCCGGCCCCGTCACCGCGGGCTGGGTCCAGGAACGCCTCGACGGCGACCTCGCCTACACCACCGTGATGACCATCCTCTCCCGGCTGCACGCCAAGGACGCCGTCACCCGCACCCGCTCCGGCCGCTCCTACCTCTGGCAGGCCTCCTCGGACGCGGCCGGCCTCGCCGCCCTGCGGATGCGCCGGGTGCTCGACGGCGAGCCCGACCGGGACGCGGTGCTCGCCAGCTTCGTGACCGCCCTGCTCCCGCACGACGAGGAGCTGCTGCGCACCCTGCTCGACGGCGCCTGCGCCCCGGCCCCCGATCCCGAAGGCTGACCTCCGCGCCGTGGGCGTCTTCGTCTTCCTCCCCCTCGTCCTGCCGCTGACGGCGCTGCCCATCGCCCGCCTCACCGAGCAGCACCTGCACCCGCGCGGCGCCGCCCGGCTGCTCACCGCGATCAGCATCGTGATGGCCCTGTGCAGCGCGGTCTGCCTGGCCCTGATCGGGGTCGTCGGCACCGCCCAGATCCCCGGCAACCCGCTGCCCGACAGCTGGTCCGACCCCGAGGTCCGGGCCGCGCTGCCGTACCACGAGAGCGTCGGCACGGCGGCGCTGCTCGTCCTCGCCGCCGTCCTGCTCGCCCTCGGCCGCACGCTCACCCGCCACCTGCGGATCCGGGCCCGCGCCCGGCGCGCCCTCGGCCGCGCCCTGCCCGCCTCGTCCGACGTCGCCCTGCTGCCCGACCCGGAGCCGTACGCCTACGCGCTGCCCGGCTCGCCGCGCTCGCCCGGCCGGGTCGTGGTCTCCACCGGCATGCTGGCCGGCCTCGCCGAGGACGAGCGCGCCGCCCTGCTCGCCCACGAGCGCGCCCACCTGACCCACCGGCACCACCGCCACCTGCTGGCCACCCAGCTGGCCGGCTGCGTCAACCCGTTCCTGCGGCCGCTGCAGCGCGCCGTCGCCTACAGCGCGGAGCGCTGGGCCGACGAGGAGTCCGCGCAGGCGGTCGGCGACCGCCGGGTCACCGCCCGGGCCGTCGCCCGCGCCGCCCTCGCCTCGCACCGCCCGCCCGCGGCCTACGCGGCCTTCCCCGCCTTCGCCGCCCCCGGCCCGGTGCCCCGCCGCGTCGCCGCCCTCCTCGGCCCCGTCCCCACCGCCCGCAACTGGCCCCCCGCCCACACCCCCGCCGGCCTCGCCGCCCTCGTCGCCGCCCTCGGCACCGCCGCCTCCGCCCTCTCCGCCCTCAACGCCGCCGTCGCCCTCCTCCTCGTCCTCAAGGCCGTCACCCCGCTGTAGGGCGAGCGCGCCCGGTCCGGAGGGTGGGGTGACGCAGGCTCACGAATGGCCTTCACCGATAGCGCTCCGTGTGCGGGCATGGGCAAATGGTGACAGCCGGTGTTTCCCACCGGATCGAGAATCAACGCCTCGAAAGGGCACCTTCCATGCGCACCATGCACCGTATCCTCGCCGCCTCCGCCATCGTCCTCCCGCTCGCCGTCTGCGGCGCCACCGCCGCCTCCGCCGACGCCGAGGGCGCCGTCCCCGTCGCCCACTTCGACAAGGGCGCCTTCACGGTCGGCCCCGACGGAAGCGCCCTGCACGTCATCGAGGTGAAGTACGGCCCCGACGGTGCCAGCTACTTCGAGGGCACCCTGGTCATCAGCGAGGACGGCGTCTCCGGCTCCTTCGTCGACACCGGCATCGGCCACGCGGAGGGCTGACCGCCCCCGACCACCGCTCCGCGCCGCCCGGGCCACCCGGGCGGCGCGGAGCCGCGTGTCCGGGCGGACCGGTCTCCTCCGTGAGGAGGGGCGGCACCCGGAGCGGTCCCTGAGGTGTGGCCTCCGAGCGCGTGGACACGCAGCTCAGCGGGCATCCGGGTCGTAGGGGGCAGTCGTCGCGCGTGAGAGGGTGCCAGGCATGAAGGTGATCGGATTCCTACTGAATGTGCTCTGGCTGGTCTTCTGCGGGTTCTGGATGGCGGTCGGTTATGTGATCGCCGGCATCATCTGCTGCGTTCTGATCATCACCATTCCCTTCGGCATCGCGTCGTTCCGGCTGGCGGGGTTCGTGATCTGGCCGTTCGGGCGCAAGGCCGTCGAGCGGCCGGACGCCGGGGCTCCGTCGTGCGTCGGGAACGTGATCTGGCTGGTGTTCGCCGGGTGGTGGCTGGCGCTGATGCACCTGATCACCAGCATTCCGCTGTTCCTGTCGATCATCGGGATCCCGTTCGGGTGGGCGAACCTCAAGCTGATCCCGGTGTCGCTGACGCCGCTGGGGCGGGAGATCGTGGCGACGGACGAGCCCTGGGGCGGGCGGTAGCGGACGGGGCGGGAGGGCCGGCGGGTGTTTCCGCCGGCCCTTCGGCGGTTTCAGGCGGTGGCGAGGGTGGTCAGGGTGGTGCGGGCGGTGGTGAGGGAGGTGGTGGCGAGGCCGCGGTAGGGGGTGAGGGCGGGGACGTCGGCGGCGCGGGTCAGTTCGGCGTGGACGAAGCGGAGGTTGGCCTCCGGGACGCCGAGGTGTTCGGTGCACCAGGCGCGCAGGTAGGGGGTCTGGAAGTCGAAGGGTTCGCGCGGGGTGCCGGGGCCGTAGCCGCCGCCGCGGGCGGTGACGGCGATGACGCGGGTGGCGGTGAGGCGGCCGGTGTGGGCGCCGGGGAAGGTGACGCGGTCGATCCAGGCCTTGAGGGCGGCGGGGACCGTGAAGTTGTACATGGGGACGCCGAGCAGGAGCGTGTCGGCCGCGTGGAGTTCGGTGATCAGGGGGTGGGTCAGGGACCACTCGTGGTGCTCGTCGGGAGTGGCCGCGAAGGCGGGGACGTCGGCGAGCGGGACGGGGGCGCCGTGGCGTTCGACGCGGACGCCGAGGGAGGCGTAGCCGGCGCCGATGAGCGGTACCGGGTCGGCGGCGAGGTCGCGGTAGCGGTAGCCGGCGCCGGGGTGGCCGGCCTGCCAGGCCCGGGCGAAGCGGGCGGTCAGGCGGCGGCTGACGGACCGGTCGGCGGGGCTCGCGCTGGAGTCCAGGTGGAGCAGGGTGGGCATCGGGGTGGGCATGAGGGGCTCCCGGTCACCTTCGGGGGGTGGGCATCGTCAACCCCGTGACGGGGACGCGGACGGAAAGGTGACCGATGGACGGGCGCGAGCGGTTGGCGGTGCGGTTCGAGGCCGAGCGGGGGCGGCTGGGGGCGGTGGCGCGCCGGATCCTGGGGTCGACGGCGGAGGCGGAGGACGCCGTGCAGGAGGCCTGGCTGCGGCTGGAGCGGGTGGACGCGGCGGAGCTGGAGAACCTGCCGGGCTGGCTGACCACGGTCGTGTCGCGGATCTGCCTGGACGTGCTGCGGGCGCGGCGGACCGAGCCGGCGGTGGCCGAGGGGGTGGTGGACGGGCCGGAGGCGGAGGCGGAGCTGGTCGACGAGGTCGGCCGGGCGATGCTGGTGGTGCTGGACCGGCTGGGGCCGGCCGAGCGGGTCGCCTTCGTGCTGCACGACGGCTTCGCGGTGCCGTTCGAGGAGATCGGGCCGATCGTCGGGCGGAACACGGCGGCCGCCAAGAAGCTGGCGAGCCGGGCCCGGCAGCGGGTCAAGGGGGCGCCGGCGGAGCGGGGGACGGGCGAGCGCACCGTGGTGGAGGCGTTCCTGGCCGCCGCCCGCGGCGGCGACCTGGACGCGCTGCTCGCCGTGCTCGCCCCGGACGTGGTGCGCCGGGCCGACCCGGCCGCGCTGCCGGCCGGCCGTCCGGCGGTGCTGCGCGGCGCCGACGCGGTGGCCCGGGAGACGCGGGTGATCGGGCGGCGGGCGCGGTTCGGGGTGCCGGTGCTGGTGGACGGCGCGGTCGGCGCGGCGATCGCGCCGGACGGACGGCTGCGGCTGCTGCTGCGGTTCACCGTGCGCGACGGCCGGGTGGCCGCCTTCGAGGTGGTCGCGGACCCGGCACGGCTGGCGGCGGCGGCGGTCGGGCCGCTGGAGTGCGGCCCGTGGGTCGGGGAGCCGGAGCGGCGGTGGCGAGCACGATGAGGCGTTGCCGCTCCCGGTGCCCGGTGCGGGCGGCGCGCGGGTCGTCGAGGTCGGCCTCGGTGCCGCCGGCGCCCTCGACGTACATCGCGCGGACCGGGCCGGGCACGGTGCCCGCCCTCTCGACGAGGCGGCCCCGGGGGAGCGGACCGGCGGTCCTCCGGTGCGGCTCAGCGCGGCTCGTCGGCGAGCTGGACGATCATCTTGCCGGTGTTGGCGCCGCGCAGCATGCCGAGGAAGGCGTCCACGACGTGCTCGAAGCCCTGGACGACCGTCTCGTCCGAGGCGACGGCCCCGGAGCGCAGGTGCGGGACGAGGAAGTCGTACAGCCCGGGGCGGGCGTCCAGGTGGTCGCGGACCAGGAAGCCCTCCAGCCGCAGGCTCTTGCCGACCACGTCGAACAGGTTGCGCGGCGCGGGCGGCGGGGCCTGGAGGTGGTTGTACTGGGCGACCGCCCCGCACCAGGCGATCCGGCCGTGGTCGCGCAGCGCGCCGATGGCGGCCTCCAGGTGGTCGCCGCCGACGTTGTCGAGGTAGACGTGCAGGCCGTCGGGCGCGGCCTCGCGCAGCCGGTCGGCGATCGGGGCGTCGTGGTAGTCGAAGGCGGCGTCGAAGCCGAGGTGTTCGGTGAGGTGGCGGACCTTGGCGGCGGACCCGGCGCTGCCGACGATCCGCCCGGCGCCGAGCAGGCGGGCGATCCGGCCGGCCGCGGTGCCGACGCCGCCCGCGGCCGCCGAGATGAAGATCGTCTCGTCGGGCCGCAGCCGGGCGATCCGGGTCAGGCCGACCCAGGCGGAGAGCCCGGTGCCGCCGAGGATGCCGAGGTGGGCGCTGAGCGGGACGCCCGCGAAGTCGGGCAGGACGGTGGTCTCCTCCGCGGTGACCACGGAGAGGGTGCGCCAGCCCCGGCGGTGGTGGACGAGGGTGCCGACGGGCAGCGCGGGCGTGCGGGACTCGACGACCCGGCCCAGGGTGCGGCCCTCCAGCGGGGCGTGCAGCCGCCAGCCGCCGGTCTCGTCCATCTCCTCGCGCATGTACGGGTCGACGGACTGGTGGATGTTCTCGACCAGCGCCTCGCCGTCGGCCGGTGGCGGGACCGTCTCGTCGAGGAAGGCGAAGTCGTCGGCGGTGGGCTCGCCGTCCGGGCGGGAGACGAGGTGGACGACGCGGGCGGTGGGGCGGGACACGGTGGGCTCCAGGGTTCAAGGGTTCAAGGGTTCAAGGGCTCGAGGCGGATGCCGGCGGGCGGTGGTGATCACCGTAGGGAGCGGGGCGGGGGCCGGGCAGGGGCCCGCGTCGATGGACGGGGACGTTCCATGAACGGGATCGATGGATCCGGTAGCGTCGCCGCCATGACCGATCTCGCCCCGCACGAGCTGCGGGTCCTCGTCGCGGTGGCCGAGGAGCAGGGGTTCACGGCCGCCGCCGCGCGCCTGGACAGCAGCCAGTCCGCCGTCTCGCACGCCGTGCGCGCCAGCGAACGGAAGCTCGGCGCGGTGCTGTTCGAGCGCGGGCGCCACGGCGCGCGTCCCACCGAGGCGGGCGAGCGGGCCGTCGCGTACGCCCGGCGGGTCCTGCGGCTGCTGGCCGCGATGGGCCCGGAGGTCCGGGCGGCCGCGGCGGGCGACGCGGCGGGGGAGGTCGGCGGGGTGCTGCGGATCGCCGCGTTCCGCAGCGTCGCCGCGCACCTGCTGCCGCCCGTCCTGGCCCGGCTGACCGCCCGCCACCCGGGGGTCACGGCGCAGGTGCGGATCGTCCGCGAGATCGGCCGGGGCACCGCCGGCGAGGTCGCCGACGGCCGGGCCGACCTCGGCCTCGCGACCCTCGACCCGGCCGCGCCGCCGCCCGTCCCCGGCCTGGTCGCCGCCCGGCTGTTCGAGGAGACGTACGCGCTGGCGCACCCGGCCGGTCACCCGGCGCCGCGCGGGCTGCCGCTGGTCGACTGGGACGAGAACTGCGGCTCGTACACCCGCGACTGGTGGGACCGGCAGGACTGGATCCCGCCGTCGACCATCGACGTCGAGGACGACACGGTGGCCGCCTCCCTGGTGTCGCAGGGCCTGGGGATGGCGATCATGCCCCGGACCGCCCTGCTCGGCGCGCCCGCCGGGCTGGCGGTCACCGGCCTCGGGCCGCGCCCGCCGAGCCGCTACGTCGGTTATGTGACGACGCCGGAGCTGGCGGGGACGGCGGCCGTCCGGGCGCTGATCCGCGAGCTGCGGGAGCTGCGCGGCCAGGGGCTGCCCGAGGGACTGACGGCGGTCTGACACCCGGACTCAGCGCGCGGCGGCGGCCACCGGGCGGGTGCGCAGCGCCCAGGCGGCGGCCGGCGCGGCGCAGACCGCGGCGAGCAGCAGCGCCCCGGCCGCCACCACGCCGACCGGCCGCCACGGCAGGACGAGCGGGGCGGGTACGCGCAGCACCGCCAGCGCGGCGTGCAGGGAGCCGAGCTGGACGGCCGCGACCGCGCAGCCGAGCACCGCGCCGACCGCCGTCACCAGCACCGACTCGGCGGTGACCAGGCGGACCACCTGACCTCGGGTCGCCCCGGCCAGGCGGAGCAGCGCGAGTTCGCGCCGGCGGTCGGCGGTGGCCATGAGCAGCGTGTTGGCGAGCGCGATGCCCGCGTAGACGAGGGCCGGGCCGAGCACCAGGACGATCCGCAGCCACGCGATCCGCGGGGACGCCCCGGCGGCGAGCCACTGCTCGCGGGTCAGCACGGCGGCGCCGAACGGCAGGGCGGCGGCGCGGACGCCGGCCGCCCGGGCGGCGGGGCCGAGCCGGACCTCGATCCGGTCGACCAGGGCGCCCGGGGCATTGGCGGCGGTCACGTACAGGCCGTTGTCGCCGAGCCCGTCGCGCAGCACGGCGGCGACCCGCAGGGTCGTCCGGCTGCCGTCGGCGCGGACCACCGGGACCGGCTCGCCGACCGTCCGGTGCCCCCACTCGGCGGGCAGGACGAGGGAGCCGTCGTCGAGGCCGGCCGGCGAACCGGCCAGCAGGGGCAGCCGGGCGAGCGCCGCCAGTCCGGCCGGATCGGTGGTCGCGCGGGCCTCGGAGCGGACCGTCACGCCGTCCGCTTCGACGAGCGAGAGGGCGGTCGGCGCGGTGGCGGAGAGGGCGGCCACGCCGGGAACGGCGCGCAGCGCGGCGAGCAGCGGGCCGCCGTCGGCGCCGGGGGCCGGGACGACGACCAGGTCGGCGGCGGTGCGGGCGCGCGCCTCGGCGGTGCGGGCGGCGCCCACCGTGTCCAGCGCGCCCGCCAGCGCGCCGGTCAGCGCGACCGAGACCAGGACGGGTGCGGCCACCGCCCCCGTCCGGCGCAGCGCCGCGGCGGCGCCGGCCGGCACCAGGCGGCCGGCGTAGCCGGTGACCCGGCGGGGGAGGACGCGGCCCAGCAGGCGGATCAGCGGCGGGGCGAGGAGCGGGGAGAGCAGGCCGGACGCGCAGATCAGCCACATGGGCTGGGTGGTGTACGTCTTGCGGTGCAGCAGGTCGGCGGGGTCGGTGGCGAGCGCGGTGGCGACCGGCGCGAGGAAGGCGAGCAGCAGGCCGAGGCCGGTGAGGAGCCGGCCGGCGGTCAGCACCCCGGTGTCGAGGTCGGCCGTGCGCAGGGCGTCCAGCGGGCCGACCCGTCCGGCCCGCCGGACGGCCGCGGCGACGCCGCCGAGGGCGACCAGCAGGCCGGTCGCGAAGGCGGTGGGCAGCGGCCAGGAGGCGGGGACGAGGGCGAAGCCGGGCGGGGCCATGCCGGCCTCGGACAGCCCCCGGACGAGCGCGGGAGCGCCGAGCCGGCCGAGCAGGCAGCCCGTGGCGGAGGCGGCGGCCCCGAGCAGCAGCGCCTCGGCGAGCACGGTGCGGCGGACCTGCGCGCGGGTGGCGCCGGCCAGGCGGAGCAGGCCGAGTTCGCGGCGGCGCTGGGCGACGGCGTAGGAGTAGGTGGAGGCGACGACGAACGCCGAGACGAACGCACTCACCCCGCCCGCGGTGCCGAGCGCGGCGACCAGCGAGACCAGTTCCTCCCCGCCGGCGGCGCCGCCCAGCGCGGCGGCGAGGCCGAGCAGCATGACGGCGGTCATCGCCACGCCGAGGGCCAGGGCCAGGAAGGCGCCGAGGAGGGAGACCGGGCGGGCCTTCAGGGACGTGAGCGCGATCCGCAGCTTTCTCATGCCGTCCAGCGAACCGCCGCCGGCCGGGCCGGCACAGCAGCCCAGGCGCCACTTCGGACGGTAGGGCGGGCCCTACCCGTAGGGGACGCGGAGGCCGCGCCGGACGTCGACGGGTCCGACTTCCGGCGCGGGCGGAACGGCGCGGGCCGCGGAAGGAAGGGCGCGGGCCGCGGGCGGAAAGGTAGGCCGGGCCCTACCGACGGGCCGCGGCCGGGGACCTAGGGTGGGCGGGCGCACAGGGGGAGGGACGCGATGGACGAGGGCTGGTGGGGCCCGGTGCCGCGGCCGGGGTTCCTGCGGTCGGCGGCCCCGTGGCGGGCGGCCGGGTACCTGCTGGCGACCGGGCTGACCGGGCTGCTGCTCTGCGCCGGGCTGCTGGTCTCGGTGGTGGCCGGCGGGGCGCTGGCGGTGCTGCTGGTCGGGCTGCCGCTGCTGGCCGCGCTCGCCCTGGTCGGGCTGCCGGTCGCGGCCTGGGAACGCCGGCTGGCCCGCTTCCTGGACGGCGCGCGGGTGCCGGACCCGCACCGCCTCCCCGACCGCCCCGGCCTCGCGGCCTGGCTGCGGCTGCGCTACCGCGAGCGGGCGACCTGGCGCGAGCTGGGCTTCACCGTGCTCGCCGGGTTCGTGCTCTGGCCGGTCGACCTGGCCGTGGCCGGCTGCGCCCTCGCCGTCCCCGGCTACCTGCTGGCCGCCCTCCCGCTGCTCCTGCTGGACGGCGAGCAGGTCAACGTCCTCAAGATCTGGCAGGTCCACTCGCCGGTGACGGCGGCCCTGTGCGGGCTGGCCGGCCTCGTCCTGCTGCCGTTGCTCGGGTACCCGCTGGCGGTGGTCGCCGCCGCCCGGGCGGGCCTCGTCCGGCTGCTGCTCGGGCCCGGCCGGCAGGAGCGGCGGATCGGCGAACTCGTCCGCTCCCGGGCCCGGCTGGTGGACGCCTTCGAGGCGGAGCGGCGCCGGATCGAACGCGATCTGCACGACGGCGCCCAACAGCGCCTGGTGGCCCTGCGGATGACGCTCGGCCTCGCCCGGCTGGACGCGCCGCCGGACGGCCCGCTGGCCGCCCGGCTCGCCGAGGCGCACCGCGAGGCGGGCGACGTGCTGGCCGAGCTGCGGGAGCTGATCAACGGCGTCCACCCCCAGGTGCTCACCGACCGGGGCCTGCCGGAGGCCTGCGCGGACGCCGCCGACCGCTCGCCGGTCCCGGTCACCACCCGCTTCGCGCTGCCCGTCAGGCTTCCGGCGCCGGTCGAGTCGGCCGGCTACTTCGCCGTCACCGAGGCGCTCGCCAACATCGCCAAGCACAGCGGCGCGCGCACGGCCGGCGTCGAGGGCCGCTACGCGGACGGGCGGTTGACCATCGAGGTGACCGACGACGGCCGCGGCGGCGCCGACCCGGCCCGCGGCACCGGCCTGACCGGACTGGCCGACCGGGTCGCGGTCGTGGACGGCACACTGACGGTCAGCAGTCCGCCCGGCGGACCGACCCTGGTGCGGGTGGAGATCCCCTGCGCCCCGGCTGACGGAGGAGCGGCCCGATGAGCCTGCGGATCGTGCTCGCGGAGGACGGCGTGCTGCTGCGCGAGGGGCTGGTCGGCCTGCTGGCCCGGTTCGGGCACCGGGTGGTGGCCGCCGTCGGCGATGCCGGGGCGCTGCGCGCGGCGGCCGAGGAGCACGCGCCGGACCTCGTCGTCACCGACGTCCGGATGCCGCCGGGCCAGACCGACGAGGGGCTGCGCACCGCCGTCGCCCTCCGGGAGCGGCGCCCCGGACTGCCCGTCCTCGTGCTCAGCCAGTACGTGCAGCGCTCGTACGCGGCGGAGCTGCTGGACTCCGGGGACGGCTCCGGCGTGGGCTACCTGCTGAAGGACCGGATCGGCCAGATCGAGGAGTTCACGGCGGCGGTCGCCGAGGTGGCGGCCGGCAGCACGGTGGTCGACCCGGAGGTGGTCCGGCAGTTGCTGCGCCGCCGCCGGGACCCGCTGGAGCGGCTGACCCCGCGTGAGCGCGAGGTGCTGGCGCTGATGGCGGAGGGCCGATCGAACGCGGCGATCTGCCGGGAGCTGGTGGTGTCCGAGGCGGCGGTGGGCAAGCACATCGGCAACATCCTGATGAAGCTGGACCTGCCCCCGGCCGAGGAGACCCACCGCCGGGTGCTGGCGGTGCTGGAGTTCCTGCGCTCCTGAGGGCCCGTCGACGGGGGCGTCGGCGGGCCCTACGAGACCGCCTCACGGAGCCTGCCGAACTCCGCCGCCAGGGTGTCCAGGGTGTAGTGGGCGTTGAGGCCGCTGGGGTTGGGCAGCACCCAGACCTCGGTCGTGCCGATGGTCTGCTCCTGGCGCCCGATCGACGCCGTCCGACGGCCGAAGGCCGTGCGGTAGGCGCCGATGCCGAGCACCGCCAGCACCCGGGGGCGCAGCCGCAGCACCCGGTCGGTGAGCGCGGCGCCGCCCGCCCGCAGCTCGTCGGCGGTCAGCTCGTCGGCCTTGGCGGTGGCGCGCGGGGCGACGTTGGTGATGCCGAGACCGAGACCGAGCAGCTGCCGCTGCTCGTCCGGGCGGAACTGGCGGGGCGTGAAGCCGGAGCGGTGCAGGGCGGGCCAGAACCGGTTGCCCGGGCGGGCGAAGTGGTGACCGGTGGCCCCGGACCAGAGCCCGGGGTTGATGCCGCAGAACAGGACGCGCAGACCGGGGGCGGTGACGTCCTCGATCGTGGTGTCGCGGGCGGCGAGCAGCTGTTCGGCGGTCGGCCTCGGCGCGGTGGTCGGCTTCTCGGTCACCGCTCCAGTGTGCCGGTGGGCGCGGCCGCCTCCGCGTCCGCCCCCGCCGCGTCCGCCCCCGCCGTCGCCGGGACGGCCACCGCCGCCCGGCTCGCCGCCAGCGACCGCGTCCGGCGCCGCTCCCGCAGCCACCGCACGCCGTACACCGCCGCGGCCGCGTAGGCCCAGCCGACGAAGACGTCCAGCAGGTAGTGCTCCGCCCCGTACACCAGCGCGAAGGTCATCGCGAGCGGGTACGCGACCAGCAGCACCCGCACCCACCGCGCGGCCGTCGGCCAGAAGAAGAACAGCAGCATCGCCGGGTACGCCGAGTGCAGCGAGGGCATCGCGGCGACGTCGTTCGCGAACTGGCTGCCGTTCTCGAACACCGACGCGGCCCGCGGCAGCCCGCTCTCGGTGAGCACGTCCGAGACCACCCGGGTCAGCGCCGGCAGGTGGCCCTCCTGGGAGGACAGCCACGGCGGCACCGCCGGGTACAGGATGTACGTCGCGAAGCCGGCGAAGGTCAGCACCAGGTAGCAGGTGAGCAGGTGCCGGAACCGGTCGTGGCGGCGGCGCCACAGCACCGCGAGGATCATGAAGACCGCGAAGAAGTGCGACATGTAGACGGTGACCGCCGCGTAGTCCCACCACTGCGGCGAGCCGGGCGTGTAGAGCCCGTGCTGGAGCCGCACGGTCAGCGTCTCACCGAAGCCGAGCACCTCGTCGAAGCGCTGCTGCGGCCACAGGTACGGGCCCCAGGGGGTGTGCGCGCCGTAGCCGCGCAGCAGCGAGTACGTCCAGACGACGGCCATCACCGGCACCCAGTCGCGCAGCACCAGCAGGAAGCCGCGCGCGCCGTGCCCGCTGTGCACGCCGGCGGCCACCAGGGCGCCCATCAGCCACAGGAAGACCAGGTCGTTGGTGTACGGCAGGCCGTACGCGCGCAGGTACCAGAGCAGGGCGGCGAGGTAGAGCGGCCACGCCAGCAGCCGGAGCCGGGCCAGGGCGCCGGGGCGCGCGCCGGTCCGGGAGCCGGTCGCCGGACGCAGCCGCCCGGCGCTCTCGGGAGGGGTGGGCGGCGCCGGGCGGAGCATTCTGGTCATGCCGGTCGAAGCTAGCAAGGCATTCTTGGAGAACTCTCGGTGCGAACGGCGGTCCGTTCAGGAAGGGCTCAGAAATGCCCCGGGCGGCGCAGCGGAGGCGGCCCGGGGTGACCCAGGACACGCGGAACAGGGCGCTCAGAACACGATGCCCAGCTCGTGCGGGGTGTTGTTGAACCGCCGCCCGCCCTGCTCGGTGACCGTCACGATGTCCTCGATCCGCACCCCGAACCGGCCAGGCAGGTAGACGCCCGGCTCGATCGAGAAGCACATGCCCGGCACCAGCGGCCGCTCCTCGCCCTCGACCAGGTACGGCGGCTCGTGCGTGGTGATGCCGATGCCGTGGCCGGTGCGGTGGATGAAGAAGTCGCCGTACCCGGCCTCGGTGATGACCCGGCGGGCGATCCGGTCGATCTCCTGGCAGCTCACCCCGGGCCGGACGGCCTCGAACGCGGTCTGCTGCGCCCGCCGGACCACGTCGTGGACCTTGCGCACCTCGTCCGGGACGTCGGGGCCGACGTGCACGGTGCGGGTGGTGTCGGAGCCGTAGCCGTCCTTGAGCCCGCCGAAGTCCAGGACGACGGTGTCGCCGTTCCCGATCACCCGGTCGCCGGCCTCGTGGTGCGGGTTGGCGCCGTTGGGGCCGGAGCCGACCACGGTGAAGTCGACCTGGCTGTGCCCGTACTGGATGAGCAGGGCGGCGAGGTCGGCGGCGACGTCGGTCTCCCGGCGGCCGGCGAAGGTGACCTCCAGGATGCCCCGGTAGGCGGCGTCGGCGGCGCCGCCGGCCGCGGCGAGGCGCTCCAGCTCGTCCGCGTCCTTGACCGCGCGCAGCATCGGCAGGGTCTCGGTGAGCGAGGTCCAGCCGACGCCCGGCAGGGCGGCCTGGAGCCCGAGCAGGTGCATCGCCCAGGCGTTGTCGGAGATCCCGTACCGGCCGGCCGGGTCGATCAGCGGGACGGCGGCGGCGTACGGGTCCTGGCCGTCGGTCCAGCCGACCAGCCGGAGGGCGGGGGCGCCGGTCGCCTTCTCGGCGTCGGGGCGCTCCAGGGCGGGGACGACCAGCGCGGGCTCGTGGCCGGCGGTGAGGACGAGGGCGGTGAGCCGTTCGGTGATCGCGGTGGGCTGGTAGCCGGTCAGGTGGAGGAGGTCGGGGCCGGGGGCGACGACCAGGCCGGCCAGCCCGGCGTCCGCGGCGGCGGCGGTGGCCCGCTCCAGGCGGGCGCGGTAGTCCTCGGTGGTGAACTCTCGGGGCATGCGGGGTCTCCTGGTGGGGGCTCGCCGACGGCGACGGCTGGTGGCTGGGTGCGCGTCGTGTGCGTCAACTCCATCATGGCCGGTGCGAGTTGGCGTAGTGCCGGAAGAACAGTGCCTCGACGTGGGCCATGTGCTCGATCTCGCCGGGGTCGACGCTCTCGTTGGGCGCGTGGATGAGGCAGCGCGGCTCCTCGACGCCCATCAGGATGATCTCCGCCTCCGGGAAGGTCGAGGCGAACACGGTGCAGAGCGGGATCGAGCCGCCCTGGCCGAGGAAGGACAGCGGCCGGCCGTAGACCTCCTGCGCGGCCTTGTCGAGTGCCGCGTACGCGGGCCCGCCGGTGGCGGCGCGGAACGGCGAACCGGCGCTCTCCGGTGTCACCTCGACGCGCACGTCCCACGGCGCGGCGGCCTCCAGGTGGGCGATGAGCGCGGCCTGGGCGGCGCCCGCGTCGGTGCCGGGCGGCACCCGCAGGCTGACCCGGGCCCGGGCGGTGGCCGGGACCGCGGCGGCGGAGCCGACCACCGGCGGGCAGTCGATGCCGAGCACGGTGACGGCGGGCCGGGCCCAGAGCCGGTCGGCGACGGTGCCGGAGCCGGTCAGCCGGACGCCGTCCAGGACGCCCGCGTCGGTGCGGAACTGCTGCTCGTCGTACCCGACGCCGCTCCAGGTGCCGTCGTTGTCCAGGCCGTCGATCCGGGTGCCGCCGTGGGTGTCGCGCAGCGAGTCGAGGATGCGGATCAGCGCCGCCAGCGCGTCCGGGGCCGGGCCGCCGAACATGCCGGAGTGCACGTCGCCGCGGAGCGCGGCGACGCTGACCACGACGTTGGTGACCCCGCGCAGCGAGGTGGTGGCGGTGGGGACGCCGATCGCCGCGTTGCCGGTGTCGCAGACCAGCAGCGCGTCGGCGTGCAGCTCGCCGGCGTGCGGCGGCAGGTAGGCCTCCAGGCCGCCGGTGCCCTGCTCCTCCGAGCCCTCGACGACCAGCTTGAGGCCGACCGGAAGGTCGTCGCCGAGCGCCCGCAGCGCGGTGAGGTGCATGACGATGTTGCCCTTGCAGTCGGCGGCGCCGCGCCCGTACCAGCGGCCGTCGCGCTCGGTCAGCTCGAACGGCGGGGAGGTCCAGGCGGCGTCGTCGAGCGGGGGCTGGACGTCGTAGTGGGCGTAGAGCAGGACGGTCGGCGCGCCGGGCGGGGGCGGGCGGTGGCCGACCACGGCGTGGCTGCCGTCCGGGGTCTCCTCCAGGTGGACGTCGCGCAGTCCGGCGGTGGAGAAGGCGTCGGCGACCCACTCGGCGGCCTGGCGGCACTTCTCGGGCGGGTACTGGCGGGGGTCGGCGACGGAGGGGATGGCGACCAGCTCGGCCAGGTCGGTCCTGGCCCGCGGCATCAGGGCGGCGATCCGGCGGGCGAGTTCGTCGGTCATGGTGACGGCTCCTCTGGGCGGCTGCCGGGCGTTCCGGCGTCGGGTGCGGACGTGTCGTCGGGTACGGAACATGTCGTCGGGCGCGGAACGTGTCGTCGGGTGCGGACCGGGGCGTCGGTCGGGGACCGGGGGTCGGTCGCGGTCGGTGCCGTCAGTTGCGGACGGTGTCGTCGAGCTTGAGGTCGTCGATCTTGTCCTTGATGGCGGCGAGCTTGTCCGGGCAGTACACCGAGAGCACGATCGCCTCCGCGAAGACCACCTCGCGGTCGGAGAGCACCGGGCGCTGGCCGGGGCCGGCGGCGCCGTTGGACATGCCGTACTTCCACTGGGCCTGCTGGAGCGCGCCGGCCGGGTCCTCGCAGACGGCGCCGCCGTCCTCGCCCAGGGTGTGCACGATCTGGTCCTGCGAGGGCACCGGGTAGCCGGCGGCGGTGAGCGCCTCGGAGAGCTGCTGGGCCTTGCGGTTGGCCTCGTTGGTCTCGTGCAGCTGGGTGTAGGTGAGCAGACCGGTGATCAGCATGCCGATCAGCAGGACGATCGCGCCGAGGTAGATCCAGCGGTGCCGGGAGGCCATCGGGTTGCGGGTCATGCCGTACCGTCCTTGTCCGGGCCGGGCCGGTCCGCACCGTCGGCGCGGCCCAGTTCGGCGGCCTCCTGGGCGGCGAGCTCGGCCCGGGCCTCGGGCGAGCGCCACTCGGGCTTGCGCAGCCGCAGGAACAGATAGGGGATCAGCAGGCCCAGGACCGCCAGACCGCCGCCGACGATCGCCACGTACGACCAGGCCGAGCCGCTGCCGAACTGCGAGGAGGGCACGAAGCCGATCGCCATCGCCGCCGCCGAGGCCACCAGGCCGGTCACCGAGATCGGCACCAGCGCGGGCGCCCGGTAGCCGCGCGGGTGGTCGGGCCGGGTGCGGCGCAGCCGGATCGCGGCGGCGAACATCAGCAGGTAGACGATCAGGTACACCTGCGTGGTGATCACCGAGAAGATCCAGTAGGCGCTGGAGACGTTCGGGATCAGGGCGTAGGCGAGGGCGATGACCGTGGTGATCACGCCCTGGGTGACCAGCAGGTTCTGCTGGATGCCCTCCTTGTTGAGCCTCTGCAGGAAGGGCGGGAGGTAGCCCTCCTGGCGGGAGATCATCAGCAGGCCCTTGGACGGCCCGGCGAGCCAGGTGAGCATGCCGCCGAGCGAGGCGGAGACCAGCGCCACCGCGATCACCGGGGTGAGCCAGCCGATGTGGAAGTACTGGAAGAAGGCGTCGAAGGCCTGCATCACGCCGGCCGTCAGGCTCAGCTCGCTGGACGGCACCACCCAGCTGATCGCCAGCGCGGGCAGGATGAAGATCGCCAGCACCATCGCGGAGGCGGTGAACATCGAGCGCGGGAACTCCCGGGCCGGGTCGCGCAGCGAGGAGACGTGCACCGCGTTCATCTCCATGCCGGAGTAGCTGAGGAAGTTGTTGACGATCAGCACCAGGCTGGCCAGGCCGGTCCACTCCGGGAACAGGTGGGCGGCGTCCATCGGGGCGGCGGAGCCGTTGCCCTGGCCGAGGAAGACGAGGCCGAGCACGACCAGCAGCGTGCCGGGGATCAGCGTGCCGATCACCAGGCCCGCCGAGGAGAGGCCGGCCACCGCCTTGGTGCCCCGGGAGGAGACCCAGACGCCGGTCCAGTAGAGCACCATGATCACGATCGCGGTGTACGGGCCGTTGCTCGCGAGGGAGGGGTCGACCACGTAGGCGATGGTGGAGGCCACGTAGGCGAGCAGGGATGGGTAGTAGAAGATCGTCATCGCGAACTGGCACCAGACGGCCAGGAAGCCCAGCGGCTTCGACAGGCCCTCCGACACCCAGCGGTAGACGCCGCCCTCCCAGCCGGACGCCAGCTCGGCGGAGACCAGCGCGGTCGGCAGCAGGAAGACGACGGCCGGGAGCAGGTAGAGGAAGACGCAGGCGAGGCCGTAGACCGCCATGGTCGGGGCGGAGCGGAGGCTGGCCACCGAGGCGGTGGTCATGAAGGCGAGGGTCAGCCAGGACATCCGGGGCGTGTCCGCCAGCCTGGTGGCCGCCGCGCCGGTGTGCCGGGTGTCCGCCTCGGTGCGGCGTCCGCCGGCGCCGCCGCCCGTGCCGCCTCCGTTGCCGCCGCCTCCGTTGCCGCCGCCGCCCGTGCCGCCGCCGCCCGTGCCGCCGGGCCGGCCCTGGCCGGACGACGGTAGGTCCATCGAACTCATGCGTCCTCCTGGGGTGGCCCGCCGGCGCCGGTCCGGGGGCCGGACCGGGAACGGGCCGGGGACGGGCCGTACCCGGCCAGTTCACCCGGTTGGCGATGGGGCCGCATGCGGGTGCGCCCGCACGGGTGAGCGACTGTCAGGAGGACGGGGCGGGCGTGACCGGCGGCTCGGGCCAGCCGGCGCGGCGCAGCGTCCGGCCGGCCGTCGCCGGGACCAGGCCCGCCGTGAGCAGCACGGCCACCGCGACGAGGACCGCCGCGGGGGAGAGGTGGTCGAGCAGCAGTCCGCTGCCGACCATCCCGGCCGGCATCCCGGCCGTGAACAGCGTCATCGTCGCGGCGATCACCCGTCCGCGGAGCGCGTCCGGGACCCTGCTGAACACCAGCAGGTCGATCATGACCCGCAGCGTCGGTATCCCCAGGCCCACCGTGAACAGCGCCGCGAACACGGTGACCGTCCCGCCCGGCAGCAGCGGCGCGAGCAGCACCGGGACGGTCAGCCAGGACACCGCGAGCAGCAGCACCCCGGGCCCGGCCAGCCGGTGCAGCCGGCTCACCAGCAGCGCGCCGGCCAGCGCCCCGACGGCCTCGCCGGCCAGTGCCAGGCCGATGCCGGTGCTGGAGGTGCCCTGGCCGCGCAGGAGGACCATCACCGGCAGCAGCATCGCGGTGCCCGCGACGTTGATCAGCAGGACGACGCCGAGGACCGGGCGGAGCAGGGCGTTGCGGGCGAGGTAGCGGTAGCCGGCCAGGGCGCCGCCCCGCGCGGCGGCCTCCCGGCCCGTCCCGGTCTCCGGCCGGCTCGGGAAGCGCACCAGCAGCGCGGCGGTCAGCGAGAGCAGCGAGGCGACCGCCGTGCCGACGAACGGCGCGCCCCGGCCGAGCCCGAACAGCGCGCCCGCCAGCGGCGGCCCGATCAGGCCCGCCCCGCTGATCCGCGCCTCGTCCTGCGCCAGCGCCTGCCGCAGCTGCTCCGGCGGGACGACCGAGCGCACCGCGATCAGCCGGGTCGGGCCGGTGTAGGCGATGGTCGCGCCGATCACCACGGCCACCACCAGGGTGTGCGCGACGGTCAGCCGGTCCACGGCCAGGGCGAGCGGGACGCTGGCACAGGCGAGCAGCCGGACGCAGTCGCCGACGATCAGCACCACGCGGCGGTCGTAGCGGTCGGCGGCCGCGCCGCCGTGGATGCCGAAGAGGACGGAGGCGCCGATCTGCAGCGCCCCGAACGCCCCGGCGAGCGTGGCGGAGCCGGTGAGCGCGAGCAGCAGCAGCGGGTACGCGGTGTCGGCGATCTGCAGGCCGAGGGTGGAGCCGGCCTGGCCGGCCCAGAGGGCCTGGAAGCGCCAGTTGCGCCGCAGGGGGACGGGGGCCACCGCCGTGTCCGGGGTCGTGTCCGGGGTCGTGTGCGTGGTCGCGGTGTCGGTCCTCATCGGCGATCTCCCCCTCCGGACGCCACTCACTATGACGTCATCATTCACGAATGCGTGAATGATGACGCCAGCGTGATCGATTGCGCAAGAGTGAACGCGCGATTGCCCGGGTCGGCGGCCATCTGCGAGGGTGGGCCCGTGGTCGAGAACGCCGAGAGTGCCGTGAACGCCGACGCGGGGCCTGTCGCCCCCGCCCCCGCCGTCCTCAAGGAGCGCCGGGTGGAGGACGCCGCCACCCTCAAGGCCCTGGCCGACCCGCTCCGCCTGGCGATCCTCGACGTCCTGATGGCCGCCCGCGATTCCGGACCGCTCACCGCCAAGGAGATCGCCGCCGCGCTCGACGAGCCGCAGACCAAGCTCTACCGGCACATCAAGCAGCTGGAGAAGGTCGGACTGATCGGCGTCGCCGGCACCCGGCTGGTCTCCGGCATCGTCGAGAGCCGCTACGCCCCGGCCCAGCTCTCACTGCGGGTCGCCCCGGAGATCTTCGCGCCCGGTTCGCCGACCCGGGTCGACGCCTACGACGCCCTGCTCGCCGCGATGGACCGGGTCCGCGGCGACTTCCGCGCCCACGCGGTCGCCGACCGCATCGACTTCACCACCTCGCGGGACGCCGGGGCGACCGGTCTGCCGGGCATGTTCTCGCACTTCACGTACCGGCTCACCCCCGAGCGGATGCGCCGGTTGCGCGGTCAGCTCGACGAGATCTTCCACGAGTTGAGCGCCGAGGGGGACAGCGACGCCGAGGACGCGGTGGAGACGACCCTGTTCGCCCTGCTCTACGGCGTCCGCCCCGAGCGGGCGGCCGACTCTCGGACTGATAGCCGACCGGGCACGGAATCGTAAACGCCGCGCGGACTGTCGGTGTCATGGTTCACGATGACTGAATGTCATACGAACTTCAGGCGCTGATCGGGCCGGCCGAGCTGGTCGCGGTGGCGGCCGCCGAGGTTTCGGCGGCCCGCCCGCGACCGCTCGCCCAGGGCCTGGCGCTGATCCCGGCCACCCCCGAGTTCCTGGCGGCCCTCCGGTTCGGCGACGAGGACCCGGCCTCCCCGGGCGCCGCCGGCTTCGGCTGGTTCTCCGACGGCCTCGAACGCCGGCTCGCCGCCTGGTCCAAGGCCGGCCCGATCGCCTGCGTGGAGGCCGACTACTTCGGCGGCACCGGCACCCAGCGCGCCGCCCTCTGGGCCGACGGCCGGCTCGCCCTGGGCCCGCTCACCAGCGCAGAACTCGAACCCTTCCCGCCCGAGGGCAGCCCGATCTCCCGCGTCCTGCGCCACCTCGGCGTCCACCCGGCCGACACCGACCCCGCCGCCCACGACGAGTTCGACGCGGCCGGCCTCGGCGCCCACCGCACCACCGCCTCCTGGGCCACCGCCGACTGACCCCCGGCGCCCGCCCCGCGAACGACGACGGCCCCGGCCGCACGCCCCGTCAGGAGCACGCGCCCGGGGCCGTCCTCCGCCTCAGCGGTAGTTCACGAACTGGAGCGCGAAGTCCAGGTCCTTGCCCTTGAGCAGCGCCTGGACGGCCTGCAGGTCGTCACGGCTCTTCGAGGTGACCCGGAGCTCGTCGCCCTGGACCTGGGCCTTGACGCCCTTGGGGCCCTCGTCCCGGATGATCTTCGCGACCTTCTTGGCATCGTCCTGGGAGATGCCCTCCTTCACGTCCGCGAAGATCTTGTACTCCTTGCCGGACAGCTGCGGGTCCTTGGCGTCCAGCGCCTTCAGCGACAGGCCGCGCTTGATGAACTTGCTCTGCAGCACGTCCAGGATCGCCTTGACGCGCTCCTCGCCGTTGGCCTTCATCTCGATCGTCTCGCCGGAGCGCTTGATCTCGGCGCCGACGTTCTTGAAGTCGAAGCGCGTGGAGATCTCGCGGGAGGTCTGGTTGATCGCGTTGTCGACCTCCTGCCACTCGACCTTCGAGACGATGTCGAAACTGGAGTCGGCCATGGGTGTTGGTCTCCTTGATGTTCTGGCTGCACTGACACGGCCCGTCCCACCGGACGCCCGCCGCCCCAGCCTATCCAGCCCGCCCCCGCCCCCGCCCGGGACAGCCACGCCACACCCGCCGATCCCGCCCCACCCGACCGGGTGGCGAACCACCCCCCGGCATCGGGTAAGGTTTACCCAGTCGAACGGGGCGAGCCCCCGGGAGGCGAACATCCTGGCTGGTTGCCCGAGCGGCCAAAGGGAGCAGACTGTAAATCTGTCGCGCAAGCTACGCAGGTTCGAACCCTGCACCAGCCACAGGATAGATGGAAGGCCCCCGGTTCACGGAGACGTGAACCGGGGGCCTTTTGTCGTTTCGGGGGTCACCGGGGGTGGGTGAGGAGGAGGGTGGCGGCGGTGGGGGTGTCGGGGGCGGTGTGGGTGGGGGTGGGGTGGGACGGGGGGAGGGGCGGGGGCGGGGTGGGGGTGATCCAGATGGAGCGGAGGCCGGCGGCGTGGGCGCCGCGGAGGTCGGTGGCGGGGTTGTTGCCGACCATCCAGTCGGCGGGGGTGAGGGTGCGGCCGAGGCGGGCGGCGGCGAGGTGGAAGATCTCGGGGGCCGGTTTGCGGGCGCCGGCCTCCTCGGAGACGCAGACGGCGTCGACGGCGGGAAGCAGGCCGGTGCGGGCGAGTTTGGCGCGCTGGACGTCGGTGGAGCCGTTGGTGACGACGGCGATGGTCCAGCCGGCCGCGCGGAGGGTGGCGAGGGCCTCGGGCACGCCGGGGAGCGGGTGGGTGCGGGCGGCTTCGTGGGCGACGTGCGCCTCCCAGAGGGCGGTGCCGGAGTGGGGGAGGCCGTAGCGGGCGGCGATGCGGGCGAAGCCGGCGGGGGAGCGGTCGGCGCGCAGCAGGGCGTGGACGGCGGGGGCGGCCTCGGCGGGCAGGCCGTGGGTGGCGCAGAAAGCGGGGGCCCAGGCGTCGGGGGCGCCGTCGCGTTCGACCAGGGTGTGGTCCAGGTCGATCAGGAGGAGAGGGGAGGACGGCGGGGGCGGGGAGTGGCGGGACATGTGCGGAGAGTAGTGGAGTCGATGGATGGGGCGTTATTGCGAATAGCTTGCAATTACGTGCGTCAGGCAGCACAGTGGTGGGGCAGGGTGGGGTCGGACCGTTCAGCTCGGCCGCCGCGCAGTGCTGATCGTCTTCCCAACCGGCGTCCGCCGGGACAGCGGTCCGCCCACCCCGCCCAGCCGCCGTCAAGGGCCCGTCAAGAGCGGGCGACGGCGCGTCAGGAACGCGTAGGGGCCGAGGGGCGGGACCGGCCGCCGGCCGCAGGATCGGATCAACCGATCGACTGCGGAGGTCCCGTCCGATGTCCAGCCCCCTCGCCCCGGCCGTCGCCGCCGAGCCCGGGCCCGAGCCGCCGGACACCGGCGACGGAGCCCCGGACCGGCACCGGCTGACCGCGCTCGGCGGTCTGGCCTCGCTCTCCCTGGACGCGATGGCGTCGGTGGCCTACGGGCCGGAGTCGGTGGTGCTGGTACTGGCGGCCGCGGGGGCGTACGGCCTCGGGTTCACGGTGCCGGTCACGGCGGCGATCGCGGTGCTGCTGGCGGTGCTGGTCGCCTCCTACCGCCAGGTCATCGCGGCCTTCCCGGACGGCGGCGGCTCGTACGCGGTGGCCAAGGCGCACCTGGGCCGGCGCACGGCGCTGACGGCGGCGGCCTCGCTGGTGATCGACTACGTCCTGAACGTGGCGGTGTCGGTGACGGCCGGCGTGGCGGCGCTCACCTCCGCCGTGCCGGGCCTGTACGAGGACCGGGTGTGGCTGTGCCTGGGCGTGCTGGCGCTGGTGACGGCGGTGAACCTGCGCGGGATCGCCGAGTCGGCCCGCTGGTTCATGGCCCCGACCGCCGTGTTCGTGCTCTCGATCCTGGCGATCATCGTGGTCGGCCTGTTCCGGGACGCGCCGGCGAGCACCGCGGCGGCCGCGGGTCACGCCTCCGTCCTCGCCGACAACGCGACCGCGGTGGGCGCCCTGCTGCTGCTCAAGGCCTTCGCGGCCGGCTGCTCGGCGCTGACCGGCGTGGAGGCGGTGGCGAACGCCGTCCCGTCCTTCCGCACGCCGGGCGTGAAGCGCGCGCAGCACACCGAGGTCGCGCTCGGCGCGCTGCTCGGCGTGATGCTGATCGGACTGGCCGTGCTGATCGGCCGCTTCCACCTCCAGCCGGTCGAGGGCGTCACCGTGCTCGCCCAGCTGGCCGACGCCTCGCTCGGCCACGGCGCCGGCTTCTACCTGGTGCAGTTCGCCACCGTCGTCCTGCTCGGACTGGCCGCCAACACCTCCTTCGGCGGCCTGCCCGTCCTGCTCCACCTGCTGGCCCGCGACAACCACCTGCCGCACGTCTTCGCCCTGCGCGCCGACCGGCAGGTCCACCGCCACGGCGTGCTCTTCCTGGCCGCCGTCTCCGCCCTCCTGCTGGTCGGCTCCGGCGGCGACGTCAACAGCCTGGTGCCGCTCTTCGCGATCGGCGTGTTCGTCGGCTTCACCGTCTGCCAGGTCGGCATGGTCCGTCACTGGTCCCTGCGCCGGCCCGCCCGCTGGAGGGCCAGGGCGGCGCTGAACGGCTTCGGCGCGCTGCTCACCGGCGTCGCCGCGCTCGTCGTCACCGGCACCAAGTTCACCGAGGGCGCCTGGGGCATCTGCGTGGCCCTGCCCCTGCTGGTCCTGCTGTTCGAGGCGGTGCACCGCGGCTACGCCCGGATCGGCGAGCGCCTCGAACTGGGGCGTGTGCCCGGACCGCTCACCCCGCAGCGCAGCCTGGTCGTGGTCCCGGTCACCGCCATCACCCGCCTCACCCGCGACGGCCTCTCCGCCGCCCTCTCGCTCGGCGACGAGGTCATGGCGGTCACCGTCGTCCACGAGCCGGCGGAGGCCGAGGCGCTGCGCCGGGACTGGGAGCTGTGGCGGCCCGGGGTGCCGCTGGTCGAGATCCCGGACGCGCACCGCCGCCTCGGCCCGCCGATCGCCGCCTTCGTCAACGAGCTCGCCGCCGAGCACGCCTACGACCGCCTCACCGTCCTCATCCCCGAGGTCGAGCCGGTCCGCCCCTGGCAGCGCGCGCTGCAGAACCGCCGCGGCGCCGTGATCGACCGGGCGCTGCGCCGGCACACCGACGCGGTGGTCTGCCGGCTCCGGATGCGGATGTGAACGGCCCGACGGGCCGGCGGCCCCCTGAACAGCTCGCCTGAACAGCTCAGCTGAACATCCCTCGTGAACAGCCCCCCTGAACAAATTGCAGGGATATGTCCCATGTAAGCGGCCTGATCTTCATATCTTGACGATGTCTTAACGCCCCCTCTTAACGCCCCCTCTTAACGCCTCCGAAACGCCCCCGCCCCACCCGGAACACTTCACCCATAGCGGCCCCGACCTGCGAAAACATCCCGCCCGTCCGTCACGGCGGCCGTCATGGGCACGCCGGAACGGCCCATTGCGCGCCCGTCGCACACGCTTACGCTCGCCGATGTGTTCAACGTGCCCCAGGCGCTCAAGCGCCTCGTGATCGGCAGGGCGATGCGCAGCGAGGAGCTCGGCGAGACCCTGCTCCCCAAGCGCCTGGCCCTGCCGATCTTCGCCTCCGACCCGCTCTCCTCGGTCGCCTACGCGACCCAGGAGATCCTGCTGGTGCTCACCGTCGGCGGCACCGCCTTCCTCTACCTGACCCCGTGGGTCGCGGCCGGCGTGGTCGCGCTGATGGCGGTCGTGGTGATGTCCTACCGCCAGGTCGTGCACGCCTACCCGAGCGGCGGCGGCTCCTACGAGGTGGTCTCCCGCAACCTGGGCGCCAACTCGGGCCTGGTGGTGGCCGCCTCGCTGCTGGTCGACTACGTGATGACGGTCGCCGTCTCGGTGGCCTCCGGCGTGGACAACATCATCTCGGCGCTGCCCTCGCTCGCGGACCACCGGGTGGAGCTGGCGCTCGGCTTCGTCGTGCTGCTGATGGCGATGAACCTGCGCGGCGTGCGCGAGTCCGGCAAGGCCTTCGCCGCGCCGACCTACCTGTTCATCGGCGCGATCCTGCTGATGGTGGTCACCGGCCTGATCCGGGTGGCCTTCGGGGACGCGCCGGTGGCGTCCAGCGCC
Organism: Kitasatospora sp. NPDC001527; assembly: GCF_040298605.1. Classification (NCBI taxonomy): domain Bacteria; kingdom Bacillati; phylum Actinomycetota; class Actinomycetes; order Kitasatosporales; family Streptomycetaceae; genus Kitasatospora; species Kitasatospora sp. NPDC001527. Next base: position 119,952 of record NZ_JBEPAM010000002.1, on the reverse strand, counting down.
TCGTACGGGATCGTGCCGGAGGACGGCAAGGACAGCCTGGCCGGCCTCGGGCTGCTGATGCTGGGGCTGCGGGCGTTCGCCTCCGGCTGCACGGCGCTGACCGGCGTGGAGGCGATCTCCAACGGCGTGCCGGCCTTCCGGGCGCCGAAGTCGCGCAACGCCGCCGCCACGATGGCCGTGATGGGCACCACGGCCGTGGTCATGTTCGTCGGCATCACCTCCCTGGCGCTGATCTCCGAGGTCCACATCGCCGACGACGCCTGCCACCTGACGGGCTTCGCCGGGGACTGCGCGAGCGCGCCGCAGCAGACCGTGATCGCCCAGTTGGCGGCGGCGATCTTCGGCGGGGACCACAGCGTCCTCTTCTACGCCGTCCAGGCGGTCACCGCGCTGGTGCTGATCCTGGCGGCCAACACCGCGTTCAACGGCTTCCCGCTGCTCGCCTCGATCCTGGCCGAGCACCGCTACCTGCCCCGGCAGATGCACACCCGCGGCGACCGGCTGGCCTTCTCCAACGGCATCATCGCGCTCGCGGTGGTGGCCGGCGGGCTGCTCTGGCTCTACGACGCGGACGTCACCAGCCTCATCCACCTGTACATCCTGGGCGTCTTCACCTCCTTCACGCTGTCGCAGATCGGCATGGTGCGGCACTGGAACCGGACCCTGGCCACCGAGACCGACCCGGCGGTGCGCCGCTCCGCCCAGCGCTCCCGGGTGATCAACTTCGCCGGCGGGGTCACCACCGCGCTGGTGCTGGTCATCGTGCTGCTGACCAAGTTCACCCAGGGCGCCTGGCTGGCCGTGGTGGCCGCGGTGGTGCTGTGGGTGATGATGCGCGGCATCCGCCGGCACTACGACAGCGTCGCCGAGGAACTGGCGGTGGACGACGCGCGGGCCGAGTCGAGGAGGCCGTCCCGGGTGCACGGCATCGTGCTGGTCTCCAAGGTGCACAAGCCGACCCTGCGGGCGCTCGGCTACGCGCAGGCGTTCGCGCCGGACTCGCTGGAGGCGCTCACCGTGGCGGTGGAACAGGACGCCACCGGGGAACTGCAGCGCCGGTGGCGGGAGCTGGACCTCCAGGTGCCGCTGAAGGTGCTGGACTCGCCGTACCGGGAGATCACCAAGCCGGTGGTGCAGTACGTGCGGGACCAGCGGCGCAGCAGCCCGCAGGACGCGGTGGCGGTGTTCATCCCCGAGTACGTGGTCGGCCACTGGTGGGAGCACCTGCTGCACAACCAGTCGGCGCTCTGGCTGAAGAGCCGGCTGCTGTTCACCCCGGGCGTGATGGTGATCAGCGTGCCCTGGCAGCTGACCTCCTCCAACCGGGCCAACCGGCCCTCGCGGCGCGCCCCCGGCGCCGTCCGGCGCGGCGAGCCCGACCTGCGCGCCGAGTCCGACCTGCGCGCCGAGCGGGAGAGGACGGCGGCCCCCGAGCGCGGGTAGGCGCCCGCGAACCGGTACGAGGCCCCGGACGGCACCCGCCGTCCGGGGCCTCGGCGCACCCGGTCACGGCACCCGGTCACGGCCCGGACAAGGGCCCGTATGGAGCCCGTCAACAATCGAACGGGCGCCGTATGGAGGGCGTCAAGAGAGCCGTTGACGCTCCGTGAGCGCGGTTGGCTGGCCATGCCGGCCCGCCGCCGGTGCCGCACCCCCTCCGCTTCGGCGCGGGAGACGCGGCCACCTCTGAACCACCGTGGTGGAGCCCATGTCCGATCTCATCTACGTCGCCGTCACGCTCGCCGTGTTCGGCGTCATCGCCCTGATCGCACGGGGGGTGGAGAAGCTGTGAGCGAGCGTAGCGAGCGAACCCCCAAGAGCGGCGCGTGGCGCGAAGCGGCTGCCGAGCGTAGCGAGGTGGGCGCGTGAGTGCGGAGAACGTCGCAGGTCTCATCGTGGCCGTCGCCCTCGTCGGCTACCTCGTCGTGGCGCTGATCTACCCGGAGAAGTTCTGACATGGGCTCGACTCTCGCGGGCTGGCTGCAGGTCCTCGCCCTGGTGGGCGCGCTGGCCCTGTGCTACCGGCCCCTGGGCGACTACATCGCCCGCATCCTGACCACCTCCAAGCACCTCAGAGCGGAGAAGGCGCTCTACAGGGTGATCGGCGTGGACGCCGACGCCGACCAGCGCTGGCCGGTCTACCTGCGCTCGGTGCTGGCCTTCTCGGCCGTCTCCGTCCTCTTCCTCTACGGCCTGATCCGCCTCCAGCAGTGGCTGCCGCTCAACCTGGGCGTGCCGCGGATGGAGGGCCACCAGGCCTGGAACACCGCGATCTCCTTCGTCGCCAACACCAACTGGCAGTCCTACAGCGGCGAGGCCGCGATGGGGCACCTGGCCCAGATGGCCGGCCTGGCGGTGCAGAACTTCGTCTCCGCGGCCGTCGGCATCGCCGTGGTGGCGACCCTGATCCGCGGTTTCACGCGCAACCGGACCGACCGGGTCGGCAACTTCTGGGTGGACCTCACCCGGATCAGCGTGCGGCTGCTGCTGCCGGTCGCGATCGTCTTCGCCCTGGTCCTGGTGGCGAGCGGCGTGGTGCAGAACTTCCACGGCTTCCACGAGGTGACCACCCTGGCGGGCGACCCGCAGGCGGTCCCGGGCGGGACGGTGGCCTCGCAGGAGGTCATCAAGCTGCTGGGCACCAACGGCGGCGGCTTCTACAACGCCAACTCGGCGCACCCCTTCGAGAACCCGAGCGGCTTCTCCAACCTGGTCGAGGTCTTCCTCATCCTGCTGATCCCGTTCGCGCTGCCGCGCGCCTTCGGCCGGATGGTCGGCGACCACCGCCAGGGCTACGCGATCGTCTCGGTGATGGCGCTGTTCTGGATCGCCTCGACGGCGCTGATCACCTTCTCCGAGTCGCAGCACGCGGGCAGCGCCCTGCAGGCGGCCGGCGGGGCGCTGGAGGGCAAGGAGCAGCGCTTCGGCATCGCGGCCAGCTCGATGTTCGCGGCGTCGACGACGCTGACCTCGACCGGCGCGGTGAACTCCTTCCACGACTCGTACACCGCGTTCGGCGGCGGTCTGACGATGTTCGACATGATGCTGGGCGAGATCGCGCCCGGCGGTGTGGGCTCGGGCCTGTACGGGATGCTGGTGCTGGCGGTCGTGGCGGTCTTCGTGGCCGGCCTGATGGTCGGACGCACCCCGGAGTACCTGGGCAAGAAGCTGGGCGGGCGGGAGATGAAGTTCGCCTCCCTCTACATCCTGACCACCCCGACCATCGTGCTGGTGGGCACGGGTGTGGCGATGGCGCTGCCGGGCGAGCGGGCCGGGATGCTGAACACCGGTGCCCACGGCTTCTCCGAGGTGCTGTACGCGTTCACCTCGGGCGCGAACAACAACGGCTCGGCGTTCGGCGGCATCACCGTGAACACCGACTGGTACGACACCGCGATCGGCCTCGCGATGGTCTTCGGCCGGTTCGTGCCGATGGTCTTCGTCCTCGCCCTGGCCGGCGCGCTCGCGCAGCAGCAGCCGGTCCCCGCCACCCCGGGCACCCTGCCCACCCACAAGCCGCTGTTCGTGGGCCTGCTGTCGGGCGTCGTCCTGATCGTCGTCGGCCTCACCTACTTCCCGGCCCTGGCTCTCGGGCCGATCGCGGAAGGTCTCTCCTGATGTCGTCCACCCTTGCTGAGAAGCCGGCCCCGCAGCCGGAGACGGCGCCCGCCGAGGCGCCGCACAGAGCGGCCAGCGGCCTGCTGGACCCCAAGCTGATCGTGGCGTCCCTCCCGGACGCGGTGAAGAAGCTCGACCCCCGGGTGATGGTCAAGAACCCGGTGATGTTCGTGGTCGAGGTCGGCTCGATCGTCACCACCGTCTCCGCGATAGCCGACCCGAGCGTGTTCGCCTGGTCGATCACGGTGTGGCTCTGGCTGACCACCGTCTTCGCCAACCTGGCCGAGGCGGTCGCCGAGGGCCGCGGCAAGGCGCAGGCGGACACCCTGCGCCGCACCAAGACCGACACCCTGGCCCGCCGGCTGACCGACTGGCCGGCGTCCCGGGCCGAGGAGGAGGTGGCCGGCACCGCGCTGCGGCTCGGCGACCACGTGGTGGTCGAGGCCGGCCAGATCATCCCCGGCGACGGCGACGTCGTCGAGGGCGTCGCCTCGGTCGACGAGTCGGCGATCACCGGCGAGTCCGCTCCGGTGATCCGCGAGTCGGGCGGTGACCGCTCCGCGGTGACCGGCGGCACCAAGGTGCTGTCCGACCGGATCGTGGTGAAGATCTCCTCCGAGCCCGGCAAGACCTTCATCGACCGGATGATCGCCCTGGTCGAGGGCGCCGCCCGGCAGAAGACGCCCAACGAGATCGCGCTCAACATCCTGCTGGCCTCGCTGACCATCGTCTTCCTGATCGCGGTCGTCACCCTGCAGCCGATGGCGACCTACGCGGGCGCCCCGCAGTCGATGATCGTGCTGGTCGCGCTGATCGTGGCGCTGATCCCGACCACCATCGGCGCGCTGCTCTCGGCGATCGGCATCGCCGGTATGGACCGGCTGGTGCAGCGCAACGTGCTGGCGATGTCCGGCCGGGCCGTCGAGGCCGCCGGCGACGTCAACACCCTGCTGCTCGACAAGACCGGCACCATCACCCTCGGCAACCGCCAGGCCTCCGAGTTCCTCTCGGTGACCGGCGTGTCCACCGACGAACTGGCCGACGCCGCCCAGCTCTCCTCGCTGGCCGACGAGACGCCGGAGGGCCGCTCGATCGTCGTCCTCGCCAAGACCGGCTACGGCCTGCGGGCCCGCGCCCAGGGCGAGCTGACCCACGCCACCTGGGTGCCGTTCACGGCGCAGACCCGGATGTCCGGCGTCGACCTGGACGAACCCGAAGGCGTCCACCAGGTCCGCAAGGGCGCGGCCGCGGCCGTCGCCGCCTGGGTCACCGGCAACGGCGGCACCGTCACCGACGAGGTCTCCTCCCTGGTCGACGGCATCTCCGGGGCCGGCGGCACCCCGCTGGTCGTCGCCACCAGGATCGCCGACGCCCCGGCCCGCGTCCTCGGTGTCATCCACCTCAAGGACGTGGTCAAGGAGGGCATGCGCGAGCGGTTCGACGAACTGCGCCGGATGGGCATCAGGACCGTCATGATCACCGGCGACAACCCGCTGACCGCCCGGGCGATCGCGGAGGAGGCGGGCGTGGACGACTTCCTCGCCGAGGCCACCCCCGAGGACAAGATGGCCCTGATCAAGAAGGAGCAGGCCGGCGGCAAGCTGGTCGCGATGACGGGCGACGGCACCAACGACGCCCCCGCCCTCGCCCAGGCCGACGTCGGTGTCGCGATGAACACCGGCACCATGGCGGCCAAGGAGGCCGGCAACATGGTCGACCTGGACTCCAACCCCACCAAGCTGATCGAGATCGTCGAGATCGGCAAGCAGCTCCTCATCACCCGCGGCGCCCTGACCACCTTCTCCATCGCCAACGACGTCGCCAAGTACTTCGCGATCATCCCGGCGATGTTCGCGGCGGTCTACCCGGGCCTGGAGAAGCTGAACATCATGCACCTGCACAGCCCGCAGTCCGCGATCACCTCGGCGATCATCTTCAACGCCCTGGTCATCATCGGCCTCATCCCGCTGGCCCTGCGCGGCGTGCGCTACCGCCCCACCGACGCCGGCTCCCTGCTGCGCCGCAACATCGGCCTCTACGGCTTCGGCGGCCTGGTCGTCCCGTTCGTCGGCATCAAACTGATCGACCTGGTCGTCCAGTTCATCCCCGGCCTCAACTAGCAAGAGAGGAGAACGCATCATGTCCAAGCCCCTGCCCACCGCCGTGCGCACCTACCTCACCGCGCTGCGCGCCCTGCTGGTCCTGACGGTGCTCCTCGGCATCGCCTACCCGCTGCTGGTCACCGGCGTCGCCCAGGCCGTCTTCAACGACCAGGCCAACGGCTCGATCGTCGAGGCCGACGGCAAGGAGGCCGGCTCCAGCCTGCTCGGCCAGAACTTCAACCTGCCCAAGCAGGACCCGAACGACGCCGACGAGGCCCCCCGGCCGGACCCGCAGTGGTTCCAGCCGCGGCCCGGCGCCTACGACCCGAAGGCCTCCGGCGCCTCCAACCTGGGCCCCAACAGCGAGGACCTCACCAAGACCGTCGAGGAGCGCCGCCAGGCCGTCGCCGCGTTCGACGGCGTCGACCCGGCGAGCGTCCCGGCCGACGCGGTCACCGCCTCCGGCTCCGGCCTCGACCCGCACATCTCCACCGCCTACGCCGAGCAGCAGGTCGACCGGGTCGCCGGTGCCCGCGGCCTGCCGGCGGACACCGTCCGCAAGCTGGTCGGGAAGTACACCGACGGCCGCTCGCTGGGCTTCCTCGGACAGCCGGGCGTCAACGTCGTCCTGCTGAACAGGGCTCTGGAGGACCAGAAGTGACGGCCGTTCGGCCGAGCACCTGAGACGGGCCGATCCGGGCCGGGGAGACACCCCGGGCCCGGGTCGGCCCGCCGTCCGTCCCCCGTACGCCGCAGACGACGAAAGAGCAGCGCCCATGGCCCGCGACCTCACCCCCGGCACCGGCCACCGACGCGGCCGGCTGAGGGTGTACCTCGGCTCCGCCCCCGGTGTCGGCAAGACCTACCGGATGCTGGACGAGGCACGGCGCAGACAGGACCGCGGCGCCGACGTCGTCGTCGGCTACATCGAGTGCCACGGCCGCCGGCACACCGAGTCCATGCTGCACGGCCTGGAGGTCCTGCCCCGGGCCCACCGCTCCTACCGGGACGCCGACTTCGAGGAGATGGACCTCGACGCGGTGATCGCGCGCCGGCCCGCCGTCGTGCTGGTCGACGAGCTCGCCCACACCAACGTCCCCGGCGGGCGCAACGGCAAGCGCTGGCAGGACGTCGAGGAGCTGCTGGACGCCGGGATCGACGTCATCACCACCGTCAACATCCAGCACCTGGAATCGCTGAACGACGTCGTCCAGAAGATCACCGGCATCCCGCAGCGCGAGACCGTCCCGGACGAGGTGGTGCGCCGGGCCGACCAGATCGAACTCGTCGACATGGCCCCCCAGGCGCTGCGCCGCCGGATGGCCCACGGCAACGTCTACAGGGCGGAGAAGGTGGACGCCGCGCTCTCCCACTACTTCCGGGTCGGCAACCTCACCGCCCTGCGCGAACTCGCCCTGCTCTGGGTGGCCGGGCGGGTCGACGAGGGCCTGCGCGACTACCGGGCCAGCCACAACATCGACAGGGTCTGGGAGACCCGCGAGCGCGTCGTGGTCGCCCTCACCGGCGGGCCCGAGGGCGAGACGCTGATCCGCCGCGCCGCCCGCATCTCCCGCCCGTCGCCCACCGCCACCCTTGGCCGAGGCGCTTCGCGCCGCCCCTCTCTCCGCACCGCCGGCGGCGACCTGCTCGCCGTCCACGTCACCCGCAGCGACGGCCTGGCCGGCGCCTCCTCCGGAGCCCTCGCCCAGCAGCGGCAGCTGGTGGAGACCCTCGGCGGCAGCTACCACGTGGTCGTCGGCGACGACATCCCCACCTCGCTGCTCGCCTTCGCCCGCGCCCACGACGCCACCCAGCTGGTGCTCGGCACCAGCCGGCGCGGCCGGATCACCCGCTTCCTCACCGGCCCCGGCATCGGCGAGACCACCGTGGACGCCTCCGAGGACATCGACGTCCACATGGTCACCCACGAGTTCACCGGCCGCGGCCGGCTGCCCGCGCTCGGCCGCCGCCACTCCCGGCGGCGCACCGTCGCCGGCTTCCTCGCCGGCCTGGTGGTGCCCTGGCTGCTGACCGCGCTGCTCTCGCAGTTCCACGAGACCGTCAACCTCACCACCGACGCGCTGATCTTCCAGCTCGGCGTGGTGATCGTCGCCCTGCTCGGCGGCGCGACCTCGGCCCTGCTGGCCTCGCTGGTCGCCTCGGTGCTGCTCAACTACTTCTTCATCCCGCCCGTCCACGACTTCACCATCGGCGAGACCAACAACATCATCGCCCTGGTGGTCTTCGCCGCCGTCGCGCTGACCGTCTCCACCGTGGTCGACCACGCCACCCGGCTCACCGCCCGGGCGGCCCGGGCCACCGCCGAGGCCGAGACGCTCTCCACCCTGGCCGGCAGCGTGCTGCGCGGCGCCGACGCACTGCCCGCCCTGCTGGAGAAGTCCCGTACCGCCTTCGGGATGCGCACCGTCGCCCTGCTGGAACGCACCGGCGGCGAGGTGCTGGCCTCCTGCGACGCCTCCGCGGGCGCCGCCGGGGCCGCTCCCGCCGGCGCCGGCGCGGAGCCCGGGCCGGAACGGGACGAGGTGACCACCGAGGTCCCGGTCGGCGCCGACGCCGTGCTGGTCCTCACCGGCCGCCGGCTGCCCGCCGCCGACCAGCGGGTCCTCACCGCCTTCGCCGCGCACGTCGCCGCCGCCCTGGAACGCGACCGGCTCGCCGTGGTCGCCGCCGAGGTCGAACCGATCAAGGCCGCCGACCGGATGCGCACCGCCCTGCTCGCCGCCGTCAGCCACGACCTGCGCACCCCGCTGGCCGCCGCCCTCGCCTCGGTCGGCTCGCTGCGCAGCCCCGACGTCGAGTTCTCGCCCGAGGACCAGGCCGAACTGCTCGCCACCGCCGACGAGTCGTTGGTCAAACTCACCCGTCTGGTGGACAACCTGCTCGACATGAGCCGACTCCAGGCCGGCGCGCTCACCCTGCACCTCGCCGAGACCCACCTCGACGACATCCTGCCGCGCGCCCTCGACTCGCTCGCCGACCCGTACGCGCCCGTCCAGCCGCTCGATCTGGAGACCGTGCCGCCGGTGCTCGCCGACCCGCCGCTGCTGGAACGGGTGCTCGCCAACGTGATCACCAACGCCCTGCGGCACAACGCGCCCGGCGCGCCCGTGCTGGTCGCCGCCAGCCACCTGCGGGACCGCGTCGAGCTGCGGGTGATCGACCGCGGCCCCGGCATCGCCCCCGAGGACCGCGACCGGGTCTTCCTGCCCTTCCAGCGCCTCGGCGACACCGACAACACCACCGGCGTCGGCCTCGGCCTCGCGCTCTCCCGCGGCCTGGCCGAGGCCATGGGCGGCAGCCTGGAGGTCGAGGACACCCCCGGCGGCGGCACCACCATGCTGCTCACCCTGCCCGCGGCGCACGCGCCGTCGGCCGACCACCCCGCGGAGGCCCCCGCGTGAGCGAGATCCTCGTCGTCGACGACGAGCCGGCGCTGCTGCGCACCCTGCGGATCAACCTGGGCGCCCGGCAGTACGCCGTCCGCACCGCCGCCACCGGCGGCGAGGCCCTGGACCGCGCCGCGCGCAGCGCCCCCGACGCCGTCCTGCTCGACCTCGGCCTGCCCGACCTGGACGGCATGGACGTGCTGCGCGGCCTGCGCCGCCGCAGCGCGGTGCCGATCATCGTGCTCTCCGGCCGCTCCGGCGCCGCCGACAAGGTCGACGCGCTGGACGCGGGCGCCGACGACTACCTCACCAAGCCGTTCCTGATGGAGGAGCTGCTGGCCCGGCTGCGCGCCGTGCTGCGCCGCCCGCCGGTCGCCGGCCCGGCGCCCGCGCCGGTGATCGGCGACCACACGGTGGACCTCGACGCCACCACCGTGACCGGTCCGGACGGCCCGGTGCGGCTCACCCCGACCGAGTGGCGGATCCTCGCCCTGCTGCTGGCCAACCCGGGCCGGCTGGTGCCCGGGCGGCAGATCCTGCGCGAGGTCTGGGGGCCGGCCCAGGAGCGGCGCGGCAACTACCTGCGGGTCTACCTGGCCGGGCTGCGGCGGAAGCTGGAGCGCGATCCGGCCCGGCCGCGCCACCTGATCACCGAACCGGGAATCGGCTACCGCTACGAGCCCTGACCGGCCCACGCGTCAACGAGCCGTCAAGAGCGGCCTCCCGAACGACAACAGCCCGTCAAGACCCGCCGGAACCACCCGTTCGCGGGCATAGCGTCAGCGGTGAGGAAGCGGCGTCCCGCTCCATGTGGGGGATGCCTGGGGCGCCGCTTCGCCGCTCCGGCGAGGGGCGCGCGGTGGCCATGCCGCGCGCCCCGATCACTCGTTCGGCCCGCGCCCGTCCGTGCCGTCGGACTGCCGGGGCAGGGCCAGGGCCACGGTGTCGGCGAACTCCCGCACCGCGCTGGTCCGGCTGACCACCCGTCCGCTGTGCACCACCAGCCGGCTGTGCCCGCCCGCCAGCGCCCCGGCCAGGCTGTCCCCGCGCACCGCCAGCAACTCGGCCGGGAAACCGGCGTCCACCCGCACCGGCGGCAGCCCGAGCGCCAGCCGCGCCTGGTTGGACACCGCGTCGTACGCCCCGTCCACGTCCAGCACGCCGCCGGCCGCCAGCAGGTACGCGGCCTCCAGCGGATCGGCCCGACCGACCGGGTTGGCGCCGTCCCGCAGCGACCCGCTGCCGGCCGCCAGCGGCACCCGGGCCTTCACCAGCTCGCGCAGGAGCGCCGGCCGCAGCCCGGAGGGCAGGCCCTCCAGCCCCGCGCAGCCGCCGTTCTGCGGCAGGCAGACCACCCGGACCCCGGCGTTGGCCAGCACCGTCGAGGCGCCCGGCGCGAGCGCGCCGCACGGCCCGAGCACCACCCGGGGCCGCAGCGGTGCCAGCGCCCCGGCCAGCCGGGCGAGGCGGCCCGGGTCGGCGGCGGTGGTGTGCAGGTCCACCGCGCAGTCCGCCTCCCGGGCGGCCTCCAGCAGCAGCTGGACGTAGCCCGCCGGGTCCGGGTCCAGCTCGGGGCAGCCGCCGGCCGCGGTGGCGCCCAGCTTGAGCGCCTCCCGCAGCTGGGCCCGGCCGTCCGCCCCGGCCCGGCCGGTGAGCAGCCGGGGCATCGCCACGGCCTGCAGCTCGGCGAGGCCGCGCAGCGCCTGCTGGGCGGTGAGCACCGCCTCCAGCCGGCGCAGCCCGTGCACGTCGCCGATCCGGACGTGGGTGCGCTGGGCGGTCGCGCCGTAGCCGAGCGAGGTCAGCGCGGCCTCGGTGACCCGCCGGGTGAGCTCGGTGGGGGTCTCCGGCGGGGGCGCGGGCAGCGCTGCGGAGAACGCGACGTCGTAGTGGGCGTGCGCCTCGGCCGGGGCCGGCAGCAGCAGGTAGCCGCGCAGGTCGATCCGGGCCCCGGTGGTGACGGTGGGCCCCCCGGGGAGGGCGGGCAGCGGGCCGAGCCCGCCGGTGGTGCCGACGGCCTGGATCCGGTCGCCGCTGATCCGCACGTCCACCACCCGGCCGTCCGCCAGCCTGGCCCCGGTGAGCAGCAGGACGGGTCCGTGCCCGAGTGGATTGGCGGCCGGGCCGGGTCCGGGGTGCGGCCCGTCGGCGGCTGCGCTGTCCATCGCCAGGCTCCTCGCTCGCGTCCGGCTGCTGCTCGCGTCAATGAGCGACGAGCCTACGGGCGGCGGGCCCGGGGTGCCGGGAGGCGGGCAATAGTCGTATCGGGTCGGGCCGCGGCCGCGGGGGCCGGTCGAACGCCGGGCCTTCGATCGCTCAGCCGTGCGCGCCGCGGACCTGCGGACTTCGCCGCCGGATACGGATTTCACCTCTGGGCGCGGAACGTGTAATCTCTTCCTCGTTCGCCCCTATAGCTCAGTCGGTAGAGCGTCTCCATGGTAAGGAGAAGGTCTGCGGTTCGATTCCGCATGGGGGCTCTGGTGAGAAGGAGTCGGCTTCGGCCGTGCTCCGGATCACTGTGGCGGTGTAGCTCAGTTGGTAGAGCAAGCGGCTCATAATCGCTGTGTCACCGGTTCAAGTCCGGTCACCGCTACCCCGCGTAGTCGGTCGGGAGATCGCACTCCCGGTCGGCTACTCTTGTCTGTGTTCTTATTCATTGTCCAAGGAAGGCACTCCCGTGGCTGCCACCGATGTCCGCCCGAAGATCACGCTGGCCTGCGTGGAGTGCAAGGAGCGGAACTACATCACCAAGAAGAACCGGCGTAACGACCCGGACCGTCTTGAGATGAAGAAGCACTGCCCCCGCTGCAACTCGCACACCGCGCACCGCGAGACCCGCTGACCCTCACCGCAGGGCATCGGGCCTGTGTGAATTCAGGTCTCCGACTCCGGGCCGCATCCCTCACTGGGTTGCGGTCCGGAGTTTTTTTCGTTTGTCCACCGCGTTTCCGAGGAGCTCTGCCGATGGCACTCGACCCCTCCTTCATCGGGCGGACGTACCCGCCCACCGAGCCGTACGAGGTCGGCCGCGAGAAGATCCGTGAGTTCGCCGTCGCCGTGGGTGACGCCAACCCGGCGTACACCGACCCGGAGGCGGCCAAGGCTCTCGGCCACCCGGACGTCATCGCCCCGCCGACCTTCCCCATCGTGCTGAGCATGCGGGCCTCCGCCCAGGTGGTCACCGACCCGGAGCTCGGCCTGGACTACAGCCGGGTGGTGCACGGTGACCAGAAGTTCGCCTACACCCGCCCGGTGCGGGCCGGTGACCGGCTGACCGTCGTGGTCACCGTCGACAACATCAAGTCGCTGGCCGGCAACGACGTGCTCACCGTGCGCGGCGAGATCGCGGACGAGTCCGGCGAGCACGTGGTGACGTCCGTCATGACCCTGGTGGCCCGGGCCGCCGACGAGAAGGCGGGGGAGTGAGCCCGATGACGGTCCGCTACGACGAGATCGAGGCCGGCACCGAGCTGCCGGCGCAGTCCTTCCCGGTGACCCGCGCCACTCTGGTGCAGTACGCGGGGGCCTCCGGCGACTTCAACCCGATCCACTGGAACGAGAAGGTCGCCCTGGAGGTCGGCCTGCCCGACGTCATCGCGCACGGCATGTTCACCATGGCCGAGGCGGTCCGGGTGGTCACCGACTGGGTCGGCGACCCGGGCGCGGTGGTCGAGTACGGCGTCCGGTTCACCCGCCCGGTGCCGGTGCCCAACGACGGCGCCGGCTCGGTGATCGAGGTCACCGGCAAGGTGGCCAAGCTGCTCGACGACCGCAAGGTGCAGGTCGACCTGGTGGCGACCTACGCGGGCCAGAAGGTGCTCGGCATGTCCCGGGCGGTCGTCCGGCTGGCCTGAGCGCGGCCCCGGCGGGGGAGCGTACGGGGCCCCCGTACGCTGGGGGGCGTGCTGGAAGAACTCGACGCCCCCCTCGCCCCGCTGACCACGCTGCGGCTCGGCGGCCCGGCCCGCCGCCTGGTGACCGCGCACACCGACGACGAGGTGATCGCCGCCGTCCGCGCCGCGGACGCGGCGGGGGAGCCGCTGCTGGTGATCGGCGGCGGCTCCAACCTGGTGATCGGTGACGCCGGCTTCCCCGGCACCGTCCTGCGGATCGCCACCACCGGCTTCGCCCTGGACGGCACAACGCTGGAGCTGGCGGCCGGCGAGGTCTGGGCCGACGCGGTGGCCCGCACCGTCGAGGCGGGCCTGGCCGGCATCGAGTTCCTGGCCGGCATCCCCGGCTCGGCCGGCGCCACCCCGGTGCAGAACGTCGGCGCGTACGGCCAGGAGGTCGCCCAGACGGTCACCGAGGTGGTCGCCTACGACCGCCGCACCGGCGAGAGCGTCACCCTCGGCAACGAGGCCTGCGCCTTCTCCTACCGGCACAGCCGCTTCAAGGCGGACCCGGAGCGCTACGTGGTGCTGCGGGTGCGCTTCGCGCTGGAGGACGCCGCCGGGCGCTCCACCCCGGTCCGCTACGCCGAGGTCGCCAAGCACTTCGGGGTGGCCCAGGACGAGCGGGTCGGCCTGCGCGAGGCGCACGACGCGGTGCTCGGCCTGCGGGCGGGCAAGGGCATGGTGCTGGACGCCGCGGACCACGACACCTGGTCGGCCGGCTCCTTCTTCACCAACCCGGTGCTGAGCGCCGAGCAGTACGCCGCCTTCCTGGCGGTGGCCGCCGGGCGCGAGCTGACCGCCCCCGCCTACCCGGCGCCGGACGGGCGCACCAAGACCTCGGCCGCCTGGCTGATCGACAAGGCCGGGTTCGGCAAGGGCTACGGCAGCGGCCCGGCGACCCTCTCCACCAAGCACACCCTGGCGCTCACCAACCGCGGCGCCGCCACCACCGAGGACCTGCTCGCCCTGGCCCGGGAGATCCGGGACGGCGTGCGGGCGGCCTTCGGGGTGGAGCTGGTCAACGAGCCGGTCATGGTGGGCGTCAGCCTGTAGTGCCCGCTCAGGCGGTCAGCCAGGTGTCGATGTCGGCCAGCAGTTCCTTCCTGACGCTCTCCGGCGCGCACGAGCCGCGCACCGACTGGCGGGCCAGCTCGGCCAGCTCCTGGTCGGAGAAGCCCAGGACGTCACGGGCCAGGTCGTACTGGGCGGCGAGCCGGGTGCCGAACAGCAGGGGGTCGTCGGCGCCGAGCGCGAGCGGCACCCCCGCGTCGAACAGCCGCCGCAGCGGGACGTCCCCGGGGTTCTCGTAGACGCCGAGCGAGACGTTGGAGGACGGGCAGACCTCGCAGGTGATCTGACGGTCGGCCAGCCGCTGCATCAGCCGCTCGTCCTCGGCGGCGCGCACGCCGTGGCCGATCCGGCCGGCGCCGAGGTCGTCCAGGCAGTCCCGGACGGACTCCGGGCCGGCCAGCTCGCCGCCGTGCGGGGCGGCCAGCAGCCCGCCCTTGCGGGCGATGTCGAAGGCCCGGTCGAAGTCCCGGGCCAGGCCGCGCCGCTCGTCGTTGGAGAGGCCGAAGCCGACCACGCCCCGGTCGGCGTACCGGACGGCGAGGCGGGCCAGCGTCCGGGCGTCCATCGGGGACTTCATCCGGTTGGCGGCGACCAGGACCCGGATGCCGACCCCGGTGGCCGCGGCGGCGTCGTCCACCGCGTCCAGGATCAGCTCCAGGGCGGGGATCAGGCCGCCCAGCCGGGGTGCGTAGGAGGTCGGGTCGACCTGGATCTCCAGCCAGCGGGAGCCGTCCCGCCGCTCGTCCTCGGCGGTCTCCAGGACCAGCCGGCGGATGTCGCTCTCGTCGCGCAGGCAGGAGCGGGCGGTGTCGTAGAGGCGCTGGAAGCGGAACCAGCCGCGTTCGTCGGTGGCCCGCAGCTTGGGGGGCTCGTCGGAGCTGAGCGCCTCCGGCAGCCGGACCCCGTGCTTGTCGGCCAGTTCGAGCAGGGTGGCCGGGCGCATCGAGCCGGTGAAGTGCAGGTGCAGGTGGGCCTTCGGAAGGTCCCTGACGTCTCGCGGGTTCAGCAGGCGTTCCATTCACGAATCCTGCCGCATCGGGGGGTGCTACGGGAACCGCCCTCTTTCCGTCCCCCGAAGGGGTGAAAAGAGGGCGGTCCGGTCAGCGGCGGCCGACCTGGTTCTCCGAGGGTCAGTCGCGCGCTTCCGACAGCAGCTTCTGGATGCGGCCGACGCCCTCGGCGAGGTCGGCGTCGCCCAGCGCGTAGGAGAGCCGCAGGTAGCCGGGGGTGCCGAAGGCCTCACCGGGGACGACCGCGACCTCGGCCTCGTCCAGGATCAGCGAGGCCAGCTCGGCGGAGGTCTGCGGGCGCTGCCCGCGGATCTCCTTGCCCAGCAGGGCCTTGACCGACGGGTAGACATAGAACGCGCCCTCGGGCTCGGGGCAGACCACGCCGTCGATCTCGTTGAGCATCCTCACGATGGTGCGCCGGCGCCGGTCGAAGGCGGTGCGCATCTCGTGCACGGCCGAGAGGTCGCCGGCCACGGCGGCCAGGGCGGCGCGCTGGGCCACGTTGGAGACGTTCGAGGTGGCGTGCGACTGCAGGTTGGTCGCGGCCTTGACGACGTCCTTGGGACCGATCACCCAGCCCACCCGCCAGCCGGTCATCGCGTAGGTCTTGGCGACGCCGTTGACCACGATGGTCTTGTCGGCCAGCTCGGGCAGCAGGGCCGGCAGCGAGGTGAACTCCGCGTCGCCGTAGACCAGGTGCTCGTAGATCTCGTCGGTGAGCACCCACAGCCCGTGCTCCAGCGCCCAACGGCCGATCGCCTCGGCCTCGGCCCGGGTGTACACCGCGCCGGTCGGGTTGGACGGCGAGACGAACAGCACCACCTTGGTGTTCTCGGTGCGGGCGGCCTCCAACTGCTCGACCGAGACCTTGTAGCCGGTGGTCTCGTCGGTCACGACCTCCACCGGCACGCCGCCGGCCAGCTGGATCGACTCGGGGTAGGTGGTCCAGTACGGCGCCGGGACGATGACCTCGTCGCCCGGGTCGAGGATCGCCGCGAACGCCTCGTAGATCGCCTGCTTGCCGCCGTTGGTCACCAGCACCTGGGAGGCGTCCACCGCGTAGCCGGAGTCGCGCAGCGTCTTGGCCGCGATCGCCTCCTTGAGCTCCGGCAGGCCGCCGGCCGGGGTGTAGCGGTGGTTCTTCGGGTCGCGGCAGGCCTCGACGGCCGCCTCGACGATGTAGTCCGGGGTGGGGAAGTCCGGCTCGCCGGCGCCGAAGCCGATGACCGGACGGCCGGCCGCCTTCAGGGCCTTGGCCTTGGCGTCCACGGCGAGGGTGGCGGACTCGGCGATGGCGCCGATCCGGGCGGAGACGCGGCGGTCGGCGGGGCGGACGGAACTGTCGGGCTGCGGGGTGGAAGCGCTCATGCCTGCATCGTCGCAGACCGCACACGGGCCGGGCATGGCGGTTTCACCATATGTACGGGGCCGTCCACATCGCGGCCGGTGGGGCCCGGGTGACGGCCGGAAAAGAAGAGGTTCGACCAAACGCCCTCCGACCACGTACACTCACTGCTCGACGGACACCGAGCGAACCGGATCCTCCGCCGCCGTGCAGAACCTGTACGGGGATCAGCGGAAGATGCGGTAGGTTGGTGGTCGCTACTGGGGCCGCGAGGTTCCGTAGGGCAATAGCTCAATTGGTAGAGCACCGGTCTCCAAAACCGGCGGTTGGGGGTTCAAGTCCCTCTTGCCCTGCTGCTTGATCCGTATTCAGCCCGTTCGCTCCGAAGAGCGAGCGGGCTTGATGCGGAGAGGGCGCCGATCAGCACCGTTAGCCGGCCGCTCGTGCCCTTCTCGGGCACGCAGTCGACGTCCGGCAGGACCCGGATTCAGGTGAGGACGAGTGACGGAGACCACGGGCTCCACCGCAACGCCTGAGAGCGGCAACCCCGAGGGGACCGACGGCGCTGCCGAGACCACGCCCGCTGAGGGCGAGTCGCGCCGCAAGCGCTCTGGCGACAAGAAGTCCGGCAAGCGCGGCAAGAAGGGCGTCTTCGCCCGGCTCGCGCTGTTCTACCGGCAGATCATCGCCGAGCTCCGCAAGGTCGTGTGGCCGACCCGCAACCAGCTGATGAGCTACACCAGCGTCGTGGTCGTGTTCGTCGTGATCGTGATGGCCTTCGTGTGGGGCCTCGACTACGGCTTCGCCAAGGCCGCCCTCTGGATCTTCGGCTGACGCAGCCGTCCACCTTCGAATCAGCTTCCCCGACCCGGGCCGGTCCTCGGCCCGGGTCGAGCTGTCTGCGTCGGCGGGACGAGGCCGCTACCGTTGACTCGGTACTGTTGAAGTCTCCGGGGCGAACGTCCGGCGACCGCGTGAGCGGAGCGTCGCCGGTCCGTCGCGGAGCGCGCCACCTTCACCATCTCCAGGAAAGAAGCAGCCACCGTGTCTGAGTCCCCCCTGTACGACGCCGACGAGACCGTCCGCGCGGCGGATGTCGCCGCCGAGGACGCGGCCGAGCTGGCTGACGACGTCGAGACCGACGAGCAGCAGATCGTGGACGCCGTCGACGCCGACGAGGACGAGACCGAGGCCTACGACGAGGCCGAGGCCGGGGAGTCGGCCGAGGAGGCCGCGCTGCACGTGGAGTCCGACGAGGAGCCTGCCGAGGAGGCCGCCGCCGAGGAGGCCGACGACACCGAGGCCGAGCCGGCCGTCGAGGTCGACCCGGTCGCCAAGTTCCGCGAGGACCTGCGGTTCATGCCGGGCGAGTGGTACGTGATCCACACCTACGCCGGCTACGAGAACCGGGTGAAGCAGAACCTGGAGCAGCGCGCCGTCTCCCTCAACGTCGAGGAGTACATCTTCCAGGCCGAGGTGCCGCAGGAGGAGGTCGTCCAGATCAAGAACGGCGACCGCAAGACCATCCGCCAGAACAAGCTCCCCGGCTACGTCCTGGTGCGCATGGACCTCACCCCGGAGTCCTGGGGCGTCGTGCGCAACACCCCCGGTGTCACCGGCTTCGTCGGCAACGCCTACGACCCGTACCCGCTGACCCTGGACGAGGTCGTCAAGATGCTCGCCCCCGACGTGGAGCGCCAGGCCGCGAAGGAGGCCGGCAAGCCCTCGCCGGTCAAGCCCAGCGAGATCCAGGTGCTCGACTTCGAGGTCGGCGACTCGGTCACCGTCACCGACGGCCCGTTCGCCACCCTGCAGGCGACCATCAACGAGATCAACCCCGACTCGAAGAAGGTCAAGGGCCTGGTCGAGATCTTCGGCCGGGAGACCCCGGTCGAGCTCTCCTTCGACCAGATCCAGAAGAACTAGTCGTACGGTCTTCGGATTCGGGGCGGGGCCGAGGGCCCCGCCCCGAATCCGTTTTGGTCCAGCGACGCCGAGGCGTTAGCCTGGTCCGATGTGTGTGCTGGCGACCGGGTGTCGCCCCGGATCGGCACACACCAGCAATCACCTCTCGGAAGGACCCGGAGAGACATGCCTCCCAAGAAGAAGAAGGTCACGGGGCTTATCAAGCTCCAGATCAACGCCGGTGCGGCCAACCCGGCTCCGCCGGTCGGCCCCGCGCTGGGTCAGCACGGCGTCAACATCATGGAGTTCTGCAAGGCCTACAACGCCGCGACCGAGTCGCAGCGCGGCATGATCGTGCCGGTGGAGATCACGGTCTACGAGGACCGTTCCTTCACCTTCATCACGAAGACGCCGCCGGCCGCGCGCCTCATCCTGAAGGCCGCCGGTATCGAGAAGGGCTCCAGCGAGCCGCACAAGACCAAGGTCGCGAAGCTCACCAGCGCCCAGGTCCGCGAGATCGCCACCACGAAGATGCCCGACCTGAACGCCAACGACCTGGACGCCGCGGCGAAGATCATCGCCGGCACCGCCCGGTCGATGGGCATCACCGTCGAGGGCTGATCACCCCTTCTCGTTCCCCGTGGTAGGGCCTGCGCTGGCCCGTGAATACCACAACTCCCATCACCATTCAGGAGCAGCTATGAAGCGCAGCAAGGCCCTGAAGGCCGCGGACGCCCAGGTCGACCGCGAGCGCCTTTACGCCCCCCTCGAGGCCGTCCGCCTCGCCAAGGCGACCAGCACCAGCAAGTTCGACGGCACCGTCGAGGTCGCCATGCGTCTGGGCGTCGACCCGCGCAAGGCCGACCAGATGGTCCGCAGCACCGTGATCCTCCCGCACGGCACCGGTAAGACCGCTCGGGTCCTGGTCTTCGCGACCGGCGAGCGTGCCGAGGCCGCGCGTGCTGCGGGTGCCGACATCGTCGGTGCCGACGAGCTCATCGACGAGGTCGCCAAGGGCAAGCTGGACTTCGACGCCGTCGTCGCCACCCCGGACCTCATGGGCAAGGTCGGCCGTCTCGGCCGCGTGCTCGGTCCCCGTGGCCTGATGCCGAACCCGAAGACCGGCACCGTCACCCCCGATGTCGCCAAGGCCGTCAACGACATCAAGGGCGGCAAGATCGAGTTCCGCGTCGACAAGCACTCGAACCTGCACTTCATCATCGGTAAGGCCTCCTTCACCGACGAGCAGCTGGTCGAGAACTACGCCGCCGCGCTGGACGAGGTGCTCCGCGCCAAGCCGTCCGCCGCCAAGGGCCGCTACATCAAGAAGACCGCGTTCTCGACCACCATGGGCCCCGGCATCCTGGTGGACCCGAACCGCACCCGCAACCTCCTCGTCGAGGAGGACCCGGCCGCGGTCTGATCGCAGTCGACGTCCGTACGGCGGGCCCGTACCCCCTTCGCCGGGGGTGCGGGCCCGCCGTCGTTTCCCGATCGATACCCCCGGCGGGGGGAACCGGCCCGCGGTCCGTCGTACGCTCGCCCGGTCCGCCCGCGCGCTCCCGCCCCCAGGGGGCGCCGCCGTCCGACCGCCGGAGAGTGCCGTGCCCGCCCTTCGCCCCGCCGCCAAGGGGGCGGCCCTGCTGATGCTCGCCGCCGGCCTGACCGCCTGCAGCGTGCTGGCCGTCTCCGGTGACCGCACCCCGATCAGCGACCGCCCCACCGTGCGCCCGCCCCGGCAGGTGCTGCTGTCCGCCTCCCAGCGGCTGGACGACGCCGGCGGGGCCAGGGTCCAGGTGGTCCAGGAGGGCCCGGCCGGGCGGCGCAGCGCCGACGGGGCGCTCTCCTGGGGCGCCCACGACACGGCCGAGCTGACCGTCACCGACGAGCTGGGCACCGGACGGCTGCAGGGCCGGAACGGCGCGCTGGAGCTCGGCTACCCGGGAGCGGCGTCCAGGACGGCGGAGCGGGCCGGGGCGGAGTCGCTGGACCCGCGGGCGGCGGCGAACGGCGCGAACGGAACGGCCGGCTGGGCGGGCGGCTGGATCACCGGCCTGCTGTCCAACCCGGGCGGCCCGGCGCGCGCGATGGCGCTCGCCGGCAAGCTCACCCCGCTCGGCGGCGAGCAGTTGAACGGCGGGACGGTCGCGCACTACCGCGGCACCGCGTCACCGGCGGACTACTTCGGCGCCGACGAGGGGCTGAGCCCCGCCCGGCTGACCGAACTGCTCGGCTACTACGAGCGGAACGGGGTCGGCACGCTCGAGTACGACTTCTGGGTGGCCCCCGGGGACCGGCTGCTGCGGGTGCGCTCCACGGTCCGCGGCGCGGCCGGCGCGGTGGTGACCACCACGGACGTCGCCGAGGGCGCCGAGACCGCCACCGAGCCGTCGGCCGACCCCTCCGCCACGCCGGTGCCGTAGGGGCCGCGCGGCGGGTCGTGCGGCCGAGTGGCGGGGGGTGCCACCGGGCCGCGCGAGGCCGGGTGGCAAGGTGGGCGGGACGCAGTGTTCGGACGGGGAGGCGTGGATGGCGGTGCGGCAGCGGCTGGCGGCGGTGGTCACCGTCGCGGTGCTGGCTGCCGGGTGCAGCTCGGCCGGCACCCCGGAGCCGTCCCCTTCGTCGAGCGCGCCCGGCTCCCCGACGCCGACGCCCAGCAGCGCCTCGCCGACCTGGCCGGCCAAGCCGACCGACCGCTCCCCGCACGGGGTGCTGCTCTCCTCCCAGCTGGCGATGCAGACCGCCCGCCGGGCCAAGGTGAGCTACCGGCTGGGCGCGGACGCCGGCTCCGGGCCGCTGTTCTGGCAGCCGAAGACCGCGCTCCAGGTCAAACGTTCCACCCCGGCCGCCGCCGAGCAGCTGATCGTCGTGGACACCGTCGCCTACGAGGGCGGTGACGCGGCCACCGCGGCCCGGCAGGGCGGCAGGCACTGGGAGCGGTTCGCCGGGCCGCAGGGCCCGGACGGGCACCGGGAGATCCCCTACGCGGGGCTGATCGACCTGCTCAATCCGGTGGTGGCGCTGGCCGCCGCGACCGCCGACGGGACCACCGCCCAGTACGTCGGCGAGGAGAAGTTCGAGGACTCGACGGTCGAGCACTACCGGGTGACCACCGACGCGGCCCGCTACGCGGCGGCGCAGACCCAGCTCAGCGGGGCCCGCCGGGAGGGCCTGCGGACCGCGCTGGCCCCCGGCGGCTCGGCCTCGCTCACCCTGGACCTCTGGCTGAACGACAAGGACCAGCTGGTCCGGATGGAGCGCACCGGCACCGGGGACAGCGGCCGGCTGGACGATTCGGTGGTCTACACCGAGCCCGGCGGCCCGCTCTCGGTGCAGGCCCCGGCGGAGTCGGACACCGTGGACACCGGCACCCGCAGCGTCTCCCCGCTGGCCCGCTGAGCCCGCCGGGCCCGGCCCGCCGGGCGCCGGCCGGGGGCGATTTGCCCCGGACGGCGGCGTCCGGCTAGTGTTACCCAAGCCAAAGACCGCTGGTTGTCGCCGTGCACCCGCAAGGGAGTGCGCGACCGAAGGACCTGCGCTTCGCGCGCAGGCAGCCCGCGCAGGACTGTTTGGAGCTTTGACCTCCGGGTCGCGTGCCCCGCACGTGGATCCGTCGAGTTCACGCCGAGCCCCGTGCGCCTGCGCACCGGGGCTCATCTGCTTTTCCGCAGGGGCTTTCCTCCGTCCGGTGGTTCGAGGCGCGAATGGTCGACTCTCGCGGTCGGCCCGACTTCGACATCACGGAAGGAGGCGTACGCCTATGGCTAGGCCCGACAAGGCTGCCGCCGTCGCCGAGATCACGGAGCTTTTCCGTGGCTCGAACGCGGCTGTGCTGACCGAGTACCGCGGTCTCACGGTGAAGCAGGTCAAGACCCTGCGTCGCTCGCTGGGTGACAACGCCCAGTACGCCGTGGTGAAGAACACGCTGACCAAGATCGCGGCCAACGAGGTCGGGATCACGGAGCTGGACGACCTGTTCGCCGGTCCGACGGCTGTCGCCTTCGTCACCGGTGACCCGGTGGAGTCGGCGAAGGCTCTGCGTGACTTCGCCAAGGAGAACCCTGCTCTCGTCATCAAGGGCGGTGTCCTTGACGGCAAGGCGCTGTCCGCCGACGAGATCAAGAAGCTCGCGGACCTCGAGTCCCGCGAGGTGCTGCTCGCCAAGCTGGCGGGTGCCCTGAAGGCCAAGCAGTCCCAGGCTGCCGCGCTCTTCCAGGCCCTGCCGTCGAAGCTCGTCCGCACCGTGGACGCGCTGCGCGACAAGGTCGAGCAGGGCGGTGCCGGTACGCCGGCTCCCGCCGCCGAGGAGACCGCGGCCGAGTAATCGGCCGGGGCCTTGCCTCGCTGCGGGCCCGTACGCCCGCCAACCCGTACATCCGGCACCACCTGCCGATTTAGTGGAAGGACGCCAATCATGGCGAAGCTGACCCAGGACGAGCTGCTCGCGCAGTTCGAGGAGCTCACCCTCATCGAGCTGGCCGCGTTCGTGAAGGCCTTCGAGGACAAGTTCGACGTCACCGCTGCCGCCCCGGTCGCCGTTGCCGGCATCGCCGGCCCGGTCGCCACCGAGGCCGCTGCCGAGGAGCAGGACGAGTTCGACGTCATCCTCGAGTCGGCCGGCGACAAGAAGATCCAGGTCATCAAGGAGGTGCGCACCCTGACCTCCCTCGGCCTGAAGGAGGCCAAGGACCTCGTTGACACCGCTGGTGCCAAGGTCCTGGAGAAGGTTGCCAAGGACGTTGCCGAGAAGGCCAAGGCTGCCCTCGAGGGCGCCGGCGCCAAGGTCACCGTCAAGTGACTCTCCGCCCCCTCTGAGGGGGCTGCGGGCCGGGCCGATCACCCTTGCGGGTGGTCGGCCCGGCCTTTTTCGTACCCGCGTGCGGGCGGCGGGGCCGGCGCCGGACACACCGGTGTGGCCGAACGCCCACTCGGCACTGTCGGTGCGGCCGGGTATGGTGATCGCTGTCATCGGGTGCGGCCCCGACCACGGCTTCTGTAACGCCGGGGTGGTCCGGCGCGATGGAGGGGTCGAGGTCCGCGCCGGAGGCGGGCCCTTGACGAACCTGGCACGGCGCGCGATTCTCAAGGCGCGAGTCCGCCCGGTTGGTCCGCCGCCGGATGCATAACCGGCGGCTCCGGAGGGAAGTGACTCCACGTGAGTCGTGGGGCCCGGCGAGTCCGGGCCGATGCAGTACCCGGCGGGCGTCCGCGCCCGACGGCTACCGGGAGGAGTCTCCGATTCGGTTTCCGAATCAGAGCTGGACAGCAGTGTCGCCTTTGGCTACACTGTCCCTTTGCGCTGCCTGTTAGCTGCTCCGTGACTCGTCGCCCGGAGTCGGCGTTGCCCTGAAGGGGTCTGGCATCGCCTCCGCAAAGCGGCTCTGACCTGGGGTTTCGACCTCGGCAGAGGCCAGTGGCGAGGAGGCGGGACCAAGCCCGTGAAGGCCCGGCTGGTACGCGCGTAGTGAGCTCCGAGCCCTCGGAAGGACCCCCCTCTTGGCCGCGCCGCGCAACGCCTCGAACAATTCCGCCGCATCCACCGCCCCGCTCCGCGTCTCGTTCGCGAAGATCAAGGAGCCCCTCGAGGTCCCGAACCTCCTGGCCCTGCAGACCGAGAGCTTTGACTGGCTGCTCGGCAACGCGGCCTGGAAGTCCCGCGTCGAGGAGGCGCTGGAGAACGGTCTGGACGTCCCCACCAAGTCCGGTCTGGAGGAGATCTTCGAGGAGATCTCCCCGATCGAGGACTTCAGTGGGTCGATGTCCCTGACCTTCCGCGACCACCGTTTCGAGCCGCCGAAGAACTCCATTGACGAGTGCAAGGACCGCGACTTCACGTTCGCGGCCCCGCTCTTCGTCACGGCCGAGTTCACCAACAACGAGACCGGTGAGATCAAGTCTCAGACGGTCTTCATGGGCGATTTCCCGCTCATGACCCACAAGGGCACGTTCGTGATCAACGGCACCGAGCGTGTCGTCGTCTCGCAGCTCGTCCGCTCCCCGGGTGTGTACTTCGACTCCACCCTGGACAAGGTCTCCGACAAGGAGATCTACTCCTGCAAGGTCATCCCCTCGCGTGGTGCCTGGCTGGAGATGGAGATCGACAAGCGCGACATGGTCGGCGTCCGCATCGACCGCAAGCGCAAGCAGTCGGTCACCGTGCTGCTCAAGGCGCTCGGCTGGACCAACGAGATGATTCTCGAGGAGTTCGGCGAGTACGAGTCGATGCGCGCCACCCTGGAGAAGGACCACACCCAGGGCCAGGACGACGCGCTGCTGGACATCTACCGCAAGCTGCGTCCGGGCGAGCCGCCGACGCGCGAGGCCGCGCAGACGCTGCTGGAGAACCTGTACTTCAACCCGAAGCGCTACGACCTCGCCAAGGTCGGCCGCTACAAGGTGAACCGCAAGCTCGGCAACGCCGAGTCGCTGGACTCCGGTGTGCTCACCGAGCCCGACATCATCAACGCGATCAAGTACCTGGTCAAGCTGCACGCCGGCGAGGTCGACTGGCGTGACGAGACCGGCCGCGACATCGTGGTCGAGGTCGACGACATCGACCACTTCGGCAACCGCCGCCTGCGCAACGTGGGCGAGCTCATCCAGAACCAGGTCCGTACGGGTCTCGCCCGTATGGAGCGCGTCGTGCGCGAGCGCATGACCACCCAGGACGTCGAGGCGATCACGCCGCAGACCCTGATCAACATCCGGCCGGTCGTCGCCTCCATCAAGGAGTTCTTCGGCACCAGCCAGCTGTCCCAGTTCATGGACCAGACGAACCCGCTGTCGGGCCTGACCCACAAGCGCCGTCTGTCCGCCCTCGGCCCCGGCGGTCTCTCCCGTGAGCGCGCCGGCTTCGAGGTCCGTGACGTGCACCCCTCGCACTACGGCCGCATGTGTCCGATCGAGACCCCCGAAGGCCCGAACATCGGTCTGATCGGCTCGCTGGCCTCGTACGGCCGGGTCAACGCGTTCGGTTTCATCGAGACCCCGTACCGCAAGGTCGTCGACGGCGTGGTCACCGAGCAGGTCGACTACCTGACCGCCGACGAGGAGGACCGCTACGTCATCGCCCAGGCGAACGCCCCGCTGACCGCGGACCTGCACTTCGCCGAGCCCCGCGTCCTGGTCCGCCGCCGTGGTGGCGAGATCGACTACATCCCGGGCACCGAGATCGACTACATGGACGTCTCGCCGCGCCAGATGGTGTCGGTCGCGACCGCCATGATCCCGTTCCTCGAGCACGACGACGCCAACCGCGCGCTCATGGGCTCGAACATGATGCGCCAGGCGGTGCCGCTGCTGAAGAGCGAGGCCCCGCTGGTCGGTACCGGCATGGAGTACCGCTGCGCCGTCGACGCCGCCGACGTCATCACCGCCGAGAAGGCGGGTGTCGTCCAGGAGGTCTCGGCCGACTACGTCACCGTGGCCAACGACGACGGCACGTACACCACGTACCGCGCCGCCAAGTTCACCCGCTCGAACCAGGGCACCGCCTTCAACCAGAAGGTGCTCGTGGACGAGGGCGCCCGGGTCGAGGTCAACCAGGTGCTGGCCGACGGCCCGTGCACCGACGAGGGCGAGATGGCCCTCGGCAAGAACCTGCTCGTGGCGTTCATGTCGTGGGAGGGCCACAACTACGAGGACGCGATCATCCTGTCGCAGCGCCTCGTGCAGGACGACGTCCTCTCCTCGATCCACATCGAGGAGCACGAGGTCGACGCCCGTGACACCAAGCTCGGCCCCGAGGAGATCACCCGGGACATCCCGAACGTCTCCGAGGAGGTCCTCGCCGACCTCGACGAGCGCGGCATCATCCGCATCGGCGCCGACGTCGTCACCGGCGACATCCTGGTCGGCAAGGTCACCCCGAAGGGCGAGACCGAGCTGACCCCGGAGGAGCGCCTGCTCCGCGCGATCTTCGGCGAGAAGGCACGTGAGGTCCGCGACACCTCGCTGAAGGTCCCGCACGGTGAGTCCGGCAAGGTCATCGGCGTGCGCGTGTTCGACCGCGAGGAGGGCGACGAGCTTCCCCCGGGTGTCAACCAGCTGGTCCGCGTCTACGTGGCCCAGAAGCGCAAGATCACCAACGGTGACAAGCTCGCCGGCCGTCACGGCAACAAGGGCGTCATCTCCAAGATCCTGCCGGTCGAGGACATGCCGTTCCTGGAGGACGGCACCCCGGTCGACATCATCCTCAACCCGCTGGGCGTCCCGTCCCGAATGAACCCGGGACAGGTCCTGGAGATCCACCTCGGGTGGCTCGCCAAGCAGGGCTGGGACGTCTCCGGCCTCGCCGACGAGTGGGCCAAGCGCCTGCAGGTGATCGGCGCCGACAGCGTCGAGGGTGGCACCAACCTCGCCACCCCGGTCTTCGACGGCGCCCGCGAGGACGAGATCACCGGTCTGCTGGACCACACCACGCTCACCCGTGACGGCGAGCGCCTGGTGAACTCCACCGGCAAGGCCCGGCTGTTCGACGGCCGCTCCGGCGAGCCGTTCCCGATGCCGATCTCGGTCGGCTACATGTACATCCTCAAGCTGCACCACCTGGTCGACGACAAGCTGCACGCCCGCTCGACCGGTCCGTACTCGATGATCACCCAGCAGCCGCTCGGTGGTAAGGCGCAGTTCGGTGGTCAGCGCTTCGGTGAGATGGAGGTGTGGGCCCTTGAGGCATACGGCGCCGCGTACGCGCTGCAGGAGCTGCTCACCATCAAGTCCGACGACGTTCTCGGCCGCGTGAAGGTCTACGAGGCCATCGTCAAGGGCGAGAACATCCCCGAGCCCGGCATTCCCGAGTCCTTCAAGGTCCTCATCAAGGAAATGCAGTCGCTCTGCCTCAACGTGGAGGTGCTGTCCTCGGACGGCCAGTCCATCGAGATGCGGGACTCCGACGAGGACGTCTTCCGCGCCGCCGAGGAGCTCGGCATCGACCTGTCCCGGCGCGAGCCGAGCAGCGTCGAAGAGGTCTGACGGAGGTGGGGCCGGCTGCCCGCTGAGCAGCCGGCCCGCCCCCAGGCCCCCCTCAGACCACACGAACGACTCTCGACTTACGAAAGAGGGCTTGACGACCAGTGCTTGACGTCAACTTCTTCGACGAGCTCCGCATCGGCCTGGCCACCGCCGACGACATCCGCCAGTGGTCGCACGGCGAGGTCAAGAAGCCGGAGACCATCAACTACCGCACCCTGAAGCCCGAAAAGGACGGCCTCTTCTGCGAGAAGATCTTCGGCCCCACCCGGGACTGGGAGTGCTACTGCGGTAAGTACAAGCGCGTCCGCTTCAAGGGCATCATCTGCGAGCGCTGCGGCGTCGAGGTGACCCGCGCCAAGGTGCGCCGTGAGCGGATGGGCCACATCGAGCTGGCCGCCCCGGTCACCCACATCTGGTACTTCAAGGGTGTGCCGTCCCGCCTCGGCTACCTGCTCGACCTGGCGCCGAAGGACCTTGAGAAGGTCATCTACTTCGCCGCCTACATGATCACCTGGGTCGACGACGAGCGCCGCCAGCGCGACCTGCCGTCCCTGGAGGCGCACGTCTCGGTCGAGCGCCAGCAGATCGAGAACCGCCGCGACTCCGACCTCGAGGCCCGTGCCAAGAAGGCCGAGACCGACCTGGCCGAGCTGGAGGCCGAGGGCGCCAAGGCCGACGTGCGCCGCAAGGTGCGCGAGGGCGCCGAGCGCGAGATGAAGCAGCTGCGCGACCGCGCGCAGCGCGAGCTCGACCGCCTCGACGAGGTGTGGGCCCGCTTCAAGAACCTCAAGGTCCAGGACCTCGAGGGCGACGAGCTGCTCTACCGCGAGCTGCGCGACCGCTTCGGCACCTACTTCTCCGGCTCGATGGGCGCGGCGGCCCTCAAGGACCGCCTGGAGACCTTCGACCTGGCGGAGGAGTCCGAGCGCCTGCGCGAGATCATCCGCACCGGCAAGGGCCAGAAGAAGACCCGTGCGCTGAAGCGCCTCAAGGTCGTCTCCGCGTTCCTGCAGACCACCAACAAGCCCAACGGCATGGTGCTGGACTGCGTCCCGGTCATCCCGCCGGACCTGCGTCCGATGGTGCAGCTGGACGGTGGCCGCTTCGCGACCTCCGACCTGAACGACCTGTACCGCCGCGTCATCAACCGCAACAACCGCCTGAAGCGGCTTCTCGACCTCGGCGCGCCCGAGATCATCGTGAACAACGAGAAGCGCATGCTCCAGGAGGCCGTCGACGCGCTGTTCGACAACGGCCGCCGCGGCCGTCCGGTCACCGGCCCGGGCAACCGCCCGCTGAAGTCCCTCAGCGACATGCTGAAGGGCAAGCAGGGTCGTTTCCGCCAGAACCTGCTCGGCAAGCGCGTCGACTACTCGGCCCGTTCGGTCATCGTCGTCGG
Source organism: Kitasatospora sp. NPDC001527 (assembly GCF_040298605.1). Taxonomy (NCBI): domain Bacteria; kingdom Bacillati; phylum Actinomycetota; class Actinomycetes; order Kitasatosporales; family Streptomycetaceae; genus Kitasatospora; species Kitasatospora sp. NPDC001527. The sequence goes on along the minus strand of NZ_JBEPAM010000002.1, from coordinate 91,226 downwards.
CCCGCAGCTCAAGCTGCACCAGTGCGGTCTGCCCAAGGCCATGGCGCTGGAGCTCTTCAAGCCGTTCGTGATGAAGCGCCTGGTCGACCTGAACCACGCGCAGAACATCAAGTCGGCCAAGCGCATGGTCGAGCGCGCCCGCCCGGTCGTGTGGGACGTCCTCGAAGAGGTCATCGCCGAGCACCCGGTCCTGCTGAACCGCGCGCCCACCCTGCACCGCCTCGGCATCCAGGCCTTCGAGCCGCAGCTGGTCGAGGGCAAGGCCATCCAGATCCACCCGCTCGTCTGCACCGCGTTCAACGCGGACTTCGACGGTGACCAGATGGCCGTCCACCTGCCGCTCTCCGCGGAGGCGCAGGCCGAGGCCCGCATCCTGATGCTGTCCTCGAACAACATCCTGAAGCCGGCCGACGGTCGCCCCGTCACCATGCCGACCCAGGACATGGTGCTCGGTCTGTTCTTCCTCACCTCGGACCGCGACAACGTGAAGGGCGCCGGCCGCACCTTCTCGTCGACCGCCGAGGCGATCATGGCCTTCGACGCCCGCGAGCTGGACGTCCAGGCCCCGATCGAGCTGCGCCTGCCCATCGGCACCGTGCCGCCCCGCGGCTGGACCCCGCCGGTGGACGAGGACGGCCAGTCCTCCTGGTTCGAGGGCGAGTCCTTCCGCCTGAAGACCACCCTGGGCCGCGCGCTCTTCAACGAGCTGCTGCCCGAGGACTACCCGTTCGTCGACTACGAGGTGGGCAAGAAGCAGCTCTCCGCGATCGTCAACGACCTGGCCGAGCGCTACCCCAAGGTCACCGTCGCGGCGACCCTGGACAACCTGAAGGCGGCCGGCTTCCACTGGTCGACCCGTTCGGGTGTCACCGTCTCGATCTCGGACGTCATCGTCCCGCCGAGCAAGCCCCAGATCCTGGAGGGCTTCGAGGCGAAGGCGGAGAAGGTCCAGAAGCAGTACGAGCGCGGTCTGATCACCAACGACGAGCGCAAGCAGGAGCTCGTCGGCATCTGGACCCAGGCGACCAACGAGGTCGCGGACGCCATGGCCGCGAACTTCCCGAAGACCAACCCGATCTTCATGATGGTCGACTCGGGCGCGCGTGGAAACATGATGCAGATGCGCCAGATCGCCGGTATGCGTGGTCTGGTGTCCAACGCGAAGAACGAGACCATCCCGCGACCCATCAAGGCGTCGTTCCGTGAGGGTCTCTCCGTGCTGGAGTACTTCATCTCCACCCACGGTGCCCGTAAGGGTCTCGCGGACACCGCCCTGCGTACCGCCGACTCCGGTTACCTCACCCGTCGTCTGGTCGACGTCTCCCAGGACGTCATCATTCGCGAGGAGGACTGCGGCACCGAGCGCGGCCTGAAGCTGGCGATCGGCTCCGTGGGCGCCGACGGCGTGCTGCGCAAGGCCGACGACGTCGAGACCAGCGTCTACGCCCGCATGCTCGCCGAGGACATCACCGTCGACGGCAAGCTGCTGGCCACCGCCAACACCGACCTCGGTGACGTGCTGATCGACGAGCTGATCCGCCACGGCATCGCCGAGGTCAAGACCCGCTCGATCCTGACCTGTGAGTCGGCCGTCGGCACCTGCGCCATGTGCTACGGGCGTTCGCTGGCCACCGGCAAGCTGGTCGACATCGGTGAGGCGGTCGGCATCATCGCCGCCCAGTCCATCGGTGAGCCCGGTACCCAGCTGACCATGCGTACCTTCCACACCGGTGGTGTGGCCGGTGACGACATCACCCAGGGTCTGCCGCGTGTCGTCGAGCTCTTCGAGGCCCGTACCCCCAAGGGTGTGGCCCCGATCTCGGAGGCGCAGGGCCGGGTCCGCATCGAGGACACCGAGAAGACCCGCAAGATCGTCGTCACCCCGGACGACGGCACCGACGAGATCGCCTACCCGGTCTCCAAGCGTGTCAAGCTCCTGGTGAGCGAGGGCGAGGCGGTCGAGGTCGGCCAGAAGCTGACCATGGGTGCCACCAACCCGCACGACGTCCTGCGCATCATGGGCCAGCGTGCCGTCCAGGTCCACCTGGTCGCCGAGGTCCAGAAGGTCTACAACTCGCAGGGTGTGTCGATCCACGACAAGCACATCGAGATCATCATCCGGCAGATGCTCCGCCGCGTGACGATCATCGAGTCGGGCGACGCCGAGCTGCTCCCGGGCGAGCTCGTCGAGCGCGGCCGCTTCGAGCAGGAGAACCGTCGCGTGGTCTCCGAGGGCGGTCACCCCGCCTCCGGCCGTCCGCAGCTGATGGGTATCACCAAGGCCTCGCTGGCCACCGAGTCCTGGCTGTCGGCCGCCTCCTTCCAGGAGACGACCCGGGTGCTCACCGACGCGGCGATCCACGCCAAGTCGGACCCGCTGCTGGGCCTCAAGGAGAACGTCATCCTCGGTAAGCTCATCCCGGCCGGTACGGGTCTGCCCCGCTACCGCAACATCCGGGTCGAGCCGACCGAGGAGGCCAAGGCCGCCATGTACTCGGCCGTCGGCTACGACGACTACGACCTGTCGCCCTTCGGCGCCGGCTCCGGCCAGGCGGTCCCGCTGGACGACTACGACTACGGCCCGTACACCGGCTGAGTCGAAGGTTCCCGTCCGCAGGGCGGCCACCCCCTCCCGGGGTGGCCGCCCTGCGGCGTTGCGGGGGCGGCGTTCCGGGGCGGGCGGAAGCCGATTAGGGATTCCGGCCGAGGTCGCGTAAGATCGTGTTTACCGACGCGGGGTGGAGCAGCTCGGTAGCTCGCTGGGCTCATAACCCAGAGGTCGCAGGTTCAAATCCTGTCCCCGCTACTGCATCGAAGGGCCCGGAGGCATCTAACCTCCGGGCCCTTCGGCGTTCCCCGGCTCCCCGTGCGGGGGAGGGCCGGAAACCGGTCCGGCGGGACAGCCGCGGGACGGTCGATCTATCGGTGGCGGCCGGAGCGCGCCGGCCGTACCGTCCGGGGCATGAACGCGAAGCGCCCGCTGATCGCCGTCCTCACCGGCGCCGGGATCTCCACCGACTCGGGCATTCCCGACTACCGCGGCCCGAACGGGCTCTGGCAGCGCGACCCGGACGCGCAGCGGCTGGTCACCATCGGCCCCTACCTCTCCGACCCGGAGGTCCGCCGGCGGGCCTGGCGGCTGCGCGCCGAGACGGGCGCCCTGGCCGCCGAGCCGAACGCCGGGCACCGGGCGCTGGTCGGGCTGGAGCACTCGGGGCTGCCGGTGCGGGTGCTCACCCAGAACGTCGACGGGCTGCACCAGCGGGCCGGGCAGACGCCCCGCAAGGTGCTCGAACTCCACGGCACCGCACGGGAGGTGCAGTGCGTGGAGTGCCGGGCGGTGGCGCCGATGGAGGAGGCGCTGGAGCGGGTCGCGGCGGGCGGGGCGGATCCGCCGTGCCGGGCCTGCGGCGGGATCCTGCGGCCGCGCACCGTGATGTTCGGCGAGCAGCTGGACCCGGAGGTGCTGCGGCGGGCGGACGCGATCAGCCAGGCCTGCGAGCTGTTCATCGCGGTCGGCACCAGCCTGCAGGTGTTCCCGGTGGCGGCGCTGCCGTACAACGCGGTGAAGACCGGCTCCCGGCTGATCATCGTGAACGGCGAGCCGACGCCGTTCGACGAGGCCGCCGAGGAGGTCGTCCGCGAACCGATCTCCGCCGCCCTGCCGGCCCTGGTCCGCCGGCTGGTCGCCCGGTACGCCTGAGGCCGTCCGGGCCCTCGGGAGGGCGCCGGGTTCGCGGACGAATCGCCGACCGGGTTCCGAACTCGCCGCTCCCGGTGGCCTGTTCTGCGCTACGCTGCCGCGCGGAGCGGCGTGGCCGGTTTCCGGCCACCGGGGGAGGCCGCACGGGCGCATGCGCCTGAGCGCCGCACCGGCCAGGGGCGTCCCCCGCTCCGCGGCGGCGCGTACGAAGGAGCCCTCATGACCTCAGGCCGACTGCTGGACCGCCACGCGATCGGGGGCGAGCTGCGCGCGCTGGCGGACCGGCCCGGCCTGGTGGATCGTCAGGAGGAGCTCCGTGAGCTGGGGTTGGCGCTCTCGGGCGCCGGTGACCTCGACCCGTGGGCCGAACTCGACCTGGTGCACAGCTTCGTGCGGCCGGAGAGCGTGCGGGCCGCGGTGCGGCCGCGCCCCGAGCCGAGGTTCTGGTCCTGGGCCGAAGTCGCCCTGGGCGCCCTGGTGTTCGTCCCTCTGCTGGTCACCTGGGGCGGACTGATGCAGGCCACCAGCGCCTACCGGGCGCTGATCGGCGCGGACGCCCGGCAGGCCGAGCGCCCGTTCCTCCAGCTCTGGCAGACCGGCTTCGAGGGCCGGCTGCCCGGATGGGCCACCTTCGGCGACGTCGCGCTGTCCGCCACCCTGTTCATCACGCTGCTGCTCGCGCTCTCGGTGGCGCACGGCGTGCGCCGGGCCGGCACCGAGCGCCGCGAGGCCGCGGCCGAGGGCGAGGCGGAGGACCTGCTGGCGGAGCTGGCGCCGGTGCTCACCCGCGCCCAGCTGGTGCTGAACGAGCGCCGCCGCTCCACGCCGCAGCGCTTCGCGGCCGAGCTGACCGGCGCGGCGCAGACCCTGGAGCGGCTCGGCCGCCAGGCCGCGGACACCCAGCGGGAGCTGAGCGAGGCCGCGCTGGCCGTCGAGCGCTCGGTCGCCGGGGCCGAGCAGCGCCTCGCCGAGGCGGGCGAGGCGGTCGACCCGCTGCGCCGGGCCGTCGACGGCGTCGAGAAGGCGGTGGACGGCATCGGCCAGGCGGTCGACGGGGTCGGCCGGGCGGTGCGGGACAGCGGCGACCGGCTCGCCGAGACGGTCCGGGACGGCGCGGCGGCCACCGACAACCTGGTCCACCGGGGCGGGAAGCAGCTCACCGACGCGGCCGAGCTGGTCCGGCGGGCCGCCGACCGGGTGGGCGCCGAACTCGCCGGCGCGGGCGAACGGGTGGAGGAGGCGGTGCGCGATCTCGCGGTCGCCCAGCGCGGGTTCACCACCGGCGCGGAGACCGTGGCCGACGTCAGCGGGCAGGTGCTGGAGCGGCTCGACGGGCTGGCCCGGGACGTCGCGATGCTGGCCGACCGGGTCGCGGCGGCGGCCCGCCCGGAGGGGGCCGGGCCGGCCGGACACCCCGGCGAGGCGGGCGTCGTCATGGTGAAGACGGCGTCCGGGCCCGGTCCCGACGGGGGCACCGCGCGGTCCCGGGGCACGGCTGCGGCCGCCACCGCCGCCTCGGCCGCCGAAGCCGACGACCGGACCCTGCTGGAGCTGGACGAGGTGCCGGTGCACGGGCAGGGCCGATGAGGGGCCGCTTCCGGACGGCCCGGCCGCGGATCCGGGGCGTGCACCTGGCCGGCTGGCTGTTCGCCGACATGCTGCTCGTGCTCGCCCTGGTCGCGATGGGCGACCAGGGCGACCCGGTGGCCGCCGAGCGGGCCGCCGCGCCCACCGCCACCCCGGGTGCCACCGCGACCGCCACCGCCGCGCCCAGCGCCACGCCCACCCCGACCGGGCCGCGCGGCGTCGAGCACGACCCGGTCACCGTCGACGTCTCCGGAGACTCCTCGGACACGGCCGGCCTGGCCGCGCAGATCCGCGCGGCCACCGAGCGGTACACCGGCCGGCAGGCCGCCGTGGTCCTCACCTTCGGCAGCAACCGCGACCCGGGCGCCGGCCAGGCCTACGCCCACACCGTCAACGGCCTGCTGGCGCAGGCCCGTCCGGAGATGTTCCGGGGCACCACCACGCGGGACTTCATCTCGCTGGCGGACAACCCCCGGCACGCCTCGCTGGAGATCTACTTCTACACCGGCTGACCCTGCCCGCCGGCCAATCCAAGGAGAAGTTCCGTGCAGATCCTCCCGTTCTACGCCGTGTGCGACGAGTCGGGGTCGATGAGCGCCGACATCGACACCCTCAACAAGGCCCTGTTCGACCTCCACCAGGAGATCAGCACCAACCCGACCATCGCCGACAAGACCCGGTTCGGGCTGATCGGCTTCTCCACCGACGCCCACGAGCTGCAGCCGCTGGTCGACCTCAGCGACCTCGACGAACTGCCCGCCCTGGAGGCCTCCGGCCTCACCTCCTTCGGCAACGCCTTCGGCCTGCTCCGCCAGGCGATCGAGCGGGACGTGCAGGCGCTGAAGGCGGACGGCCACGACGTCTACCGCCCGGTGGTCTTCTTCCTCTCCGACGGCGTGCCGACCGACTCCGACTGGGACCGGCCGTACCAGGACCTGCTGGCCGCCGCCTTCCGGCCGCACATCATCGCCTTCGGCATCGGCCAGGCCGACCGGAGCGTGATCGCGCACGTCGCGACCTTCAAGGCGTTCATGCAGGAGGACGGCAACGCCGACGTGGCGGTCGCGCTGCGGGAGTTCGCGGCCAGTCTGACCCGCTCGATCGTCCGCTCGGTGAGCGGGGCGACCGAGGCCGGCCAGGGCATGAGCCTGCAGGTCGACGACCACGTGCCCGGGTTCACCTCCGTCTCGCTCGACAAGCTCTGAGGCCGGGCCGCCGGATGAACGCGTACGACAACCAGCTGCCGGCCGGCCGCGCGCCGGAGCCCGGGCCGGAGCACGTGCCCACCCGCAAGGGCGACCCGATCGACCTCGCGGCCTCGGTGTACGAGCACGGCTGGGGCCCGGAGCCCGCGACGACGGGGACGCCGCCGACCGTCCCCTCCGGGCCGGTGGTCCCGGAGGGGTTCCTGCCGCGGCCGATCGGGCCGGGGCCGTCGGCGGTCCGCGGGCCCTGGAGCGCCGAGGGCCCGGGCGTCGTGCCGCCCGAGGCCGCCGCCGGCCCCTTCGCTCCCGCTGCCGCCGCTCCCGCCGCCGGTCCCTTCGCGCCGGCCGGACCGTTCGCGCCGACCGGTCCGGCCGTCACGCCGGCCTCCGCCGAGGAGCCCGGCCCGCTGCCGCACATCGGCCGCAAGCCCCCCGCCTACCCCGCCGAGCCGACCGACATCCCCGCCCTGCAGGGCGGCGACCTCGTCGGCGCGCTGCTGCCCGACACCGTGGTGGACGGCGGAGTCCTCGGCCGGACCACTGTCCGCGCCGCCTCCGTCCGCGGCGACGGCCACCGCTACGCGGCCGAGTGCCGCCAGGACGCCGTCCTGGTCGTGCGGACCGGCGAGCTGCTGCTGCTCGCGGTCGCCGACGGCGTCGGCTCCCAGCCGCGCTCCCACCACGGCTCGCACGGCATCGTCCGGCTGCTGACCAAGCAGGTCGTGCCGAAGGCGGAGACCCTGCTGGCCTTCCTGCGCTCCGGAGCCGAACTCGACTTCGCCAGCCTGATGAGCCGGCTCATCGCGGCGGCGGCCATCGAACTCGCCCAGGAGGCCGAGCGCGCCGGCCACCCGCCGAAGTCCTACTCGACGACGCTGCGGGCGCTGCTGGTGCCGGCCGACCCGGCCGTCCCGTTCCGGGGCTTCGTGTCGGTCGGCGACGGCGGGCTGCTGCGCCTGCGCGAGGGCGGCTGGCAGAACCTCGAAACGGACGGCGGCGACGGGGGCGGCACGCTGATCAGCACCCGGACCGACTGCCTCCCCGAGGCGTACGAGCACGCCCGGGCCCGGCTGATCACCGACACCCGCCCCGGCGACGTGCTGGTGCTCTGCACCGACGGCCTCGCGCTCCCGCTGCTCAAGGAGCCCGAGCTGCAGCAGTGGCTCGGCGAGCGCTGGGGCCGCGAGGTGCCCGGCCTCGCGGAGTTCCTCTGGCAGGCCCAGGTCCGGGTGCGCAGCTACGACGACGACCGCTCGGTGGTCTGCCTCTGGGAGGCCGCGCCGTGACCGCGCCGGACATCGCCACCGCACTGGCCGGCGGCGGGGACGCCGGCCTGGCGCTGCTGCCCGTCGGCGCCGAGGCCGGCCGGGGCGGCCAGGGCCTGGTGCAGCGCCTGGACGGCTACCCCGGCCTGCTGTTCAAGCGCTACCTGGAGGCCGGCCGGGTCAACGGCCGGGCGCTGGTCGAGCTGGTCGGCCTGCGGCTCACGCTGCCGCAGGCCGACCGCGACCGCCTCGACGCCCAGGCCGCCTGGCCGCTCTGCCGGGTGGTGGACGGCCCGCGCTGCGTCGGCTTCCTCATGCGGGAGGCCCCGCCGGCGATGACCTGGCAGACGGCCACCGGCGCGCGCAAGCTCACCGAGGCGCAGTACCTGCTCTACCCGGAGAAGCCCGCCACCCAGGGCATCGTCCGCCCGGACGCGGAGCAGCGGCTGGCCCTGGTGCTGGAGCTGGTCGGGCTGATCGACCGGTTGCACCGCTGGGGGCTGGTGATCGGGGACCTCTCGCACGCCAACGTGCTCTGGACGGTGCGGCCCGAGCCGGCGGTGCACCTGCTGGACTGCGACGGCATCCGCAAGGTCGGCGCGGCCCCGGTGCTGGAGCAGGCGGACACGCCCAACTGGGCGGATCCGCGCTCCCCGCACGGCAGCGCCGCCTCGGTGGACAGCGACCGCTACAAGGCGGCGCTGCTGATCGGCCGGACGCTGGCGCAGGACCCGTACGTGGCACCGGGCACGCCGCTGGAGCCGGTGCCGGGCGTGCTGACGGACCGGCAGCTGGCGATGGTCCGGCGGGTCTGGGAGCAGGCCGCCGGACCGTACGGGAGCCGGCCGGACCTCACCGCCTGGCTGCTGGCGCTCGGCGGCCGCGGCAGCATCCCGCTCGCCCCGGGCCTGGCCCCTCCGCCGCGGCCCCCGGCCCGGCCGGTCGACCAGCGGCTGTTCGACGGCCGGGCGGCACGGGGAAGCATCCGGCTGCAGCGGCCGAGCTGACCGCAGCGGGGGCCGGACGGAGCGCATGCGTACGATGATCCTTCCGGCTCCCCCTCATGGCCTGGAGTGATCGACCGATGACGACGACGGCGAAGTTCGACCCCTGGTCGGCGGCGTTCGTGGCCCACCCCTACGACGCGTACGCCGCCCTGCGCGAGCAGGCCCCCGTGACGTACTTCGAACCCACCGACCAGTGGCTGGTCTCGCGGCACGAGGACGTCAGCGCGCTGCTCCGCGACCGCAGGCTCGGCCGCACCTACACCCACCGGTTCAGCCACCAGGAGTTCGGCCGCCCCGAACCCGACCCGGCGCACGAGCCGTTCCACACCCTCAACGACAACGGCCTGCTCGACCTGGAGGCTCCGGACCACACCCGGATCCGCCGGCTGGTCTCCAAGGCCTTCACCCCGCGCATGGTCGAGGGCCTGCGGCCCACCGTCCACCGGCTCGCCGGGGAACTCGTCGACGGCCTGCTCGCCGACGGCGGCGGCGACCTCATCGCCGCCGTCGCCGAGCCGCTGCCGGTCGCGGTGATCGCCGAGATGCTCGGCGTCCCGGAGTCCGACCGGCACCTGCTGCGCCCGTGGTCCGCCGACATCACCGGGATGTACGAGCTCAACCCGACCGAGGACGCCGCCCGCCGGGCCGTCACCGCGAGCACCGAGTTCTCCGATTACCTGCGCGCCCTCATCCGCGAGCGCCGGGCCACCCCCGGCGAGGACCTGATCAGCGCGCTCATCCAGGCCCAGGAGGGCTCGGACGCGCTCAGCGAGCAGGAGATGATCTCCACCTGCGTGCTGCTGCTCAACGCCGGCCACGAGGCGACCGTCAACACCACCGGCAACGGCTGGTGGGCGCTGTTCCGCCACCCCGGGGAGCTGGCCCGGCTGCGCGCCGACGTCGACGGACTGCTGCCCACCGCCGTCGAGGAACTGATGCGCTGGGACACCCCGCTGCAGATGTTCGAGCGCTGGGTGCTGGAGGACATCGAGGTCCGCGGCGTCACCATCCCGCGCGGCTCCGAGGTCGCCCTGCTCTTCGGCTCCGCCAACCGCGACCCCGAGCGCTTCGCCGACCCCGACCGCCTGGACCTCGGCCGCACCGACAACCCGCACATCACCTTCGGCGCCGGAATCCACTTCTGCCTCGGCGCCCCGCTCGCCAGACTGGAGCTCACCGAGTCCTACGGCACCCTGCTGCGCCGCGCCCCGGGCCTGCGGCTGGTCCGCGAGCCCGAGTGGCAGCCGGGCTACGTGATCCGGGGGCTGAAGGAGCTGCTGGTCGAGGTGTGACGGGGGAACCGGACGCGGGCCGGCCGCGTCGAATCGGCAGCCAGGCGCGGGCACCGGCCCGCGCCGTGACCGAGAGGCGAGGCCGGCCATGTCCGCGACGTCCGCCCGCACCCGCCGTCCGGCGGTGCTCCTGCTCTGCTGTGCGGCCCTGCTCACCGCCTGCGGCTCCTCCGGCGGCAGCACGGCCGTGGTCCGGGCCGACCCCGCGACGCTGCCGCCCGCCGACCCGGCCCAGGTCGCCGCCACCGCCTCGGCCACCGGCGCCTTCGGGCTCGACCTGCTGCACACCCTCACCGCCGCCCCCGGCGCGGCCGGCCGCAACCTGGTGCTCTCGCCGTCCGGCCTGGCCACCGCCCTCGCCATGGTGCTGCCCGGCGCGCGCGGCACCACCGCCGAGGAACTCGCCAAGGCGCTGCACACCGGGCTCACCCCCGAGCAGTACGCGCTCGCCACCGGCACCCTGAACCGGTCCGGCGCCCCGGCCGGCAAGGACGGACCGGTCCTCCGGCAGTCCGACGACCTCTGGGCCCAGCGCGACTACCCGCTCGACCAGCGCTACCTCGGCGTGCTGGCCGCCGCCTTCGGCACCGGCGTGCACACCGCCGACTTCCGCAAGGACCCGGAGGGTGCCCGCAAGGCCGTCAACGGCGTCGTCGAGAAGGCCACCGAGGGGCGGATCAAGAACCTCTTCGCCGAGGGGCAGATCAACCCGAACACCCGGCTCGCGCTGACTGACGCGCTCTACCTCAAGGCCGACTGGGCCGAGCCGTTCAAGGCCGGGAAGACCACCGGCCGGCCGTTCCACCGCCTCGACGGCACCGAAACCGCCGTGCCCACCATGGCCCAGACCACCGGCCTGCGCTACGCCGAGGGCTCCGGCGGCATCCTCGGCGAACCCTGGCAGGCCGTCGAACTCCCGTACGCGGGAAGCACGTTGGCGATGGACCTGGTGGTGCCCGCGCAGGGCGGCTTCGCGGCGTTCCGCAAGGGCCTGGACCAGGCCGAGCTGGACCGGATCCTCGGCTCGCTCGCCGAGCGGACCGTCGACCTCACCCTGCCGAAGTTCCACTTCGACACCGCGAACGAGCTCTCGCCCGCCCTGCAGGCCTTGGGCGTCAGGGCCGCCTTCGGGCCGGCCGCCGACCTCTCCGGCATCCCCGGGCCGGGCGCCGAAGGGGCGCTCACCATCGGCACGGTGGTGCAGAAGGCCACCGTGCAGGTCGACGAGCAGGGCACGGTCGCGGCGGCCGGCAGCGGCGTCGGCGTGGAGGCGATGGCCGCGCCGGTGCCCGCGAGCCCGGTGCAGCTGCACATCGACCGGCCGTTCCTCTTCCTGATCCGGGACACCGCCACCGGGCGGCCGCTCTTCCTCGGGCAGGTCACCGACCCGGCGGCGAAGTAGCGCGGGAGGCGGCGCGGCGCGTCACCCGGCCGGGTAGCGGTCCCCGAGCGCCGGGTGGCCCGGCTCGCGGCTGCCGAACAGCACCAGCAGGTCGTCCGCCGTCCGCAGCAGCGCCTCCCGGCCCTCCACCGCCTCCGCCCAGTCGGCCGGCAGCGCCGAGGCGCCGTACGCCGCGCCGACCAGGTTGCCGCAGACGGCGCCGGTCGAGTCGCTGTCACCGGAGTGGTTCACCGACAGCAGCAGCGCCGAACGGGCCGGCCGCGGCTCGGCGGACGTCGCGAGCAGGCAGTACACCGCGATCGCCAGGCACTCCTCGGCGATCCAGCCCAGCCCCACCCGCTCCACCGCCTCGGCCGACGGCTCGGACTCCTGGGCCACCCGCACCGCCCGGGCCAGCGCCTGCACCGTCTCCTTGGAGGCCGGCCACTCCCGGGTCTGCTCCACCGTCTCGCCGACCGCCGCCCAGGGCTCCGTCCCGGCCGCCAGCCGCTCCACCAGCGCCGCGAACGCGCCCGCCGCCAGGTAGCCGGTCGGGTGCCCGTGGGTCAGCTGCGCGCACTGCGCGGCCAGCCCGAACGACTGCTCCGCCCCCAGCCGGGCCAGCCCGAACGGCGCGGAGCGCATCACCGTGCCGCAGCCCTTGGAATGCGCGTTGATCGGGCCCGGCTGCCCCAGCGCCACCGGCGGCTCGAACACCGGGTGGTACTGCACGCCGGTCATGCAGGCGTTGCCCGGCGCCCGCTGCGCGTACAGGAACGGCTCGCGCAGCAGCCAGCCGTCGTACGGGCGGGGGAGCGGCTCGCGGTCCGGCGCGCCCTGCTGCTGGGTGAGCAGCCAGCGGCGGTAGGCGCCGTGCACCGCCTCCGGCACCGAACCGCCGCCGCCGGACCAGCCGCGGACGAAGCCGCGGATCAGGCCCTCGGCGGTGAACAGCGTCATCTGGGTGTCGTCGGTGACCTCGGCCACCAGGCCGCCGCCCGGCAGGCCGGCCACGCCGTCCGGGCCGTAGCGCTCGCGGATCTGCCGCAGCTGGAGGAACTCCACCGGCCAGCCCAGGGCGTCCCCGATCGCGCCGCCGAGCAGCGCCCCGCGCACCCGGTCCCGGTAGCCCGTCTCCGTACTCACATCGCCCACCCCTCGTAGTCCCCGCGACCCGTTTCTACCAGGCGCCCGGGCCCCGGTCCGGGACCTCAGCGCCTGATCTCGCCCGAGCGTCCGCGCAGGGAGGCCCGGTCCGCCGCCGCGCGGCCGGCCGCCCAGCCCTCGCCGTCGCTCACCCGCACGCGCTGGGACACCAGCTTGGGGAACATCCGGTCCACCTCCTGGTCCACCGCCTCGGTGCGGGCCTTCAGGGCCGGCAGCAGCCGCGCGTCCGGGACCAGCTGCTCCGCCGTGCCGTCCTCGCGCAGGTGCCGGCCGGCGGCGGCGGCGCTGGTCGTCCGCTCGGTGGCCTCGGCCAGCCGCTCGCGGATCCGGGCGGCGTAGGCCACCAGGAAGGACTGCCGGAAGGCCTTGGTGCGGGAGGCGCCGTCCAGGTGCTGGCGGGCGCCGGCCTGCTGCATCGCGTGCGTCGCCTGGACGAGGAGCGAGGTGTAGAGCAGCTCGACGCCGTCCAGGTCGGCGTCGAAGCCGATCACGGTGCAGAAGCCGAACTCCTTCGCCCAGACCACCCGGCAGCGGTTGGCGGCCGCGACGGCGTCCAGCAGCATCGTCTTCGGGCCCTCGTAGGGGTTGTCGACGCCGATCCGCAGCGCGCCCGGCGCGTGCGGGTCGGCGCCGTCGACGGCGAGCAGGGCCTCGTCGATGCTGTGCTGGGCCATGAGCTGCTGGGCCTTGGCGGTCAGCGCCTCGGCCTCCTCGGGGAAGTCGGTGGACTCGGCCTTCGCCAGCAGGGCGCGGATCCGCGACAGCATCCGCGGCTCGCCCGTCACCGGGCCGCGCGGGCCGGTCTCCCGGCGCGCGCTCTGTCCCGGGGCGGGGCCCACGGGGGCGATCGGGGGCAGCCGGCCCCAGCTGCGCAGCAGCTCCAGCAGCGCGGTGGCGAGAGCGAAGCGGTCCAGCCGGTGCCGGTGGGCGAACGCGGGGAGGTGCGCCTCGTCGGACGTCCACCAGACCTCCGCCTCCAGCTCGCGCAGCTGCTCCTGCCAGCGGCGGTCCGTCGCGGCCGCGGGGTGGCGGCGGCCCTCGGCGGCGATCAGGTCCACGGCGAGCGCCAAGTGCACGGGCTTCAGCTCGCGGCGCACCACCCGCGCCAGGTCCGCCGGCCGCCACCCGGCCGACCAGCACCGCCCGACCGCCGTGTCCGCGTACCCCAGCACCGCCCGGCTCACCGCCGGCCACTGCCCGGCGGAGGCCGCCAGCAGTGAGGCCCCGGTGTCCAGCGCGAGGTCCAGCCCCTCCTCGGACGCCGTCACCACCCCCCGCACCGCCGTCTCCAGCAGCGCCCCGGCGTCCCCGCCGCTGCCGCCGCCGTCCTGCTTCCGCCTACCCACGCCGCCTACCTCCGGGTTCCATACCTCCCACCCATGATGCCGGACCACCTCGTCGGGCGGCTTCGGCTTCGCCTCGCCGCTATCGCATCGGGGGCTGTGGCTGATCAGGTGAGCGGGATGCCCGAGCAGCCTTCTTTCACCGGCCGGTTGCGGAGTGGGAGGTCGGCCGTTCCGACTTCCCGCTCCGGAGGAGCCGCATGGCGATGTGGGCGGCCCCTCGCCCGGCGCGAGCGAGGGGCCGCCGTTGTCAGCGTTCGACGGCCTTGGCGAGGATCTCGGGGAGGCGTTCCAGCAGGCGGCCGGCGGCGAGGCGCAGGCCGAGGGTGGCGACGAGGGCGCCGTAGAGGGGGCCGGCGAGGAGGAGGGGCCAGGTGGGGGCGTCGGCGGCGAGGGCCCAGGCGAGGTAGCCGACGGCGGGGGAGGCCACGATGACGCTGCCGAACATCGAACCGAAGCTGTTGAGCATCACCAGGCCGCCCTGGCCCGGGGCGGCGTTGCGCATCGGGTTGTTGTCGGCGGGCATGGTGTACGGCGCGAGCACGCTGAGCACCGCGCCGATGGCGATGCCGCTGCCGAGCAGGGCGAAGGCGAGGCCGACGGCCGAGGGCAGACCGGACCAGTCGCCGCTGGCGGCGGCCAGCACCACGGCGAGCACCAGGGTGACCGGCACGGCGTACGAGAGCAGGGCGAACGCCCGGCCGCGCAACTCGTCGCGGGCGTCGGTCGGGGTCAGCAGGGTGGCGGCGACCATCCAGAACGCGGAGCCGTCCATGCCGAACAGGTTGAGCATCTGCAGGCCGAGGAACAACCCGGTCATCGCCACCAGGTAGACCGTGGACCAGCCCTGGACGATCGACAGCACGCAGATCACCAGCGTCATGCCGATGCTGGTGAACACCGCGGCCTTGGCCCGCGGTTCGCGCCAGGCGTACCGCAGGTGGCGCTGCATCACGGCGCCGACCCGGCCGTCCGGCAGGAAGCGCCAGCCGCGCCCGGAGTCCTGGACGCCGCGCACCACCTCCAGCGTCGAGGCGTCGGCCGTCACCATCAGCTGCTGCAGGCTCGCCCGCCACCAGCGCAGCAGGACGACCAGCAGCACCGCGGTCGCCGCGAGCTGGAGCAGTGCGAGCGGGTACCGGCCCTCGCCGGCGGTGCGGACGGCGTCGACGGCGGAGACCGGCGGCACCCAGCGCAGCACGGAGGCGATCGGGCCCAGCGGTTCGAGGTCCAGGCCGTTGGCACCGGGCTTGCCGAAGACGCTCTGCGAGCCGACGTTGGCGATCTGCACCAGCAGCGCGAAGAGCAGGCCGCCGAAGATGGCGAAGTCCTTGCCCCGCCGGCTGGAGAGCAGCCGGGCGTTGCCGGCGGCGACCGCGCGCGACAGCACGACGACGGTGAGCACCGCGAGCGGCACACCGAGCACCCCGGCCGCCGCCGAGGCGCCGCCCCGCGCGCCGGAGAGCGCGGCGCCGGTGAGCAGGACCAGGCTGATCAGCGGCCCGGGCCCGAGCAGGGCCGCCAGCACCGAGCCGCGCAGCAGCGGGCCGGGCCGCAGCGGCAGCATGGTCAGCCGGGTCGGGTCGGCGCTCTCGTCGCTGGAGAACAGGAAGAGCGGGAGCGCCGCCCAGCCGAGGGTGAGCGCGCCGGTGAGGACGACGCCCGCGTCGGCGGCGGACCCGGTGTCGACCGCGTGCTCCAGCATGGCCATGGCCAGCGCGATCCCGCCGGCGAACAGCAGGCCGACGACGGCGCCGAGCGCGTAGAGGACGGCGCGGCCGCGGCTGCGGCGCAGGCCGTTGCGGAGCAGCCGCAGCTTCAGCGAGACCAGGGTGCGCACGACCGTGCGGTCGTCGGGCACGCCGGAGCCCAGCGCCGTGGAGGCGCTCACCGGTCGCCCCCGCCGAGCCAGCCGAGCGCCTGGCCGTCGTCCTCGCGGACGCCGATGAGCTCCAGGAACGCCTCGTGCAGGCTGCGCCCGCCGCGGACGGTGTCCAGCGGGCCCTGGGCTATCACCCGGCCGGCGCTGACGACGGCGACCCAGTCGCAGAGCTGCTCGACGAGCTCCATGACGTGGCTGGAGAAGACGACGGTGGAGCCGGCCGCCGCGTACCGCTTGAGCACGCCGCGGATGGTCTGGGCGGAGACCGGGTCGACGCCCTCGAAGGGCTCGTCGAGGAAGAGCACGTCCGGGTTGTGCAGCAGCGCGGCGGCCAGGCCGATCTTCTTGCGCATGCCGGTGGAGTAGTCGGCGACCAGCTTGTCGGCGTGGCCGGCGAGGTCGAGGACGGCGAGCAGCTCCTCGGCGCGGCGGTCGACCTCGGCGCCGGGCAGGCCGCGCAGCCGGCCGTTGTACCGCAGCAGTTCGCGGCCGCTGAGCCGCTCGAACATCCGCAGGCCCTCGGGCAGGATGCCGATCCGCGCCTTGGCGGCGACCGGGTCGGCCCAGACGTCGGCGCCGTGGACGAGCACGGTGCCCTGGTCGGGCCGGAGCAGGCCGGTGACCATCGACAGGGTGGTGGTCTTGCCGGCGCCGTTGGGGCCGACCAGTCCGACGAACGCCCCGGCCGGCAGCTCCAGGCTGAGCCCGGCGACGGCGGCCTGGGTGCCGAAGTGCTTCCACAGGCCCTGGATGGAGACGGCCGAGGGCACGGGAGCGGCGGGGACGGGGAACGGCGGTGGCGCTGACGCCTGCATGGCGGCTCTCTCTGCTGGTGGTCGGACCGGTCGGGGCCGGTGGAGATTCCATGATCGGTACGGGCCCGAACGACAGCCTGCCACCGCCCGGCCGGGCCTGTCTGCAGGGGCGATGCCCCGGGTGCGTCAGGGCCAAACGGGTGGTTTCGGCGGTGGGCACGGCCGGAGGGCACCGAAAAGTCGGCGGATCGAGGGAATTGGCAACTACTCAGGACTCCCGTTCGTCCTGCACTATGAGAGCCCAGGGAACGGGCGAGAACCGTGTGCGCGCGGGGGTACCGGGAGGTGGCGGATGGCCGTTCAGCCGTGGGGTGAGCAGGGCTACGGGACGGCCAAGCCGCCCGCGTCCACCCCGCCCGCGCCCCCGTACGCTCCGGCGCCGCACGCCGCGCAGCACGTCGCGATGCCGCAGTCGGCGATGCGCGCGGCGACCACGGACCGCGAGCGCACGGTGGACGTGCTGAAGGCCGCGTTCGCCGAGGGCCGGCTGAGCGCCACCGAGTACGGCGAGCGGTTCGAGGCGGCGAGCACCGCGCAGACCTACGGCCAGCTGGCCCGGCTGGTCGCCGACCTGCCGGCCGGACCGATGGTGGCGCCCCCGATGATGGCGCCGCAGATGGCGATGCCGGTGCCGCCGACCTTCCTGCCGCCGCCGGTCCTGGTGCCGCCGCCGCGGCCGACCAACGGCGCGGCCGTGGCCTCCCTGGTGCTCGGCCTGCTGGGCATGGGCCTGCCGGCGGTGGTCGCCGGCCACGTCGCCAAGAACCAGATCCGCCGGCGCAACGAGGACGGCGACGCGATGGCCACCGTCGGCCTGGTCCTCGGTTACCTGGAGTGCGTGATGTGGACCCTCTTCGTGTTCGTCCTGATCGCGTCCGCCGGCTGACCGGGCCCGCCGCGGGGAGGCGTTCGAGTGGCGGCGGCCTCCCCGGTGTGGTAGAGCGGCAGGAGGACGGTCCGACACCGGGCGGCCGTGCGCGGGACACCCGCGCGACACCCGGCCGATGGCCGTCACCTGCGGCGTTGCATTTGTTTTGACCGCGCCCGATGCGCTAGGTACGCTCTGACCTTGTGCCTGGGGTGTCCCCGGGTCCTTGTGCGTGCATGCACACCGGTCGCCGCGCCGAGCCGGAGCGCCTCCCAGCGCGCCGCGCGTTGAGCGCCGTCGCTGTACATCAGCTCACGGGATTCCGTGCCGGAAAAAACCCAACACACCCGACCGCGTGGGTCGACCACGGGGCCGTGTGCGAGGGAATCACCGCAGGTTAGTTCCACCAAGCCTTGGCACACAGAAAACGGAGAAACGGTGCCTACGATCCAGCAGCTGGTCCGAAAGGGCCGGCAGGACAAGGTCGAGAAGAACAAGACTCCCGCGCTGAAGGGCTCCCCGCAGCGCCGTGGGGTCTGCACGCGTGTGTACACGACCACCCCGAAGAAGCCGAACTCGGCGCTTCGTAAGGTCGCCCGTGTGCGCCTCACCAGCGGGATCGAGGTCACCGCTTACATCCCGGGCGAGGGCCACAACCTGCAGGAGCACTCCATCGTGCTGGTGCGCGGTGGTCGTGTGAAGGACCTTCCTGGTGTCCGCTACAAGATCATCCGCGGTTCGCTCGACACCCAGGGTGTCAAGAACCGCAAGCAGGCCCGCAGCCGCTACGGCGCCAAGAAGGAGAAGTAAGAATGCCTCGTAAGGGCCCCGCCCCGAAGCGCCCGGTCATCATCGACCCGGTCTACGGCTCCCCGGTCGTCACCCAGCTGGTCAACAAGATCCTGCTGCACGGCAAGCGCTCCACCGCCGAGCGGATCGTCTACGGCGCCCTCGAGGGCGTCCGCGAGAAGACCGGCTCGGACCCGGTCGTCACGCTGAAGCGCGCGCTGGAGAACGTCAAGCCGGCCCTCGAGGTCAAGTCCCGCCGTGTCGGTGGCGCGACCTACCAGGTTCCGGTCGAGGTCCGCCCGGGCCGCGCCAGCACCCTGGCGCTGCGCTGGATGGTCGGCTACTCCCGCGCCCGTCGCGAGAAGACCATGACCGAGCGCCTCATGAACGAGATCCTCGACGCCAGCAACGGCCTGGGCGCTTCCGTGAAGCGTCGCGAGGACACCCACAAGATGGCCGAGTCCAACAAGGCCTTCGCGCACTACCGCTGGTAGTCCGTACCCCGTCACTAGACAGAGAGAGAACGAGCCACCATGGCTGCAACCTCCCTTGACCTCGCCAAGGTCCGCAACATCGGGATCATGGCGCACATCGACGCGGGCAAGACCACCACCACCGAGCGGATCCTGTTCTACACCGGTGTGTCGTACAAGATCGGTGAGGTCCACGATGGCGCTGCCACCATGGACTGGATGGAGCAGGAGCAGGAGCGCGGCATCACGATCACGTCGGCCGCGACGACCTGTCACTGGACCGTCGACGATGCCGACCACACCATCAACATCATCGACACCCCGGGGCACGTCGACTTCACCGTCGAGGTGGAGCGCTCGCTGCGCGTCCTCGACGGTGCCGTGACGGTGTTCGACGGTGTCGCCGGTGTCGAGCCCCAGTCCGAGACCGTGTGGCGGCAGGCTGACCGCTACGGCGTCCCGCGCATCTGCTTCATCAACAAGCTGGACCGCACGGGCGCCAACTTCTTCTTCTGCGTCCAGACCATCGTGGACCGCCTCGGCGCCACCCCGCTGGTCATGCAGCTCCCGATCGGTGCCGAGTCGGACTTCCAGGGCGTTGTCGACCTGGTCCGCATGAAGGCGCTGGTCTGGTCCGCCGAGGCCGCCAAGGGCGAGATGTACGACATCGTCGACATCCCGGCCGAGCTGCAGGAGCAGGCGGACGAGTACCGCGAGGCGCTGATCGACACCGTCTCGAACGTCAGCGACGAGATCATGGAGCTCGCCCTCGAGGGCGAGGACATCCCGGTCGAGCTGCTGCAGGCGGCGATCCGCAAGGGCACGCTGAACTCGGACTTCACCCCGATCTTCTGCGGCACCGCGTTCAAGAACAAGGGCGTTCAGCCCCTGCTCGACGCCGTCGTCAAGTACCTGCCGTCCCCGCTGGACATCGAGTCCATCGAGGGCACCAAGCCGGGCGACGACACCGTCAAGATCTCCCGCAAGGCCTCGGACGACGAGCCGCTCGCCGCGCTCGCGTTCAAGATCATGTCGGACCCGCACCTCGGCAAGCTCACCTTCGTCCGGGTCTACTCGGGCCGCCTGGAGTCCGGCACCTCGGTGCTGAACGCCGTCAAGGGCAAGAAGGAGCGCATCGGCAAGATCTACCGCATGCACGCGAACAAGCGTGAGGAGATCGAGTCGGTGGGCGCCGGCGACATCATCGCCGTCATGGGCCTGAAGCAGACCACCACCGGTGAGACGCTGTCCGACGAGAAGAACCCGGTCATCCTGGAGTCCATGGACTTCCCGGCCCCGGTCATCCGCGTCGCGATCGAGCCCAAGTCCAAGGGTGACCAGGAGAAGCTGGGTGTCGCCATCCAGCGTCTCGCCGAGGAGGACCCGTCCTTCCAGGTCAACACGGACGAGGAGACCGGCCAGACCATCATCGCGGGTATGGGCGAGCTGCACCTCGAGGTGCTGGTCGACCGTATGCGCCGTGAGTTCAAGGTCGAGGCCAACGTCGGCAAGCCGCAGGTCGCGTACCGCGAGACCATCCGCCAGGCGGTCGAGCGCATCGACTACACCCACAAGAAGCAGACCGGTGGTTCCGGTCAGTTCGCCAAGGTGCAGATCGCGATCGAGCCGCTCGAGCAGGCCGAGGGCTACGAGTTCGTCAACCAGGTCACCGGTGGCCGCGTTCCGCGCGAGTACATCCCGTCGGTCGACGCCGGCTGCCAGGAGGCCATGGAGTTCGGCATCCTCGCCGGCTACCCGCTGCAGGGTGTCCGCGTGAAGCTGCTCGACGGCCAGGCGCACGACGTCGACTCCTCCGAGCTCGCGTTCAAGATCGCCGGCTCGATGGCCTTCAAGGAAGGCGCGAGGAAGGCCAAGCCGGTCCTCCTCGAGCCGATGATGGCCGTCGAGGTCACCACGCCCGAGGACTACATGGGCGACGTGATCGGCGACATCAACTCTCGCCGTGGCCAGATCCGGTCCATGGACGAGCGTCACGGTGCCCGCGTCGTCACGGCGCTGGTGCCCCTCTCCGAGATGTTCGGCTACGTCGGTGACCTGCGCAGCAAGACCTCCGGTCGCGCGAGCTACTCGATGCAGTTCGACTCGTACGCCGAGGTTCCGAAGAACGTGGCGGACGACATCATCGCCAAGGCCAAGGGCGAGTGACGTCCCGACATTCGGGACGATAACGAACCCTTAGGCTATTAGGAGGCAACCCGGGAGGATCCGGTCGGATCCTCCCGGGGCCTCCGGCCCCCCCACCAGCGGGACGGCACGGGGTGTCCTCCGGACAGCCCGCACCAAAACCGATCAAAGACCAACTGGCGTCAGCACGGCGTACAGGAACTGTCCTCAGGAGGACTCAGTGGCGAAGGCGAAGTTCGAGCGGACGAAGCCCCACGTCAACATCGGCACCATCGGTCACATCGACCACGGTAAGACCACGCTGACCGCGGCCATCACCAAGGTGCTGCACGACGCGTACCCGGAGATCAACCCCTTCACGCCGTTCGACCAGATCGACAAGGCGCCGGAGGAGCGGCAGCGCGGTATCACCATCTCCATCGCGCACGTCGAGTACCAGACCGAGGCGCGCCACTACGCCCACGTCGACTGCCCGGGTCACGCGGACTACATCAAGAACATGATCACCGGTGCCGCCCAGATGGACGGCGCCATCCTGGTGGTCGCCGCCACCGACGGCCCGATGCCGCAGACCAAGGAGCACGTCCTCCTGGCCCGCCAGGTCGGCGTCCCCTACATCGTTGTCGCCCTGAACAAGGCCGACATGGTGGACGACGAGGAGATCCTGGAGCTCGTCGAGCTCGAGGTCCGCGAGCTGCTCTCCGAGTACGAGTTCCCGGGCGACGACCTGCCGGTCGTCCGCGTCTCCGCGCTGAAGGCGCTGGAGGGCGACAAGGAGTGGGGCGAGAAGCTCCTCGGCCTGATGCACGCCGTCGACGAGAACATCCCCACCCCGGCCCGCGCCGTGGACCAGCCGTTCCTGATGCCGATCGAGGACGTCTTCACGATCACCGGTCGTGGCACCGTCGTCACCGGTCGTATCGAGCGCGGCATCCTCAAGGTCAACGAGACCGTCGACATCATCGGCATCAAGACCGAGAAGACCACCACCACGGTCACCGGCATCGAGATGTTCCGC
This sequence comes from Kitasatospora sp. NPDC001527, assembly GCF_040298605.1. Classification (NCBI taxonomy): domain Bacteria; kingdom Bacillati; phylum Actinomycetota; class Actinomycetes; order Kitasatosporales; family Streptomycetaceae; genus Kitasatospora; species Kitasatospora sp. NPDC001527. The sequence goes on along the minus strand of NZ_JBEPAM010000002.1, from coordinate 69,286 downwards.
AAGCTGCTCGACGAGGGCCAGGCCGGTGAGAACGTCGGTCTGCTGCTCCGTGGCATCAAGCGCGAGGACGTCGAGCGCGGCCAGGTCATCATCAAGCCGGGTTCGGTCACCCCGCACACCGACTTCGAGGCCCAGGCCTACATCCTGTCGAAGGACGAGGGTGGCCGCCACACCCCGTTCTTCAACAACTACCGCCCGCAGTTCTACTTCCGTACCACGGACGTGACCGGCGTCGTGACCCTCCCCGAGGGCACCGAGATGGTCATGCCGGGCGACAACACCGCCATGACCGTCGCGCTGATCCAGCCCGTCGCCATGGAGGAGGGCCTGAAGTTCGCCATCCGTGAGGGTGGCCGCACCGTCGGCGCCGGCCAGGTCACCAAGATCGTCAAGTAATTCGACGCTCTGATCGCTCACCCCCCGGGTGAGGAGGGCCCGGTGGACTCACGTCTACCGGGCCCTCGGCTTTTCCACGATTGTGTTTGTTCTATGATCGGCCAGTGTTGCCGGGGGGCTCTGGCGTTCGTCAGTACTCGGACAACCACTGTGCTGTCCAGGTCGATCGAAGGGCAACGTTCGTGGCAACCACCTCCCCCGCGACGGAAGCGGTGCGGCCGGGCCGTGCCGCCGACGAGGGGCCGAAGACTCCGGGTGAGGCGCCGGCGCGCCGCAGCCTGCCGGTGCTGGCCGCCGCCGTGGCGGCCGCTTGGCTGGTGCCGGCCGTGCTCGTCCCGCTCGGGCTCGGCATCGTGGTGCTCCCGGTGCTGCTGCTCGCGGTCGCCGCGATCATCCGGGTCGGCGGAGGACTCCTCGACCGCCTGGTCGTCGCCGGTCTGATCGTGGTCGGCTCGGTGCTGGTCTCCGGTCTGCTCTTCTCGCTCTGGCCGTTCGGGCTCTCGCCCGTCGCCACCTCCGGCACCCTGCTCACCGCCGTCGCGGTGACCGGCTGGCTCGCCCGCCGCCGGCCGCGGATCCCGCTGCGCTTCCGCCCCTCCGACCTGCTGGTGCTCGGTACCGCCGCCGTCTTCTGGCGCTACCTGCACCACCCGCTGGCCGGGAAGTCCGCCGCCGAGCGGCTCTCCTTCTTCAGCACCGCCGAGGACCGGCTGAACCACTTCTCGTACTTCTCCGGGATCCAGCACGTCGGCGGCTACAACTTCCTGCACCAGGACGCCGCCCGGGCGTACATGATGTCCCCGGCCGAGGTGACCTACCCGCAGGGCACCCACTTCCTGCTGGCCTGGGTGGACTCGCTGGTCCACTCCTCCGCCGACCCCGGCGCCATGCTCGGCGTGATGAACCGGTACCTGCTGTACGTGCTCGTGGCGTACACCCTGCTGGCCACCGCCCTGGTCTGGGCGGCCCGCTGGATCGGCGGCCCGCGGCTGCGCGGCTGGCGCACCGCCGCGGTCTGCGGCACGGTCCTGGCGCTGATGCTCGCCAGCAACTACACCTACCTGGTCATCCACGGCTTCGACTCGACGGTCATCGGCCTGCTGATGCTCGCCGTGACGCTGGCCCTGCTGATCCGCCCGGCCATGGGCCGGACCGAGTACGCGCTGGTCGCGCTCGCGGGCCTGATCACCGTCACCTACGTCTACAACCTGTTCGGCGCCGTGGTCGGCCTCGCCGTGGTGCTCTCCGTCCTGGTGCACCGCCGCAGGTTCGCCGGCGGTACCCGCCGGTGGCTGCGCTACGCGCTGATGGGGGCGGTGGGCCTCGGCCTGGCCGGTCTCCCCAGCGCGGTGTCCGTCCTGTCCGAGCTGGACGTCGCGAGCACCGCGAGCCTGGGCGGCCCGAGCGTCGAGGCGGACCGCACGCTGCTGGTCGGCGGCATGCTGCTGGCCCTGCTCGCGGCCGCCGCCCCGGCCAACCGCCGGACCGGCTCCGGGCGGGCGCACCTCGCCGTGGTGCTCGGCACCGGAACGGTGGTCTTCGGCTTCGGCTGGTACCAGATCAGCACCATAGGCGAGTACTCCTACTACTTCGAGAAGCTGGCCGGCTGCGCGATCGTGGTCGCGCTCATCTCGCTCGGCGCGGTCGGCACCCTGCTGGGCACCCCGGCCCCGGCCCCGGCCGCCTCCCGGCGGGGCCGCCGGCTCGCGAGCGACGGCGTGCTCTCCGGCCTCGCGGTGGCGGCCGCGCTGAGCCTGTTCGCCGGCGTGCAGTGGAACGTCCACTCCTTCAAGGGCGGCCCGGTGGCCTGGCACGCCAACTCGCTGGTCGGCTGGAGCCGAGGCGACGCCTGGAGCGACATCGGCCCCCGCGACGGCGCGACCGTGCTGGCCGACCTGAAGGACATCGAGGGGCCGGTCATGGCCCTGTACTCGAACGACGACTACAAGAACCTGAAGTCGACCTGGCTCGCGGCGCTGCTGCGCGAGCGCGGCGGCGACATGCTCCCGCTGTACGAGACCCACTGGATCAACATCGGTGCGGCCCCGCGTCCGGAGAACGAGTACCAGAAGGCGATGGAGCACGTCCGGCTGGCCATCACCAAGGTGGGGCAGCCGCTGACCATCGTCGTGGTCGACCGCGGGCTGGCCGACCGGATGGGCCGCGAACTCGCCGCCGCCGGCCTGAAGGCCACCGTCGTCGCCATGCCGGACAACCAGTGGATCCACCCGTGGAACAAGAGCTTCCCCGGCGACTGAGCCACCACCCCCGTCAAAGGGGGATCTCGTGCCGCCCGGCTACACTGACGCCCTGTCGTCCCCGCGCCCCCGCGCGCGGGGACCGGTTCGGCTTCGAGCCCCACTCGCGAAAGCGTCTCCCGTATGACTGATGCCCCTGCCCTGACGCAGCCGTCGCGTCCCGGGCACAGTGATGCCGTGCCCACCGCTCCCGCCGGAGCGCGCTCCGCGGCCCGCCAGCGCCGGCCCCGGCTCTACGCCCTCGACGGCATGCGGCTGATCGCCGCGCTCACCGTGGTGTCCTTCCACTGGACGGCGTACGTCGGGATCGACGGGGTCTGGCCGGGCAAGACCCCGCGGGAGGTGCTGCCCACGCTCAACCAGTTCGCGTCCTACGGCTGGCTCGGCGTCGAGCTGTTCTTCGTCATCAGCGGCTTCGTGATCTGCATGAGCTGCTGGGGCAAGCGGCCCGGCGACTTCTTCGTCTCCCGGGTGATCCGGCTGTACCCGGCCTACTGGACCGGCGTCGCGCTCACCACGGTCGTCCTGCTGACGTTCACCGAGTACGCCCGGTCCGGTGCGGCGGACGGGCTGGACGCCTCCCGGGTGCTGGCCAACCTCACCATGCTCCAGGAGCCCTTCGGCGTCCACCACGTCGACGGCGTGTACTGGACGCTGTGGGCGGAGATGAAGTTCTACCTGCTCTTCTCCGTCGTGGTGGTCAGGGGCCTGACCTACCGCCGGGTGGTGGCGTTCTGCGGGATCTGGGCGGTGGCGGGCGCGCTCTCCGTCCCGGCGCAGATACCGCTGCTGACCACCCTGGCCATGCCGGACCAGGCGCCGTTCTTCATCGCGGGCATCGCGATGTTCCTGATGTACCGCTTCGGCCAGAACCTGCTGCTCTGGGGGATCGTGGGCTTCAGCTGGATGCTGGCCCTCTCCCGGATCAACTCGATCAAGGTCCTGTACGAGAGCGTCCTCGGCTACCACCTGTCCTGGAACGTCATCGCGGGCGTGATGACCCTGGCGTTCGCACTGGTGCTCGCCGCCGCCCTGGGCTGGTTCAATTGGGCGTCGTGGAAGTGGCTCACCGTCGCCGGTGCGCTCACCTATCCCGTTTACCTGATCCACCAGGAGATCGGCTGGACGATCATCCACTTCGCCCAGACCCAGGGCCTCGGGGTCCGCGGGGCCCTGGCGGTGGCACTGACGGTCATCCTGGTCACCGCGTGGCTGATCCATCGCTTGGTCGAGCGGCCGCTCTCCGGAGCCCTGAAGAAGGGCCTGGACCGCTCGATGCTCACCCTGCGCCGGGCCTCCGACGAGCCCGGACGCACCCCGAGCTGACCGGCCCCCCAGCCGGCGCCCGGTCTACCGCACAGATCTTCATGGAATAGGCGAACAACGATGGACAATGCAGTAGTGCCGGCGGCCTGGCCGGGGGACTCGGCTCCCCCGTTGCTGTCGGTGGTCATCCCGATCTACAACGAGCAGGAGGCCCTGCCGCTGACGGTCCAGCGGCTGCGGCCGATCCTGGACGGTCTGTCCGTCACCTACGAGGTCGTGGGCATCGACGACGGCAGCACCGACGCCACCCCGGCGATCATGCAGAAGATCCACCAGGACTGGCCGGAGTTCCGCATCGTCCGGTTCGCCCGCAACTCCGGGCACCAGGCCGCGCTCACCGCGGGCATCCACCGGGCCTTCGGCGACTACGTCGTCTCCATCGACGCCGACCTCCAGGACCCGCCGGAGAAGATCCCGGAGATGCTCTCCCTCGCCCGGGAGCAGAACCTGGACATCGTCTACGGCGTGCGCGGCGACCGCGGCACCGACACCTTCTTCAAGCGCCGCACGGCCGGCGCCTACTACTGGCTGATGCGCAAGCTGGTCGGCAAGAAGATGCCGAACCAGGCCGGCGACTACCGCCTGCTCAGCCGCGCCGCCGTCGACGCGCTCAAGTCGCTGCCCGAGCACCAGCCGGTGTACCGCCTGCTGGTGCCGTGGCTGGGCTTCCCGAGCGGCGAGGTGGTCTACGTCCGCGAGGAGCGGGTCGCCGGCAGCACCCACTACCCGCTGTCGAAGATGATCCGGCTGGCCATCGACAGCATCACCAACTTCTCCGCGAGCCCGCTGCGGCTGGCCACCTGGCTGGGCCTGCTGAGCTTCGTGCTCTGCTTCGGCCTGGGCGTCTACACCACGGTCGAGTACGCGCTCGGCGAGACCGTCCCCGGCTGGTCCTCGCTGTTCATCGGCATGCTCTTCCTCGGCGCGGTGCAGCTGGTCTGCATCGGTCTGCTGGGCGAGTACGTGGGCCGGATCTACTCCGCCGCCCAGTCCCGCCCGGCCTACTTCATCGGCTACGACTCGGCGGAGGACCCCCGTACGCGGTCCTCGAAGGCCCCCGAGTACGTGGCGTGACCCCCTCCCGTCCCGCGGCCGTCCGCCGCGGGACGGGCCCCGGGCCCCGCCGCAGGCCGGCACGCGGCCACAGGAAGAGAAGAGCGATGGGTACCACTGACAGCACCGCCTCCGCGCCGCTCCGCAGCCCGGAGCAGGGCGTCGACGCGCCCGGCACCCCCGGGCGGCGTCCGTCCGCGGCGTTGCGGTTCCTGCCCGCCGGCGCGGCGTACCTGGTGCTGGTGGCCGTGCTGCTGAAGTCCGGCACCGCGCCGCTCGACGTCGCCAAGTACACCGGCTACGCGGTCTGGGCGGTCGTCCTGCCCGGCACGCTGGTGTTCCGCGCGCTCCGCCGCCGGCCGCACACCCTGGTCGAGGACCTCGCGTTCGGCGCCGTCGTCGGCCTCGTGCTGGAGCTCGCCGCCTGGGCGCTGCTGGTCTCGCTCGGCCTGCAGTCGCTGGCCCTGGCCTGGCCGCTCGCCGTCGTGGTGCCCTTCGCGGCCGTCCCGGCCCTGCGCCGGCACTGGCGCCCGAGCGGTTACCGGATCCCGTCCACGGCCTGGTCCTGGGCGGTCGCCGCGACGGTCGCGTTCACCAGCCTCTACCTGTACGTCGTCGCGCTGCGGACCAACCCGATCGTCCCGGACAGCGAGACCACCCGGCAGTACATCGACCTGCCGTACCTGCTGTCGCTGGCCGGCAACGCCAAGCACCACGTCCCGCTGACCTTCCCGCAGGCGGCGGGCGAGCCGCTGAACTACCACTGGTTCACCTTCGCCCACATGGCGATGACCAGCATGGTCGGCGACATCGACCTGGCCGTGGTCCAGATGCGCCTCATGGTGCCGGCGCTCTCGGCGCTCGCTATGGTCGTCGCCGCCGTCACCGCCTGGCGGCTCACCGCCCGGCCGTGGAGCGGCCCGGTGGCCGCCGCGCTGGTCTTCGCGATCGGCGAGTTCACGGTCAACTACCCGGCGGACGTCAACAGCTGGGTCTTCGGCGCGCTCTCGGTGCCGCTGATGTCCTGGGCCAGCCTCTCGCTCACCTACAGCCTGCCGCTGCTGCTGGCGCTGATCGCCGCGGTGGGGGACCGGCTGCGGGGCGCGGACGCGGACGCGGCCGTCCCGGGCTTCGGCCGCGGCGCCTTCGTCCTGGCCGGGCTGTTCGCCCTGGCCTCCAGCGCGGCCAAGGCCAGCTCGCTGCCGGTGACCCTGGCCGGTCTGGCCTTCGCCGGCGCGGTGGTGCTGCTGGTCGAGCGGCGGATCCCGTGGAACATCGTCGGTCTCGGCGCGGTCCTCGGCGCTGCCCAGGTGTTCACCACCGCGGTGATCTTCCGCTTCGAGAGCTACGGCCTGGAAGTCGTCCCTTTCGGGAACATCAAGGGGTACTGGGCGGACCCGCAGCAGCTGCGCTCGGCCCCGGTCCAGGCCGGGGTGGTGCTGCTGACCGTCGGCGCGTTCGTGCTCAACCACCAGCTGCGGGTGGCCGGCCTGGTGCCGCTGCTGTGGCGCCGCCGGCTGGCCCTGCAGCCGGTGCAGTGGTTCCTGCTCGGCGGCGCGCTGGCCGGTCCGGCGCTCTACTTCGTGGTCAACGGCTTCAACGCGAGCTACTTCACGCTGGCCGGGCTGCCGTTCGGCATCCTCCTGTCGGCCTGGGGCTACGCGGAGAGCGTCGAGCGGGCCCGGCTGTCGCGGCGGGCCGCGATCGCGCTGGCCGCCGGCACGGTGCTCTTCGTCGCCCTGCTGACCTGGGGCATCCAGCGGTACTCGCGGGACTGGGCCGAGTTCGTGCTGCGGAACACCGGCGACCTCACCCAGCCGCGCACCTACGCCGCGCTGCTGCCGGCGGTGGCCGCCGCCGCGGCGCTGGCGGGGATCGCCCTGGTGGGAGGGCTGCTCTGGTGGGCGCTCGGCCGCCGGGCGGTGCCGGGGCTGCGCCGTCGCGGCGGGCTGGTCCTGCTCACCGGCGTGCTGGTGGCCGGCGCGCCGACCCTGCTGCTGGACGGCCTGCAGACCCGTGAGCACGTCTGGGAGAGCGCCTGGCCGATGCCGGCCGGCCAGGTGCAGGCGGCCCGCTGGGTCCGCGAGCACAGCGAGCCGGACGACGTCCTGGCCACCAACACCCACTGCCGGCCCGAGGACGACTACGCCGACCCCAACCGGGGCTGCGGCAACGCGCTCTCGTTCTGGCTCAGCGGCTACTCCGAGCGCTCGGTGCTGGTCGAGGGCTGGGCGTACTCGCCGCGCGTCATGGCCGCCGGCAACGGCGCGTTCTGGGACGAGCCGCTGCTGCGGCTCAACGACGAGGTCTTCCACCAGCCGACCGCGGAGAACGTCGGCCGGCTCCGGGACGAGCACCACGTCCGCTACCTGGTGGCCGACCGCAAGGCCGGGGCCGACACCGCCGAGCTGGGCGCGCTGGCCAGGCCCGTGTACGACAACGGCCGCGTGGCCGTGTTCGAGTTGTCCTGATCGACCTGCCGATGAACGAGCCCAGGGGAGCCAACATGCCGCCGACCGCCGAGCCCACCGTGGCGCCGGAGACCGCCGCCGGCGGACCGGGGGCGACCACCACCGCCAAGCGCCAGATCCCGTCCTTCCTGATCATCGGGGTCCTGAGCACGCTGTTCTACCTGCTGCTCTACGTGGTCGCCCGGCGCTTCGTGGACCCGCAGGCCGCCAACCTGATCGCCCTCGCGGTCAGCGCCGTCGCGAACACCGCCGCCAACCGGCGGTTCACCTTCGGCATCACCGGCTCGGACGGGGCGCTGCGCCACCAGCTCCAGGGCGCCGTGGCCTTCCTCATCGGCCTCGCGCTGAGCGCCGGCGTGCTCGCCCTGCTCGACGTCGCCGTCCCGGACGCCTCCAAGGTGGTCGAGGTGGGCGGCCTGATCGTCGCCAACGGCCTGGCCACCGTCGCCCGGTTCGTGCTGATGAAGATCTGGGTGTTCCGCACCAGGTAGGGATTCACCAGGAGTTCATCCCGCGCGCGCCCCGGCCCGGCGCGGGAACGCGATCGCCCCCGGCCCGCCGAAGCGGACCGGGGGCGATCGCCGTCGGTACGGGGTCAGCCGAGGGCCGGGGTGCGGCGCACCTCGTCCTCCCAGAGGGTGCGCACCGCCTCGCGCAGCTCGCGCCGGGGGGTCCAGCCCAGCGCCTTCGCGATCGCGGTGACGTCCAGCTGCTGCCACTCGGTCTCCGGGCCGGTGCCCTCCGGCGCCGGGACCTCGGTGATCTTCGTCGGGACGCCGCTGACCTCGATCAGCAGCTCGACCAGCTCGCGCGCCGAACTCGCCCGGCCGAGGCCGACGTTGAGCACGGCCGGAGCCTGCGGGGCGGACGGCAGGGCGGCGACGATCGCGTCGACGGTGTCCTGCAGGTCGACGAAGTCCCGCTGGGCGGTGAGCGGCTGCAGGGACAGCTCGGCCTCGGTGCCGGCGGCCCGGGCGGCCGCCAGCTTGCCCGCCATGACGCCGAGCAGGCTGTGCGAGGGCTGGCCGGCGCCGACGACGTTGCCGAGCCGCAGCACGACGGCGTCGAGCCCGTCCCGGCGCACGGCGTCCGCGATCAGCTCGGTGGCCTTGAGCTTGAGCTCCCCGTACGCCATGGACGGGTGGGGCTCGGAGTCCTCGGCGAGGCTGACGCCGATCGGGCACAGGCCGTACTCGTGCACCGTGCCGAGGTGGACCAGGCGCGGGGGAGCGGCCATCGACCGCAGCGCCTCCAGCAGGCCGGTGACCATGCCGACGTTGGCGCCGACCATCTGCTCGTCGGTGAGGCCCCACATGCCGCCGGCCGCGTTGACCACCACGTCGATCCGGTGCTCCTCCAGCAGCGCGGCGAGCGCGGCCGGCGGGTCGTCGGTCAGGTCCAGCCGGGCGAAGTCGCCGGGCAGGGCGTCGGCCGGCTCCTTACGGGCGACGGTGAGCAGGTGGTGGCCCCGCTCGGCGAGGGTGGCGAGGATGGTGCGGCCGATGAAGCCGGTGCCGCCGAGAACGGCGACCCGGGGGAGAGCTGAGCTGGTGGCGGCCATGGCCTCTGGTTCCGGTAGGTCGGGTACGGGACGGTGGGGCGGAGGGTGGCTCAGTAGCGGTCGTTGCCGGCGACGTGCCGCAGCAGGGTCCTGGTGCCCTCGCTGTGCCGGCTCTTGACCGCGCCCGGCACCATGGTGAGCGCGTGGATCCGGGAGGACAGGTGCAGCCGGGAGGCCTTGGCGGCCCGCGGCCAGCCGTGCGCGTCCAGCCGGTCGGCGACGTCCCGGAAGAAGCGGTTGGCCTCCTCGAAGCGGACGCCGGTGAAGGCCTGAGCGGAGGAGATGCTCACCGCGTGCCGGCGGTACTGGAAGATGACCTTGTCGGTGATCATCATCTGCTCGCCGGCCTGGAGCAGGTCGATGACCAGCGCCAGGTCCTGGGTGACCTCCAGGTTGTCCCGGAAGCCGACCGCCTTCACGGCCTCGGTGCGCCAGCAGATGGAGGGGAAGAACAGCCAGTTGCCGCGGAGCAGGCTGGTGGCCAGCTCCTCCCCGCTCATCTGCTTGCGGCCGTTCACCTTGGGAGCGTAGATCCGCTTCTTGGCCTGGTCCACCAGCCCGTCGGTGGGCCTGCCCTCGCCGTCGATGACCTGGACGCCCGGCTGGACCATGCCGATGTCCGGGTTGTCCTTGAGGACGGCGCGGACGTTCTCCACGTAGTCCGGCAGCATGATGTCGTCGGTGCCCATCATGACGAAGTGCTGCTCGCGCACCAGGCCGAGGCACTTGCGGTAGTTGCCGGTGACGCCGAGGTTCTGCTCGTTGCGCTGGTAGGAGACGCGCTCGTCGCCGAGTTCGGCGAACCAGCCCGGGACGTCCGGTTCCTTGCCGTCGTCCACCACGGTGAGCCGCCAGTTCGGGTCGCTCTGGGCCAGGATGCTGCGTACGGCCGCCTGCATGAGGGCGACGTTGCCGTAGTAGGGCAGCATGATGTCAAGAGTTGTCATGAGCGGCGCACCTGGTGTTTTCCGGGTAGGAGGGGACGGCGAGAAGGCTACTGGCCCGCGAGCGAACGCCGGTAGCGCAGGCACTCCTCGTAGTCCGGCAGCAGGCCGGTCTCGATGGCCTCGGCCAGGGTCGGGGCGGCGGCGTCCCGGGCGGACAACTGCGGGGTGCCGGCCGGCCACTCGATCGCCAGGTCGGGGTCCAGCGGGTGCACCGCGTGCTCGCCGGTCGGGTTGTAGGTCTCGGAGCAGACGTAGGAGAGCGTGGCGTCGTCGCTCAGCGCGCAGAAGCCGTGGCCGAGGCCCTCGGAGATGTACACCGAGCGGCGGTCGACGTCGTCGAGCCGGACGAACTCCCAGCGGCCGAAGGTCGGCGAGCCGACCCGCAGGTCGACGACGACGTCCAGCACGGCGCCGCGCACGCAGCTGACGTACTTGGCCTGGCCGGGCGCGACGTCGGCGAAGTGGACGCCCCGGACGACGTCCTTGGCGGACACCGAGAGGTTGCCCTGGGCCATCCGCAGCGGGTGGCCGACCACCTCGGACAGCCGGTCGAAGCGGTACCACTCCATGAACAGGCCGCGCGGGTCGCCGTGCAGCTGCGGGGTGATCTCCCAGGCGCCCTCGATCGAGAGCTCGCGGAACTTCATCGGGCGGCCTCCTCGTCGAGCAGGTTCACCAGGTACTGGCCGTAACCGCTCTTCAGCAGCGGTTCCGCCAGCTCGCGCAGCTGCTCGGACGAGACGAAGCCGGCCCGCCAGGCGGCCTCCTCGACGCAGCCGATCTTGAAGCCCTGGCGCTCCTCGATGACCCGGACGAACTCCGAGGCCTGCACCATCGAGACGAAGGTGCCGGTGTCCAGCCACGCGGTGCCGCGGTCCAGGACGGTCACCTGGAGCTCGCCGCGCTGCAGGTAGGCCTCGTTGACGGCGGTGATCTCCAGCTCGCCGCGGGCGCTCGGGGTGATCGAGCGGGCGATCTCCACCACGCGGTTGTCGTAGAAGTACAGGCCGGGCACCGCGTAGCGGGACTTCGGCCGGACCGGCTTCTCCTCGATGGAGATGACCTGGCCGGACTCGTCGAACTCGACCACGCCGTACGCGGTCGGGTCGGCCACCGGGTACGCGAAGACCATGCCGCCCTTGGGGTCGGTCCGCTGCGCGAGCCGCGTGCCCAGGCCGCTGCCGTGGAAGATGTTGTCGCCGAGGATCAGCGCGACCGGCTCGTCGCCGATGAAGTCGGCGCCCAGCACGAAGGCCTGGGCGATGCCCTCGGGGCGCTCCTGGACGGCGTACTGGAGGTCCAGTCCGAGCTGCGAGCCGTCGCCGAGCAGGCGCTCGAACTGCTCCCTGTCCTGGGGCGTCGTGATGATCAGGATCTCGCGGATGCCCGCCATGATCAGCGTCGAGAGCGGGTAGTAGATCATCGGCTTGTCGAAGACCGGGAGGAGCTGCTTCGAGACTGCCCGGGTGAGGGGCCAGAGGCGGGAACCGGTGCCGCCCGCAAGAAGAATGCCGCGCATGGCGCACACCTTACGTGGCCTGCCGTCCCCGGCCACAACCGCCTTCGGACGCCCACGCATCACCGTCCCGGACCCCGGGAAGAGGGTCTGCGCGCGCGCACTATACTCAGCCGCACTATGCGTATCCTCGTCACCGGCGGCGCCGGATTCATCGGGTCCCAGTTCGTCCGCGCGCTGCTGTCGGCGGATCCCGCGGCGCGCGTCACCGTCTTCGACAAGCTGACCTACTCCGGCGTCGAGGAGAACCTCGCGCCCGTCGCGGACCACCCGGGCTACTCCTTCGTCCGCGGCGACATCTGCGACATCGACGCCGTCGACCAGGCCATGCCGGGCCATGACGCGGTCGTGCACTTCGCGGCCGAGTCGCACGTCGACCGCTCCATCGCCGGCGCCGGCCCGTTCGTGATGACCAACGTCGTCGGCACCCAGGTGCTGCTGGACGCGGCCCGCAAGCACGGCGTCGGCCGCTTCGTGCACGTCTCCACCGACGAGGTCTACGGCTCCATCACCGAGGGCTCCTGGACCGAGGAGTGGCCGCTCGCGCCGAACTCCCCGTACTCCTCCTCGAAGGCCGGCTCGGACCTGCTCGCGCTGGCGTACCACCGCACCCACGGCATGGACGTGGTGGTCACCCGCTGCTCCAACAACTACGGGCCGTACCAGTTCCCCGAGAAGGTCATCCCGCTCTTCACCACCAACCTGATCGACGGCAAGCGCGTCCCGCTGTACGGCGACGGCGGCAACATCCGCGACTGGCTGCACGTCTCGGACCACTGCCGCGGCATCGACCTGGCGCTGCGCAAGGGCCGGGCCGGCCAGGTCTACAACATCGGCGGGGGCGTCGAGCTGACCAACAAGGAGCTCACCGGCCTGCTGCTGGAGGCCGCCGGCCAGGGCTGGGACATGGTCGACCGGGTCGAGGACCGCAAGGGCCACGACCTGCGCTACTCGCTGGACATCAGCAAGATCCGCGAGGAGCTCGGCTACGAGCCGCAGGTCACCTTCGAGGAGGGCCTCGCCTCGACCATCGCCTGGTACCGCGAGAACCGCGCCTGGTGGGAGCCGCTCAAGGTGAGGGCCGCGCAGCAGTCGTGAACCAACAGGGCAGTGCGGCGCCCGCGCGCCGCTCCCCGCTGGCCAAGGTCGTCAGCGCTCTTCCCCCGGGCACCCAGCTGGTGATCGGGGGAACGGTGCTGCTCGGCGCCGCCTCCTACGTCCACCTGATGGCGGCCGGCTACAGCCTCGGCAAGCCGGAGATGGCCCTGGTCTCGCTGCTCTGGACGATCCTCATGTGGGTCGGCCTCGGGCTCTTCTTCCCGGTCGAGCAGGAGCTCACCCGGATCGTCGCCGCCCGCCGGGCCGGCGGCCAGGGCACCGCGCCGGTCGTCCGCCGGATCCTGCTGCTCACCGCCGGGATGCTGGTGGTGCTGGTGGCCGGCATGGCGGTCGCCGCCCGCCCGCTCGCGGACACCTTCTTCGACGGCCACCGCAGCATGGTGGTGGCGCTGGCCGCGGCCTTCGGCGCGATGGCGGTCAGCAACGTCAGCCGCGGCGTGCTGGCCGGCCTCGACCGGTTCGGCGCGTACGGCACCCAGCTCGCGGTGGACGGCGCGCTGCGCATCGCGCTGGCGGTCGGCTGCGCGCTGGCCGGCGTCCGCTCGCCGCTCGCCTTCGCGCTGATCCTCACCGTCGCGCCGCTGGTGGGCGTGGTGGCCACGCTCCGGCCGCTGCTCGCCGGGGTCCAGGCCGGACCGGCGGTCAAGTGGTCCACCCTCACCTCGGGCCTGGCCCCGCTGATCGCCTCCACCCTGCTGTCCCAGGTGGTCGTGAACGTCGCGGTGGTCTCCACCAAGCTGCTCGCGCCGGACGACGCCGCCCTGGTGGCCGGCCTGCTGAACGCCGTCGTCCTCGCCCGGGTGCCGCTGTTCGTCTTCGGCTCGCTCCAGGCCTCGCTGCTGGCCGGGCTGTCCACCGCGGCGGCGGCCGGCGACCGGGCCGGATTCTCCAAGCTGCTCGCGCGCACCTGCGGTGTGGTCACCGTGCTCGGCGTGGCGGGCGGCATCCCCGCGACCCTGCTCGGGCCGTGGCTGATCCAGGTGCTCTTCAAGGCCGACGACGTGCTCGGCTCGCTGGACTTCCTCTGGATGTCGGCCGGCACGCTGTGCTACATGCTCGCCATGGTGCTCGGCCAGGCGCTGCTCGTCCTGCACCGCCACCGTCTCCAACTGCTCGGCTGGGCGGTGGGAACCGTTGCCCTGATCGTCACCACCCTGCTGCCCGGACCGATCGCGACCCGGGTCTGCCTCGCCTACACTATGGGTTCGCTGGCCGCGGTCTGCTGCATGCTCGCCGCACTGTGGCTGACCTTCCTGCGGCGGTCGCCCGGCGCGCCGGCCGACCAGGGCGGCCCGGTCCGCCCCTCGCTCGTGGATTCGGTATGACCGTCAAGGCGCAGCTCCCCACCATCATCCGATCCCGCCGCGATCCGCGGCTGCACGACGCGGCATGGAGTCACGATGTCCGACTATGACGATGTGTGGCTGGTCATCCCCGCCTACAACGAGGGAACCGTCATCGCCGATGTGATCGAGAACGCGCGCAAGACGTTCCCCAACATCGTCGTGATCGACGACGGCTCGACCGACAACTCGGCCGAGACCATCATGACCACCGGCGCGCACCTCGTGCAGCACCCGGTCAACCTCGGCCAGGGCGCCGCGCTGCAGACCGGTTTCAACTACGCGCTCAAGCAGCCGGGCGCCAAGTACTTCGCCACCTTCGACGCGGACGGCCAGCACCAGACGCACGACGTCGAGAAGATGGTCGCCCTGCTCCGGGCCGACGAGGCCGACGTGGTCCTCGGCTCCCGCTTCATCGAGCAGACCGGCGAGGTGCCGTGGATCAAGCGCGTGGTCCTGCGGACCGCGGCGACGATCAGTCCCACCGCGCGCAAGCTCAACCTGACGGACTCGCACAACGGCCTGCGGGTGATCAACCGCAAGGCCGCGTCCGCGCTTCGCATCACCATGAACGGCATGGCTCACGCCTCCGAGATCGTGGCCACGCTGGCCTCCTCGGACCTGCGCGTCATGGAGGTCCCGGTGGACATCCTGTACACCGAGTACTCCCGCTCCAAGGGCCAGTCGTTGATCAACGGCGTCAACATCCTCTTCGACATCTCGCTCAGGGAGCGTGGCCGCAAGTGAAGTACCTCTGGATCCAGCTGCTCCTCATGGCCGGCACGGGCGTGCTCGTGTACGCCTTCATCCGCCGCTGGGACGCCGCGCACACCCGTGCGTGGAAGCGGATGGCGTTCTTCGCCTTCGTGATCGCCAACGTGTACGCCGTCCTCCGGCCGCAGGACGTCACCTGGATCGCCAACAAGCTGGGCGTCGGGCGCGGCACCGACCTGGTGCTCTACCTGCTCGTGGTGGCGATGGCCTTCATGACGCTGAACACCTTCATGCGCTTCCGCTCGTTGGAGAAGAAGCTCACCGACCTGGCCCGCACCGTCGCCGTCAACGACGGCCAGCGGGTCAACAAGGAGCGCTTCGCCGAGGACGACGCCGTCCTCCCGGTCGGCTCCGAGCGGTAGTCCGCACCCCGCGGGGCGCACCCGTACAACCCGTCCGACGGAAAAGGGACTGAGATGACGAACCTGGCCGCCGGAACGGTCAGTACCGAGAGTCCGGAGCTCGAACCCGCCGGCGCGGCCGCCCCGGTCGCTCCGGCGGGGGAGGCCAGGCCCGGCCTGCTGACCCGGCGCTGGGCCCAGATCACCGCCGAGGTCGTGGTCAGCGTCGTCGCGGCCCTCGGTTTCACGCTGCTCTGCAGCCGGATCGACGTCAACCCGCTGAACCGGATCGGCCAGGTCAGCGGGCTGGCGAAGATCCAGCAGTACGTCGCGATCGTCGGCCTGCCGCTGCTCGCGGTGCTGCTGTTCACCGCCTACCGGGGCACCCTGCGCCGGCACCGGCTCACCCAGCGGCTGGTCTGCGCCGCGCTGGCCGGCCTGTCGACCGGCGTGATCGCCGGCGGTGTCGTGGTCGCCCTCAACGGGACCCCCTGGCCGCTCGGCGGCCAGGAGGGCGACCCGAGCGTCCTGGTCCACATGGCCACCGGGATGCTGGACGACAAGGGCCTGCCCGGGGTCTACCCGCCCGGCTTCCCGGCGCTGATCGCGCTCTGGGCGAAGATCCGCTACCACGGGGTCGGCGGTGAGGGCTTCGCCCTGCACGACCTGCAGATCCTCTTCAGCGCGCTGGTCGGGCCGATGAGCTACCTGGCCTGGCGGCTGCTGCTGCGGCCGTTCTGGGCGCTGCTGATCGCGCTGCCGGCCGCGGTGGTCTTCCTGGACCCGATCCGCCCGTACAGCCACGTCGTGATGATCATGCTGGTGCCGCTGCTGACCGCGGTGCTGCGCGAGGTCCGCCGGGCCGGCGAGATGTCGACCCGCACGGCGCTGCTGCGCGGTCTGGGCTTCGGCGTGGTCTTCGGCCTGCTGTTCCTCTGGTACTCCGGCTGGTACCTGTGGTCGGCTCCCGGCATCGCCGTGCTGACGCTCTTCGTCTTCCCCTGGCGCGGGGGGCGCACGGCCGTGCGCAACGGGCTCGCGCTGATCGGCACCACCGTGGTGAGCGCCGGGATCGTCGGCTCGCCGCTGCTCTACCAGCTGGCCACGATCGGGGCGGACGTCCCGGACCGGTACGGCTACATCATGGTCTACACCGACCCGACCTACATCATGGGCTGGATGTCCGACCGGGTCGGCCAGACCACCTACCACAACTACCCGGTCTCGGGCGAGCTGGCCGGCCAGAGCGGCTTCGCCGTGCTGCTGATCGTCGGCGTCGGGCTCGGCCTCGGGCTGGGGCTGCGCAGCCTCGCGGTGCGCACGGCCGCCGCCGTGCTGGCCGGCGCCTGGCTGATGCGGTTCACCTTCGCCGGGAAGATGGCGCAGACCGGGACCGTCGCGCTGTACCCCCGGACCACCTGGATCATCCTGTACTGCCTGATGATCCTCGCCGTGCTGGGCCTGATGGCCGCCTACCACCGCGGCAGCGGCTGGCTGGAGCGGGTGCTGCGCAAGGACGACGCGCCGGCCGGTTCGTCGGTGCTCTCCGGCCGGATGCTGCGCCAGTTCGCCGCGGGCCTGGTCTGCGCCCTCGCGCTGTTCGGCACCATGGGCGCCTCCTGGTCGGTCAACCGGTACATGCCGGAGGACGAGAAGGCCGGGACGATGGGGCTCGACGCCTGGCGCGCGCACACCATCAAGAAGGCCGACGGCAGCTGCCCGCGGTACGCGCCCGTCTCGACCTGCGCGGACATCATCATCAAGGACTGGACCCCGGACAAGGACGACAAGAAGTTCGTCTGGTGCGCCGGCGTCCCGACCGAGGACTGGAAGGCGGTCTGCGGCCGCCGCGCTCCCTGGGACAACGGCCCGGCCAAGTAGCCGGGAGCAGCCCGCGCGAGCGCGTCGGGGCCGGTGAGGTGCGCCTCACCGGCCCCGATTGGCTTTCCGGCTCACGCCTGTGGCAGTATGTCCAAGTTGCTCGGTTGAGTGCCGATGCTGCGCGCCTCCCGCCGGGAGGACCGGAAGCGAGTCCCACGTACTCGTCGTTCCCGTGATGGCCGTCAAGCGTGAGTGTTACGCCACGGCAGCTGCGGGGCGAAAGTACGGGAATCTTCCGGGAAGCGTGTGCGGGGCCTCGGCCCGGTTCCCCCCTCCCCGAAAGTTCGAAACCGACGATTTGATCGCCGGTTTTTTGCAAGCGCGAGTGCGACACGCCCGAGCGCGGGGGTCGGCGGGGGTCGTGCAGTGACTAAGACAGAAGGACTACAAAGTAGCCATGGCGGGACAGAAGATCCGCATCCGGCTCAAGGCCTACGACCACGAGGTCATCGACTCCTCGGCGAAGAAGATCGTCGAGACGGTGATCCGTACTGGTGCGCAGGTCGCGGGCCCGGTGCCGCTGCCCACTGAGAAGAACGTGTACTGCGTCATCCGCTCGCCGCACAAGTACAAGGACTCGCGCGAGCACTTCGAGATGCGTACTCACAAGCGTCTGATCGACATCCTCGACCCCACGCCGAAGACGGTTGACTCGCTCATGCGTCTCGACCTGCCGGCGGGCGTCGACATCGAGATCAAGCTCTGAGAGGCGCACCGAAGATGGCTAAGCAGATTAAGGGCATCCTGGGCGAGAAGCTCGGCATGACCCAGGTCTGGGACGAGAACAACCGGGTCGTCCCGGTGACCGTCGTCAAGGCTGGGCCGAATGTCGTGACCCAGGTCCACACCGCCGACAGCTCGGCCGGCTACGACGCCGTCCAGCTCGGTTTCGGCGAGATCGACCCCCGCAAGGTGAACAAGCCCCTCGCGGGCCACTTCGCCAAGGCCGGCGTCACCCCGCGCCGCCACCTGGTCGAGATCCGTACCTCGGACGCGTCCGAGTACACCCTGGGCCAGGAGCTCACCGCCGAGGTGTTCGAGGCGGGTGTCAAGGTCGACGTGACCGGCACCTCCAAGGGCAAGGGCTTCGCCGGTGTCATGAAGCGCCACAACTTCCGTGGTCTCGGCGCCGGTCACGGCACCCAGCGCAAGCACCGCTCGCCCGGTTCCATCGGTGGCTGCGCCACCCCGGGCCGCGTGTTCAAGGGCCTGCGCATGGCGGGTCGGATGGGCCACGAGCGTGTGACCACCCAGAACCTGACCGTTCACGCGGTCGACGCGGAGAAGGGTCTGCTCCTCATCAAGGGCGCGATCCCGGGCCCGAACGGCGGCCTCGTCCTCGTCCGCACCGCGGCGAAGGGGCTGTGAGGAAATGACCACCATTGACATCCTGTCGCCGGCTGGCGACAAGACCGGCAGCCTTGAGCTCCCGGCCGAGATCTTCGACGCGAAGGTCAGCGTTCCGCTGATGCACCAGGTCGTCGTGGCGCAGCTCGCTGCGGCCCGTCAGGGCACCCACAAGACCAAGACGCGTGGCGAGGTCCGCGGTGGCGGCAAGAAGCCGTACCGCCAGAAGGGCACCGGCCGCGCCCGTCAGGGCTCGACCCGCGCGCCGCAGTTCGCCGGCGGTGGCGTCGTGCACGGTCCCGTGCCGCGCGACTACTCGCAGCGGACCCCGAAGAAGATGATCGCCGCCGCCCTGCGCGGTGCGCTCACCGACCGGGCCCGCCACAACCGCATTCACGTCATCACCGACGTGACCGCGACCGAGGCGCCGTCGACCAAGGCCGCCAAGAGCCTGTTCGGCAAGATCACCGAGCGCAAGAACGTCCTCCTGGTCGTCGAGCGTGCGGACGAGCTGGGCCTGAAGTCCGCTCGCAACCTGCCGAACGTCCACATCCTGGACGCCGGTCAGCTGAACACCTACGACGTGCTCGTCTCCGACGATGTGGTCTTCACCCAGGCCGCCTTCGAGCGTTTCGTGGCCGGTCCGGCCGCGTCCGCCAAGGCCGTTGCCGCTGAGGGCGAGCTCGAAGGGAGCGCCGCCTGATGAGCGACGTTACGAGCAAGACGTTCACGGACCCCCGTGACGTCCTGGTGAAGCCGGTTATCTCCGAGAAGAGCTACAGCCTTCTCGACGAGAACAAGTACACGTTCATCGTGTCGCCGGGCGCCAACAAGACCCAGATCAAGCAGGCCGTCGAGGCCGTCTTCTCGGTCAAGGTCGAGGCTGTCAACACGATCAACCGTCAGGGCAAGCGCAAGCGCTCCAAGACGGGCTTTGGCAAGCGCAAGGACACCAAGCGCGCCATCGTGACGCTGGCCGAGGGCAACCGCATCGACATCTTCGGTGGTCCGACCTCCTGACGGAGGCCGTGATCGTCGATCAAGACGAGGACGAAAATGGGTATCCGCAAGTACAAGCCGACTACGCCGGGCCGTCGTGGCTCGAGCGTGGCCGACTTCGTCGAAATCACGCGGTCCACGCCGGAGAAGTCGCTGGTTCGCCCGCTGCACAGCAAGGGCGGCCGTAACAACGCCGGTCGTGTCACCGCTCGCCACCAGGGTGGCGGTCACAAGCGCGCCTACCGTGTGATCGACTTCCGTCGTCACGACAAGGACGGCGTGCCGGCCAAGGTCGCGCACATCGAGTACGACCCGAACCGCACCGCGCGCATCGCGCTCCTGCACTACGCGGACGGCGAGAAGCGCTACATCATCGCGCCGCGCGGCATCGCGCAGGGTGACCGGATCGAGAACGGCGCTGGCGCCGACATCAAGCCGGGCAACAACCTGCCGCTGCGCAACATCCCGGTCGGTACCACCATCCACGCGGTGGAGCTGCGTCCCGGTGGCGGTGCCAAGCTGGCCCGCTCGGCCGGTTCCGGCATCCAGCTGCTGGCGCGTGAGGGCAAGATGGCGCACCTGCGCATGCCCTCCGGTGAGATCCGCCTGGTCGACGCGCGCTGCCGTGCGACCGTCGGCGAGGTCGGCAACGCCGAGCAGTCGAACATCAACTGGGGCAAGGCCGGCCGTATGCGCTGGAAGGGCGTCCGCCCGACCGTGCGTGGTGTCGCCATGAACCCGATCGACCACCCGCACGGTGGTGGTGAGGGTAAGACCTCCGGTGGTCGCCACCCGGTCTCGCCGTGGGGTAAGCCCGAGGGCCGTACCCGTCGCCCGAACAAGGCGTCGGACAAGCTCATCGTGCGCCGCCGCAAGACCAACAAGAAGCGCTAGGAGCAGGTCAGATGCCGCGCAGTCTTAAGAAGGGCCCCTTCATCGACGGCCACCTCATCAAGAAGGTGGACGCGCAGAACGAGGCCGGCACGCAGAACGTCATCAAGACCTGGTCCCGCCGCTCCGTGATCTCCCCGAGCATGCTCGGCCACACGATCGCGGTTCACGATGGTCGCAAGCACGTCCCGGTGTTCGTCACCGAGTCGATGGTCGGCCACAAGCTGGGCGAGTTCGCTCCGACCCGCACTTTCCGCGGCCACGTCAAGGACGACCGCAAGTCGAAGCGTCGCTAGTCGCCTGAGCTTCACCGCCAGATCGACTCAATGACTTACTCCATTAAGGGGACAACCATGGAAGCCAGGGCACAGGCGCGGTACATCCGCGTGACGCCCATGAAGGCCCGCCGCGTGGTGGACCTCATCCGCGGCCTGCCGGCCACGGAGGCCCAGGCGGTCCTGCGTTTCGCTCCGCAGGCCGCCACCGTGCCGGTCGGCAAGGTGCTCGACAGCGCCATCGCCAACGCCGCGCACAACTACAACCACTCCAACGTGGACGACCTCTACATCTCCGAGGCGTACGTTGACGAGGGCCCGACCCTGAAGCGGTTCCGTCCGCGTGCCCAGGGCCGTGCCTACCGGATCCGCAAGCGGACCAGCCACATCACCGTGGTCGTCAGCAGCAAGGAAGGGACCCGGTAATGGGCCAGAAGGTTAACCCGCACGGGTTCCGCCTCGGCATCAGCACGGACTTCAAGTCCCGCTGGTACGCCGACAAGCTGTACAAGGACTACGTCAAGGAAGACGTTGCCATTCGTCGCATGATGACGAAGGGCATGGAGCGCGCCGGCATCTCCAAGGTCGAGATCGAGCGCACCCGCGACCGCGTCCGCGTCGACATCCACACCGCTCGCCCCGGCATCGTCATCGGCCGCCGTGGCACCGAGGCCGACCGCATCCGCGGCGACCTCGAGAAGCTGACCGGCAAGCAGGTCCAGCTGAACATCCTCGAGGTCAAGAACCCCGAGCTGGACGCCCAGCTCGTGGCTCAGGGCGTCGCGGAGCAGCTGTCCTCCCGCGTCTCCTTCCGCCGTGCCATGCGCAAGTCGATGCAGGGCACCATGAAGTCCGGCGCCAAGGGCATCAAGGTCCAGTGCTCCGGTCGTCTCGGCGGCGCCGAGATGAGCCGTTCGGAGTTCTACCGCGAGGGCCGTGTGCCGCTGCACACCCTGCGCGCGAACGTCGACTACGGCTTCTTCGAGGCCAAGACCACCTTCGGCCGCATCGGCGTGAAGGTCTGGATCTACAAGGGCGACGTCAAGAACATCGCCGAGGTCCGCGCTGAGAACGCCGCTGCCCGCTCGGGCAACCGCCCGGCCCGTCCCGAGGGTGGTCGTCCCGCCCGCGGTGGCGAGCGCCGTGGTGGCGAGCGCGGTGGCCGTGGCCGTCGTCCCGCCGCCGCCGAGGCCCCCGCGGCCCCGGCCGTCGAGGCTCCGGCTGCCGAGAACACCGGAACGGAGGCCTGACCGCAATGCTGATCCCCCGTCGGGTCAAGCACCGCAAGCAGCACCACCCGAAGCGCCGTGGCGCTGCCAAGGGTGGCACCGAGCTGGCGTTCGGCCAGTTCGGCATCCAGGCCGTGACCCCGGCCTACGTGACGAACCGTCAGATCGAGTCCGCTCGTATCGCGATCACCCGTCACATCCGCCGTGGCGGCAAGGTCTGGATCAACATCTACCCGGACCGTCCGCTGACCAAGAAGCCGGCCGAGACCCGCATGGGTTCCGGTAAGGGTTCGCCGGAGTGGTGGATCGCGAACGTGCACCCGGGTCGGGTCATGTTCGAGCTGTCGTACCCGAACGAGAAGGTCGCTCGTGAGGCGCTCACCCGCGCCGCCCACAAGCTGCCGATGAAGTGCCGGATCGTCCGGCGCGAGGACGGTGAGAGCTGATGTCGGCCGCTACCAAGGCTGCTGACCTCCGCCAGCTGGACAACGAGGGTCTCGTTGCCAAGCTGCGCGAGGCCAAGGAGGAGCTGTTCAACCTCCGCTTCCAGGCGGCGACCGGGCAGCTCGACAACCACGGACGGCTCAAGCTCGTCCGTAAGGACATCGCGCGGATCTACACCCTGATGCGCGAGCGCGAGCTGGGCATCGAGACGGTGGAGAGCGCCTGATGACTGAGAACACCAACGAGACGCGCGGTTTCCGCAAGACCCGTGAGGGTCTCGTCGTCAGCGACAAGATGGACAAGACCGTCGTCGTCGCCGTCGAGGACCGCGTCAAGCACGCTCTGTACGGCAAGGTCATCCGCCGTACGAACAAGCTGAAGGCGCACGACGAGCAGAACGCGTGCGGTGTCGGCGACCGTGTCCTCCTCATGGAGACCCGGCCGCTGTCCGCGACGAAGCGCTGGCGCGTCGTCGAGATCCTCGAGAAGGCCAAGTAACGAAGCCGATGAGGTACGGCCGTATGTGCAGCGGGCCCCGCGCGGGCGCCGGTGTGAGCAGCGGCCGGCCCGTCGACTCTCGTTGACGATCAGGAGAACGTTGTGATCCAGCAGGAGTCGCGACTGCGTGTTGCCGACAACACTGGTGCCAAGGAGATCCTTTGCATCCGTGTTCTCGGTGGCTCCGGTCGCCGCTACGCCGGCATCGGGGACGTCATCGTCGCGACCGTCAAGGACGCGATCCCCGGTGGTTCGGTGAAGAAGGGTGACGTCGTCAAGTGCGTCGTCGTCCGCACCGTGAAGGAGCGCCGTCGTCCGGACGGTTCCTACATCCGGTTCGACGAGAACGCCGCCGTCGTCCTCAAGAACACCGAGGGTGACCCCCGCGGTACCCGCATCTTCGGCCCGGTGGGCCGCGAGCTGCGCGACAAGAAGTTCATGAAGATCATCTCGCTGGCGCCGGAGGTGCTCTAACCCATGGCGAACAGCATGAAGATCAAGAAGGGTGACCTGGTTCAGGTCATCACCGGCAAGGACAAGGGCAAGCAGGGCAAGGTCATCCAGGCCCTGCCGGCCGAGAACAAGGTCCTGGTCGAGGGTGTGAACCGGGTCAAGAAGCACACCAAGCCGGGTCCGGGCACTCAGGGTGGCATCGTCACCGTCGAGGCCCCGGTGCACGTCTCCAACGTCCAGCTGGTCGTGGAGAAGGACGGCAAGAAGGTCGTCACCCGCGTTGGCTACCGCTTCGACGACGAGGGCAACAAGATCCGCGTTGCCAAGCGAACCGGTGAGGACATCTGATGTCTGAGACGTCTGTTGAGAAGGTGGCCCCCCGCCTCAAGGAGAAGTACAACTCCGAGGTCAAGGGCCAGCTGCAGGAGCAGTTCTCGTACGAGAACGTCATGCTGACGCCGGGCCTGGTCAAGGTCGTCGTCAACATGGGTGTCGGCGAGGCCGCCCGTGACAGCAAGCTGATCGAGGGCGCGATCCGCGACCTGACCGCCATCACGGGTCAGAAGCCGGCCGTGACCAAGGCTCGTAAGTCCATCGCGCAGTTCAAGCTGCGCGAGGGCCAGCCGATCGGCACCCACGTCACCCTCCGTGGTGACCGCATGTGGGAGTTCCTGGACCGTCTGGTGTCGCTGGCCCTGCCGCGTATCCGTGACTTCCGTGGCCTCTCCCCGAAGCAGTTCGACGGCCGTGGCAACTACACCTTCGGTCTGACCGAGCAGGTTATGTTCCACGAGATCGACCAGGACAAGGTCGACCGTCAGCGCGGTATGGACATCACCGTCGTGACCACCGCTCAGACCGACGACGAGGGCCGGGCGCTCCTGCGCGCCCTGGGCTTCCCGTTCAAGGAGGCGTGAGCCAATGGCGAAGAAGTCCCTCATCGCGAAGTCCGAGCGCAAGCCGAAGTTCGGCGTCCGGGCCTACACCCGGTGCCAGCGCTGCGGCCGTCCGCACTCGGTGTACCGCAAGTTCGGCCTGTGCCGTGTCTGCCTCCGTGAGATGGCGCACCGCGGCGAGCTGCCGGGCGTGACCAAGAGCTCCTGGTAATCCAGCAGCCCTAGGCACACCAGCGACACAGAGGTGCCCGATCCCACACCGCTCATTTTTGGGCTGCCGTACGGAATCCCGTAAGGTTGTGGGGTCGGGCCCCCTGTCACGGCGTCTCCATGGGCGACCGTGGCCTTCCCCCCGGGGGAGGGCTCGCATCCCAGTCTTACTACGTCGCAGGTCCCCTGCGCTTGTGCCCCTGTCGGACTCCTCGGAGTGCGGCAGGGGGACCTGGTGCGGAGAAACCACGGCGAGAGAGGCCTGAGGCCATCATGACCATGACCGACCCCATCGCAGACATGCTCACGCGTCTGCGTAACGCGAACTCGGCGTACCACGACTCCGTGGCGATGCCGGCCAGCAAGATCAAGGCGCACGTCGCCGAGATCCTGCAGCAGGAGGGTTACATCTCCTCCTACAAGGTTGAGGAGCCCGTTGAGGGCGAGGTCGGCAAGAAGCTGACCATCGAGCTCAAGTTCGGCCCCAACCGTGAGCGCTCCATCGCCGGCATCAAGCGCATCAGCAAGCCGGGTCTGCGCGTTTACGCAAAGTCCACCAACCTGCCGAAGGTGCTCGGCGGCCTGGGCGTGGCGATCATCTCCACGTCCTCGGGTCTCCTCACTGACAAGCAGGCCGCCAAGAAGGGCGTAGGCGGAGAAGTTCTCGCCTACGTCTGGTAATTCGGGAAAGGGAGGTACAGCAATGTCGCGCATTGGACGGCTGCCCATCCAGGTTCCCGCTGGTGTGGACGTCACCATCGATGGCCAGGCGGTCTCGGTGAAGGGCCCGAAGGGCTCGCTCACCCACTTCGTCGCCGAGCCGATCGAGATCGGCAAGGGCGAGGACGGCACCGTTGTCGTCACCCGCCCGAACGACGAGCGTCGCTCGAAGGCCCTGCACGGCCTGACCCGCACGCTGGTGGCGAACATGATCACCGGCGTGACCGCGGGCTACCGCAAGTCGCTGGAGATCAGCGGTGTCGGCTACCGCGTCGCGGCGAAGGGCTCCGACATGGAGTTCTCGCTCGGCTACAGCCACCCCATCCTGGTCACCGCGCCGGAGGGCATCTCCTTCGTCGTCGAGTCCCCCACCAAGTTCCACGTGGACGGCATCGACAAGCAGAAGGTCGGCGAGATCGCCGCGAACATCCGCAAGCTGCGCAAGCCCGACCCGTACAAGGCCAAGGGCGTCAAGTACGCGGGCGAGGTCATCCGCCGCAAGGTCGGAAAGAGTGGTAAGTAAGCGATGAGCGTCTCTGTCAAGATCGGCAAGGGCAACGCCTACAAGAGCGCCGCTCGCAAGCGCCGCGCGATCCGCGTTCGCAAGCGCATCGTCGGCACCGAGGTGCGTCCGCGTCTCGTCGTGACGCGCTCGAACCGCCACATGGTCGCCCAGGTCATCGACGACGCCAAGGGTCACACCCTGGCGTCGGCGTCCACCCTCGACGTGTCCATCAAGGGCACCGAGGGCGACAAGACCGAGCTGGCCAAGAAGGTCGGAAGCCTGGTCGCCGAGCGCGCCAAGGCCGCCGGCATCGAGTCGGTCGTCTTCGACCGCGCGGGCAACCGGTACGCCGGCCGCATCGCCGCCCTGGCGGACGCGGCCCGTGAGGCCGGGCTCGACTTCTAAGCCGCTCGTCGACTCTGTCGGCGGACGTAATCGAGAGAGGTAATTCCAATGGCTGGACCCCAGCGCCGCGGTAGCGGCGCCGGCGGCGGCACCGGTGGCGAGCGGCGCGACCGTAAGCGCGACGACCGGGGCAACGCCCCCGCCGTCGAGAAGACCGCTTACGTCGAGCGCGTCGTCGCGATCAACCGCGTCGCCAAGGTTGTCAAGGGTGGTCGTCGCTTCTCCTTCACCGCGCTGGTCGTGGTGGGCGATGGCGAGGGCACCGTGGGTGTCGGTTACGGGAAGGCGAAGGAGGTTCCGGCCGCCATCGCCAAGGGCGTTGAGGAGGCCAAGAAGAACTTCTTCAAGGTTCCCCGTATCCAGGGCACCATCGCTCACCCCGTCCAGGGTGAGAAGGCCGCCGGCGTCGTGCTGCTGAAGCCCGCCGCCCCCGGTACCGGTGTTATCGCCGGTGGTCCGGTGCGCGCCGTCCTGGAGTGCGCCGGCGTTCACGACATCCTGTCGAAGTCGCTCGGCTCGGACAACGCGATCAACATCGTGCACGCCACCGTTGCCGCGCTCAAGCAGATCCAGCGTCCCGAGGAGGTCGCGGCCCGCCGTGGCCTGCCGCTCGAGGACGTGGCTCCGGCTGGTCTGCTGCGTGCCCGTGCCGCTGCCGGGGTGAGCGCCTGATGGCTCGCCTGAAGATCACGCAGACCAAGTCGTACATCGGCAGCAAGCAGAACCACCGCGACACCCTGCGCTCGCTTGGCCTCAAGCGGATGCACGACGTCGTGGTGAAGGAGGACCGTCCCGAGATCCGCGGGATGGCCCACACGGTCCGTCACCTGGTGACGGTTGAGGAGGTGGACTGATCATGGGCGACAACCCGATCAAGATCCACAACCTGCGTCCCGCCCCGGGTGCCAAGACCGACAAGATCCGTGTGGGTCGTGGTGAGGGCTCCAAGGGTAAGACCGCCGGTCGTGGTACCAAGGGCACCAAGGCCCGCTACCAGGTTCCGCAGCGCTTCGAGGGTGGCCAGATGCCGCTCCACATGCGTCTGCCGAAGCTGAAGGGCTTCAAGAACCCGTTCAAGATCACGTTCCAGGTTGTCAACCTCGACAAGCTGGCCGAGCTCTACCCGCAGGGTGGCGAGGTCACCGTCGAGGACCTGGTCGCCAAGGGCGCGGTTCGCAAGAACTCCCTCGTCAAGGTGCTCGGCACCGGCGAGATCTCGGTTGCCCTGCAGGTGACGGTCGACGCCGTCTCCGGCTCGGCCGCCGAGAAGATCACCGCCGCCGGCGGTACCGTCACCGAGCTCGTCTGAGCCCGCTGACCCGAGCGAGCCCCGCGTCTCCCGTTCCGGGAGGCGCGGGGCTCGCGTCGTTTCCCGGTGTTTCCGTGCGCGGACGGCCGGAATGCGGTGGCGGGGCTCTCGTTCTTTTGTGTGGCAAATCCGGGCATCCCGTACCCCGTGAGTGGGGGAGCGGCCGTACGCGCTTCTTTCGAGTGGCCGTGCACTGTTAGAGTCCGTGGAGTTCCCTTGTAGGCTGCGCGTAGGCTCGCCTGTGCCGTCTGTACGGGAGCCCGAACCGCAAACTCCCCATTCAGGACCGACCCTCCCGCCGACGACGCGCGGGAGGCGCAGGAGGCACCGTGCTCAGTGCGTTCGCGCGGGCGTTCCAGACGCCCGACCTGCGCAAGAAGCTGCTGTTCACGCTGGGCATCATGGTGCTGTTCCGGCTGGGCTCGCACGTTCCCGTACCAGGGGTCGACTTCGAGGCGGTTCACGCCTGCATCAAGGAGACCAAGAACAACGGCCTGTTCGGGCTGGTGAATCTGTTCTCCGGTGGCGCACTGCTCCAGCTGACGATCTTCGCCCTCGGCATCATGCCGTACATCACGGCGAGCATCATCCTCCAGCTCCTCACCGTCGTGATCCCACGACTCGAGGCGCTGAAGAAGGAGGGCCAGGCCGGCCAGGCGAAGATCACCCAGTACACCCGGTACCTGACCATCGCGCTGGCGGTGCTCCAGGGCACCGGCATCGTGGCGACCGCGTCCAGCGGCGCCCTGTTCTCGGGCTGTGTCTACGCGAACCAGATCGTGCCGGACACCGGCGTCTTCCGGATCGCGGTCATGGTCCTGACCATGACCGCCGGCACCACGGTGATCATGTGGCTCGGCGAGCTCATCACCGACCGCGGCATCGGCAACGGCATGTCGCTGCTGATCTTCACGTCGATCGCGGCGCAGTTCCCCACCTCGATGTGGGCGATCAAGCAGTCCGGCACCATCGGCGGCGGCTGGGTCGAGTTCCTCTCGGTCATCGCGATCGGCGTCATCGTTGTGATGCTGGTCATCTTCGTCGAGCAGGCCCAGCGCCGGATCCCGGTCCAGTACGCGAAGCGGATGATCGGGCGCCGGGCGTTCGGCGGGACGTCGACCTACATCCCGCTCAAGGTGAACCAGGCCGGTGTCATCCCGGTCATCTTCGCCTCGTCGCTGCTGTACATCCCGGCTCTCGTGGTCCAGCTGACCAACAGCCAGGCAGGCTGGGCGGTGTGGATCAACCAGCACTTCGTGCGCGGTGACCACCCGATCTACATGGCCACCTATTTCCTGCTGATCGTCTTCTTCGCCTTCTTCTACGTCGCCATCTCCTTCAACCCCGAAGAAGTTGCCGACAACATGAAGAAGTATGGTGGGTTCATCCCGGGTATCCGGGCCGGCCGCCCGACGGCCGAGTACCTGAACTACGTGCTCACCCGAATCACGTGGCCGGGTTCGCTCTACCTGGGCCTGATCGCGTTGATCCCGATGATCGCCCTGGTCGCCTTCGGACAGCAGACCAACTTCCCGTTCGGCGGCACCAGCGTGCTCATCGTCGTCGGCGTCGGACTCGAAACTGTGAAGCAGATCGAGAGCCAGCTCCAGCAGCGCAATTACGAAGGGTTCCTCCGCTGATGCGTATCGTCCTCGTCGGACCCCCCGGGGCCGGGAAGGGTACTCAGGCGCACCTGCTCGCCAAGACCCTGTCCATCCCCCACATCTCCACCGGCGACCTGTTCCGCGCCAACATCGGTCAGGGCACCCCGCTGGGTGTCGAGGCCAAGAGCTACATGGACGCGGGCCGCCTGGTGCCCGACGAGGTCACGATCGGGATGGCCAAGGACCGCATGCTCCAGGAGGACGCCGCCCACGGCTTCCTGCTGGACGGCTTCCCGCGGAACCTGGGCCAGGCCAAGGCACTGGACGAGTTCCTCGCCGAGCAGGGCATCAAGCTCGACGGCGTGCTCGACCTGGAGGTCCCCGAGGACGAGGTCGTGCGCCGGATCGCCGGCCGCCGGCTGTGCCGCAACGACGGCGGCCACGTCTTCCACGTGGACTACAACGCGCCGAAGACCGAGGGCGTCTGCGACGAGTGCGGCGGCGAGCTGTACCAGCGCTCGGACGACACCGAGGAGGCCGTGCGCACCCGGCTGGAGGTCTACCACACGGAGACCGAGCCGATCATCGACTACTACCGCCAGCAGGGCCTGATCGCCACGATCCCGGCCCTCGGCAAGGTCGACGAGGTCACCCGGCGCGCGATCGAGGCGCTGAAGCAGGACAGCTGATTTCTTAGCGACGTCCGTACGGCCGCGCTGCCCGCTCCAGGGCAGCGCGGCCGTACGGCGTCGTACGGTGGAACGAGTGCACGGCCGCCCGGCAAGGACCGGGCGGGTACCCAAGGAAGGCGTGACCAGATGGTGGAGATCAAGACCCCCGAGCAGATCGCGAAGATGCGAGCGGCCGGGCTGGTCGTCGCCGAGGCGCTCAAGGCATGCCGGGAGGCGGTCGCCCCGGGCATCACCACCCAGGAGCTCAACGACATCGCCGACAAGGTCATCACCGGCCACGGCGCCACCTCGAACTTCCGGGCCCACCACGGCGGCCTCTGGTTCCCGGGCGTGATCTGCGCCTCGGTGAACAACGAGGTCGTGCACGGCATCCCCGGCGAGCGGGTGCTGCAGGAGGGCGACCTCATCTCGATCGACTGCGGCGCGATCCTGGACGGCTGGCACGGCGACGCGGCGATCACCGTCGCGGTCGGCGAGGTCGCCCCCGAGGTCGAGATGCTGAGCAAGGTCACCGAGGGCTCCATGTGGGCCGGCATCGCCCAGATGAAGAAGGGCAACCGCCTGGTCGACGTCTCCAAGGCGATCGAGGGCTACATCCGCCGCCAGCCGCTGCCGCCGAAGGGCAAGTGGGGCATCACCGAGGGCTACGGCGGCCACGGCATCGGCACCGCGATGCACATGGAGCCGCACGTGCTGAACTACGTCGAGCGCGGCCGGGGCAAGGGCCCGAAGCTGATCCCCGGCACCGTGCTGGCGATCGAGCCGATGGTCTCGCTCGGCACCCCGCACACCAGCGTGCTGGAGGACGACTGGACCGTCGTCACCAACGACGGCACCTGGGCCTCGCACTGGGAGCACTCGGTGGCCGTCACCGAGCAGGGACCGGTCGTGCTGACCGCCTTCGACGGCGGCAAGGAGATGCTGGCCAGGCTGGGTGTGACGGCCGCGCCGGACCCGCTGGCGTAGTCGCGCGGGACTCGCGCGGGAGCGGCTCGACGTGATCAGCAGCCGCTGCTGACAAGGGATCAGGGCCCTGGGAGTTTGGACTTCCAGGGCTTTTGTCCTATTTTTATGCGCCGGCAGTGGCTACGAGCGAGCAGGAGAGAGCAGTGCTCAAGGGATTCCGCGACTTCATGATGCGCGGCAACGTCGTCGACATGGCGGTCGGTGTGGTGATCGGCGCCGCGTTCACCGCGGTGGTCACCGGCTTCGTCTCCGCCTTCCTCACCCCGCTGGTGGGCGTGGTGGTCGGTGCCGCGGGCGACTTCGGCTCCTACAAGGCGACCATCGCCGGCGTGACCTTCCCGTACGGGCAGTTCCTCAACGTGCTGATCGCGTTCCTCATGACCGCGGCCGTGCTGTACTTCTGCGTCGTCCTGCCGGTGACCAAGGCCACCGCCCGCTACATGCCGAAGAAGCCGAAGACCCCGAAGCGCCCGTGCCCCGAGTGCCTGACCGAGATCCCCGAGGCCGCCCGCCGCTGCTCGGCCTGCACCGCCCACGTGGAGCCGCTGACCGTTCCGGTCGCCCGCTGATCGGGTACCCCCGTTTTGGAGCAGCCCGGGCGCTGGCGTAGGATGGACCGTCGGCTCACTCGTAGCGTGCTCCAGCACGCCCTCTTCCCCCTCGCCGGGGTCGGGGTGGACCCAGGTTCGCACGAGCGTTCCGCATACGGTAGCCGGTCCCGGAAGGTGGATCTCGCAGTTCATGGCTAAGAAGCAAGGCGCCATTGAGATCGAGGGCACCGTGATCGAGTCTCTTCCGAACGCGATGTTCAAGGTCGAGCTGCAGAACGGTCACAAGGTCCTCGCGCACATCAGTGGCAAGATGCGCATGCACTACATCCGCATCCTGCCGGACGACCGGGTCGTGGTGGAGCTCAGCCCCTACGACCTCACGCGCGGCCGGATCGTCTACCGCTACAAGTAAGAACGTCAGATCTAGACCCGGAGAACCTGAAGCATGAAGGTCAAGCCGAGCGTCAAGAAGATCTGCGACAAGTGCAAGGTGATCCGCCGTCACGGCCGGGTCATGGTGATCTGCGACAACCTGCGCCACAAGCAGCGCCAGGGCTGATCGTCCCCCAGCATTTCTCGTAGTACTTCGCGCGACGCGAAAACGTCATAAGCGGGCCACCCGATCCGTCCCCCGGACGGACTGCCGCCCCCGGTCAGAGGCCGGGGCTCCCTCACCGTGAGGTGTCGGAGTAGGTGGCACGCCAGACCTCTGAAGAACCACAGGAGCCTTGAATGGCACGCCTCGCCGGCGTTGATCTCCCCCGTGAGAAGCGGATCGAGATCGCCCTCACCTACGTGTACGGCATCGGCCGTACCCGCGCCCAGCAGACCCTCGCCGAGACCGGCGTCAACCCGGATGTCCGCGTTCGCGACATCGCCGAGGAAGACCTGGTCAAGCTGAGCCAGTACATCGACGCCAACTTCACGGTCGAGGGTGACCTCCGCCGCGAGGTGGCCGCCGACATCCGCCGCAAGGTCGAGATCGGCTGCTACGAGGGTCTGCGTCACCGCCGCGGCCTGCCGGTCCGCGGTCAGCGCACCCACACCAACGCGCGTACCCGCAAGGGCCCGCGTCGCGCGATCGCCGGTAAGAAGAAGCCGGGCAAGAAGTAGTCCGTCCCGTAACCGGACATCCCTCCGGCCCGCGGGTCAGCGGACCGACCACCTCAGTAGGAGAACAGACTTATGCCCCCCAAGGGTCGTCAGGCTGCCGGCGCGAAGAAGATCCGCCGCAAGGAAAAGAAGAACGTCGCTCACGGCCACGCGCACATCAAGAGCACGTTCAACAACACCATCGTTTCGATCACCGACCCCGCGGGCAACGTGATCTCCTGGGCCTCCGCCGGCCACGTCGGCTTCAAGGGCTCGCGCAAGTCCACCCCGTTCGCCGCGCAGATGGCCGCCGAGGCCGCTGCCCGTCGCGCGCAGGAGCACGGCATGCGCAAGGTCGACGTCTTCGTGAAGGGTCCGGGCTCCGGCCGCGAGACCGCGATCCGCTCGCTCCAGGCCACCGGCCTCGAGGTCGGCTCGATCCAGGACGTCACCCCCACCCCGCACAACGGCTGCCGTCCGCCGAAGCGCCGCCGCGTCTGACGCAGCGCCTTCGGGCACGCTGGGTTCTGCTTTAAACCTCGTACGGGGTCCCGTTTCGTGCGGGACCCCGTACGCTGGTTCTGTTCGGCATCAAATAGTGGGTGCCGAAGATCACTGGAGGATCTGAAAACATGCTGATCGCTCAGCGTCCCTCGCTGACCGAAGAGGTCGTCGACGAGTTCCGCTCGCGGTTCGTGATCGAGCCGCTGGAGCCGGGCTTCGGCTACACCCTCGGCAACTCTCTGCGTCGCACGCTCCTGTCGTCGATCCCGGGTGCCGCTGTCACCAGCATCCGCATCGACGGTGTCCTGCACGAGTTCACCACCGTGCCGGGCGTCAAGGAGGACGTCACCGACCTCATCCTCAACATCAAGCAGCTGGTCGTCTCCTCGGAGCACGACGAGCCGGTCGTGATGTACCTGCGCAAGCAGGGCCCGGGTGTGGTCACCGCCGCCGACATCGCGCCGCCGGCCGGTGTCGAGGTGCACAACCCCGAGCTGGTCCTCGCCACCCTGAACGGCAAGGGCAAGCTGGAGATGGAGCTGACCGTCGAGCGCGGTCGCGGCTACGTCTCCGCCGTGCAGAACAAGGCCTCCGGCCAGGAGATCGGCCGCATCCCGGTCGACTCGATCTACAGCCCCGTGCTGAAGGTCACCTACAAGGTCGAGGCCACCCGTGTCGAGCAGCGGACCGACTTCGACAAGCTGATCGTCGACGTCGAGACCAAGCCCGCCATGCGTCCGCGCGACGCCATGGCCTCGGCCGGCAAGACCCTGGTGGAGCTGTTCGGCCTCGCCCGCGAGCTGAACATCGACGCCGAGGGCATCGACATGGGCCCGTCCCCGACGGACGCCGCCCTGGCCGCCGACCTGGCGCTGCCGATCGAGGAGCTGGAGCTCACCGTCCGCTCCTACAACTGCCTCAAGCGCGAGGGCATCCACACCGTGGGTGAGCTCGTCGCCCGCTCCGAGGCCGACCTGCTCGACATCCGCAACTTCGGCGCGAAGTCGATCGACGAGGTCAAGGCGAAGCTGGCCGGCATGGGCCTGGCCCTCAAGGACAGCCCGCCCGGGTTCGACCCGACCGCCGCCGCCGACGCCTTCGGCGCCGACGACCTGGACGACGCGGGTTACGCGGAGACCGAGCAGTACTGAAAGACTTGACCGCGGGGGCGGTTCCCCGGAACCGCCCCCGTCGTCGTGAAAGCCGTGCGGGCACCGTGCCCGTACGCCCGCTGCGGTACCTGGTACGGCCGCAGTCGGAGATTCGAGGAGTAATTCCATGCCGCGTCCCACCAAGGGTGCCCGCCTCGGCGGCGGCCCGTCCCACGAGCCCCTGCTGCTCGCCGGTCTGGCCCGTGAGCTGTTCCAGTACGGCCGCATCACCACCACCGAGGCCAAGGCCCGCCGCCTGCGCCCGCTGGCGGAGAAGCTGATCACCAAGGCGAAGAAGGGCGACATCCACAACCGTCGCCTGGTGCGCAAGACCATCACCGACATCTCGGTGCTGCACACCCTCTTCACCGAGATCGCGCCGCGCTACGAGAACCGCCCGGGTGGCTACACCCGCATCACCAAGATCGGTCCCCGTCGTGGCGACAACGCCCCGATGGCCGTGATCGAGCTGGTCGAGGCGCTGACCGTCGCGCAGACCGCCGTCGGCGAGGCCGAGGCCGCCACCAAGCGTGCCGTCAAGGAGGCCGACGCCAAGGTCGAGGCCACCGAGACCAAGGCCGACGAGGCCGAGGCCGCCGAGCAGGCCTGACACCGTTAGGTGTGCCGCGGGTCCGCTCTCCCAGCGATGGGGGAGCGGGCCCGTTCCTCGTTTCCGGAGAACTGGGAGTAACAGCAGTGGTCAACGATTGCGCCGAGCGGCCGCCGGTCAAGGACGGCCCGGCCGACGGGTACGTCCGGATCCGGCTCGACCTCGCGTACCACGGCGCCGACTTCTCCGGCTGGGCCCGGCAGAAGGGCGGCCGCCGGACGGTCCAGGAGGAGATCGAGACCGCTCTGCAGGTCGTCACCCGCAGCTCCGAGCCGTTCCCGCTCACCGTGGCCGGCCGCACCGACGCCGGCGTGCACGCCCGCGGCCAGGTCGCCCACGTCGACCTGCCCGCCGAGCTGTGGGCCCAGCACGGCGAGAAGCTGCTGCGCCGGCTCGCCGGGCGGCTGCCCGGCGACGTCCGGATCTACCGGGCGGCCGAGGCCCCGGCCGGCTTCGACGCCCGCTTCTCGGCGGTCTGGCGCCGGTACGCCTACCGGGTCGCCGACCACCCCGGTGGCGTCGACCCGCTGCTGCGCGGCCACGTGCTCTGGCACGACCGGCCGCTGGACCTGGACCGGATGAACGCCGCCGCGAAGCTGCTGCTCGGCGAGCACGACTTCGCCGCTTACTGCAAGAAGCGCGAGGGCGCGACCACCATCCGCACCCTGCTGGAGCTGCACTGGGACCGCGTCCCGGTCGACGTCTACGCCGCCCAGGAGGGCTCGCTCGCGGTCGCCACCGTCCGGGCCGACGCCTTCTGCCACAACATGGTGCGGGCGCTGGTCGGCGCGATGCTGCTGGTCGGCGACGGCCACCGGCCGGTGGAGTTCCCCGGCGAGGTGCTGGCCGGCGGCGTGCGCAACTCCGCCGTCAACGTGATCCGGCCCTACGGGCTGACGCTGGAGGAGGTCGGCTACCCGGCGGACGACCAGCTCGCCGAGCGCAGCCGGGCCGCCCGCCGGATGCGCACCCTGCCGGGCGCCGCCGCCCCCGGGGCGGGCCCGCGGCCGGCGGACGGTTAATCGGTTTTGGTCCGGGGCGGTCGCTTGGGACAATCGCCCCCATGGGACACGTCGAGATTTCGCACCTGGAGTACTACCTGCCGGACGGGCGGGTGCTGTTCGACGACGCGTCCTTCCGGGTGGGGGAGGGCGCGGCGGTCGCGCTGGTCGGCGCCAACGGCGCGGGCAAGACCACCCTGCTGCGCATGATCGCGGGCGACCTCCAGCCGCACGGCGGCTCGGTGACGATCAGCGGCGGGCTCGGCGTGATGCGCCAGTTCGTCGGGACCACCGGCCGCGAGGAGCAGCGCCGGGCCGACGACGAGGGCGGCCCCGGCGCGCTGCCCGCCGACGCCTCGGTGCGCGACCTGCTGGTCTCCGTCGCCCCCGAGCGGATCGCCAAGGCGGCCCGCGCGGTCGACGCCGCCGAGCTGGCGATGATCGCCCAGGACGACGAGAAGACGCAGATGGCCTACGCCCAGGCGCTCTCCGACTGGGCCGACGTCGGCGGCTACGACTACGAGACCGACTGGGACGTCTGCACCATGGCGGCCCTCGGGGTGCCCTTCGACAAGGCCCAGTGGCGCGGTCTGAACACGCTCTCCGGCGGTGAGCAGAAGCGGCTGGTGCTGGAGGCGCTGCTGCGCGGCCCCGAGGAGGTGCTGCTGCTCGACGAGCCGGACAACTACCTGGACGTCCCGGGCAAGCGCTGGCTGGAGGAGGCCATCAAGGCCACCCCGAAGACCGTGCTGTTCATCTCGCACGACCGCGAGCTGCTCTCCCGCACCGCCGAGAAGATCATCAGCGTCGAGTCCGGCGCGGCCGGCTCCAGCGTCTGGGTGCACGGCGGCGGCTTCGACTCCTTCCACGAGGCCCGCAAGGCCCGCTTCGAGCGCTTCGAGGAGCTGCGCCGGCGCTGGGACGAGGAGCACGCCAAGCTCAAGAAGCTGGTCGTCACCCTGCGCCAGGCCGCCTCGATCAGCCACGACATGGCCTCCCGGTACGCGGCCGCGCAGACCAGGCTCAAGAAGTTCGAGGACGCCGGCCCGCCGGAGGCGCCGCCGCGCGAGCAGAGCATCACCATGCGGCTCAAGGGCGGGCGCACCGGCGTGCGCGCCTTCACCATGGAGCGGCTGGAGCTCACCGGCCTGATGCAGCCCTTCGACCTGGAGGTCTTCTACGGCGAGCGGATCGGTGTGCTCGGCGCCAACGGCGCCGGCAAGTCGCACCTGCTGCGGCTGCTGGCCGGGGACGAGACGGTCGCCCACACCGGAAGCTGGAAGCTCGGCGCCCGCGTGGTGCCCGGCCACTTCCGGCAGACCCACGCCCACCCCGAGCTGCTCGGCCGTACGGTGCGCTCGATCATCGAGGAGGAGCACGCGCTCAGCCGCGGCGCCGCGATGGGCGCGCTGCGCCGCTACGAGCTGGACCGCCAGGAGGAGCAGAAGTTCGAGTCGCTGTCCGGTGGCCAGCAGGCCCGGCTGATGATCCTCAAGCTGGAGCTGTCCGGCGTCACCGCGCTGCTGCTCGACGAGCCGACGGACAACCTGGACCTGGAGAGCGCCGAGGCGCTGCAGGCCGGTCTGGAGGCCTTCGACGGCACGGTGATGTGCGTCACCCACGACCGCTGGTTCGCCAAGACCTTCGACCGGTTCCTGGTGTTCGGCGCCGACGGCCGGGTCTACGAGTCGGCCGAGCCGGTCTGGGACGTCACCCGGGTCGAGCGGGATCGCCGATGAATTTTGACCCGCCCGTCGCCTCCCGGTAGCCTGGGCGCTTGATGTGCGTATTGGCTCGCTCTATCTCACGTGAGAGGTCGGTACGCCGGAGACATCGGGTCGACGACCAGCGGCTCCCCCTTGAATTGCGTCCAAGGCGGCCAGGCTGATCCCTCCTCCAGGTGCTCCTGTCAGGACTCACTCACTGAAAAGCGAAGGCTACGACCGTGCGTACGTACAGCCCCAAGCCCGGCGACGTCCAGCGTCAGTGGCACGTCATCGACGCGACCGACGTCGTGCTCGGCCGCCTGGCCTCCCAGGCCGCCAACCTCCTCCGGGGCAAGCACAAGGCGATCTACGCGCCGCACGTTGACACCGGTGACTTCGTCATCATCATCAACGCGGACAAGGTGCACCTGTCGGGTAACAAGAAGACCCAGAAGCTGGCGTACCGCCACAGCGGCTTCCCGGGCGGTCTCCGCTCGGTCCGCTACGACGACCTCCTGGCCAACAACCCGGAGAAGGCCGTCGAGAAGGCCATCAAGGGCATGATCCCCAAGAACAGCCTGGGCCGCCAGATGCTCTCCAAGCTGAAGGTCTACTCGGGCGACCAGCACCCGCACGCTGCCCAGCAGCCGGTGCCGTTCGAGATCACCCAGGTCGCGCAGTAATTCCGGCCACCTAGCCCCCCAACACTGAAAAGAGCTGAGGAACACCGTGGCCGAGACCACCGAAACCCTTGAGGTCGACTTCGACGAGACTGTCGTCGAGGGCGAGTACACCTCCGAGGAGAGCTACACCTCCGAGTCCCTGGCCGGCCGCTTCGGCGAGGCCGTCCCCGGCGCCGGCCTCGGCCGTCGCAAGGAGGCGATCGCCCGCGTGCGCATCGTCCCGGGCACCGGGCAGTGGAAGATCAACGGTCGCACCCTGGAGAACTACTTCCCCAACAAGGTGCACCAG
Source organism: Kitasatospora sp. NPDC001527 (assembly GCF_040298605.1). Lineage (NCBI taxonomy): Bacteria > Bacillati > Actinomycetota > Actinomycetes > Kitasatosporales > Streptomycetaceae > Kitasatospora > Kitasatospora sp. NPDC001527. The sequence continues at coordinate 31,270 of NZ_JBEPAM010000002.1, read as the reverse complement.
CAGACCGTCAACGAGCCCTTCAAGCTCCTGGAGCTGGACGGCCGTTACGACGTCGTCGCCCGCATCACCGGCGGCGGCGTGTCCGGCCAGGCCTACGCGCTGCGCCTCGGCGTGGCCCGTGCCCTGAACGAGGCCGACGTGGACAACAACCGCGGCGCCCTCAAGAAGGCCGGCTTCCTGACCCGTGACGCCCGCGCCGTCGAGCGCAAGAAGGCCGGTCTGAAGAAGGCCCGCAAGGCGCCGCAGTACAGCAAGCGCTAATTGCGCCCCCGGGGGTGCGTACCGCCCTGGTGGTGCACGCCCCCGGATGCGCTCTACACGCCCCGGAGTACCCCGTGTACTCCGGGGCGTCGTGTTCCCCGGCCATTGTGCGGAGCCCGGGGATTCGATCGGATTCACTGCAAGGCATTGCGGCGATGGAGGACGGGACAGTGGGACGACTCTTCGGTACGGACGGCGTGCGCGGTGTGGCCAACGAGGGACTGACGGCGGAGCTGGCGCTCGGCCTGTCGGTCGCGGCGGCGCATGTGCTCGGTGAGGCGGGGGCCTTCGACGGCCACCGGCCGGTCGCGGTGGTCGGCCGCGATCCGCGCGCCTCGGGCGAGTTCCTGGAGGCCGCGGTCATCGCCGGCCTGGCCAGCGCGGGTGTCGACGTCCTGCGGGTCGGTGTGCTGCCCACCCCTGCGGTGGCCTATCTCACCGGCGTGCTCGGCGCCGACTTCGGCGTGATGCTCTCCGCCAGCCACAACGCGATGCCGGACAACGGCATCAAGTTCCTCGCCCGCGGCGGCCACAAGCTGGACGACCGCATCGAGGACGCCATCGAGGCCCACTACCACAAGCACGCGGCGGGCGGCGAGGAGTGGAACCGCCCGACCGGCGCCGCCGTCGGCCGGGTCCGCGAGTACACCGAGGGCTTCGACAAGTACGTCGCCCACCTCATCGGCGTGCTGCCCAACCGCCTGGACGGCATCCGGGTCGTCATCGACGGCGCGCACGGCGCGGCCGCGTACGTCGCCCCCGAGGCCTTCGCCCGGGCCGGCGCCGAGGTCGTGCACACCCTGGGCGCCGAGCCCACCGGCCTCAACATCAACGACGGCGTCGGCTCCACCCACCTGGACCGGCTGCGCACCGCCATGCGCGAGCACGCGGCCGACCTCGGCATCGCGCTGGACGGCGACGCCGACCGCTGCCTGGCCGCCGACGCGGACGGCAACGAGGTGGACGGAGACCAGATCATCGCGATCCTGGCCGTCGCCATGAAGGAGGCCGGCACGCTGCGCCGCAACACCGCGGTCGCCACCGTGATGTCCAACCTGGGCTTCAAGCTGGCCATGGAGCGCGAGGGCGTCGAGCTCGTCGAGACCGCCGTCGGCGACCGGTACGTGCTGGAGGCGATGAAGGAGCAGGGCTTCGCGCTGGGCGGCGAGCAGTCCGGCCACGTCATCCTGCTGGACCACGCGACCACCGGCGACGGCACGCTGACCGGCCTGATGCTGGGCGCCCGGCTGGCGGCGACCAAGCAGCCGCTGGCGGACCTGGCCGCCGTGATGACCCGGCTGCCGCAGGTGCTGATCAACGTCAAGGGCGTCGACAAGGGCCGGGTGAACACCAGCGTGGAGCTGTCCGCCGCGGTCGCCGCGGCCGAGGCCGAGCTGGGCGCCACCGGGCGGGTGCTGCTGCGGCCGTCGGGCACCGAGCCGCTGGTGCGGGTGATGGTCGAGGCGGCCGACGAGGTGCAGGCGCGGTCCGTCGCCGAGAAGCTGGCCGAGGCGGTCCGCACCCACCTGGGCTGACCGGGCCGGGCTGACCGGGCGCACGCACACCGGAAGGCCCCCGCCGCGGGCGTCCGCGGCGGGGGCCTTCCGGCCGTTCCCTCAGAGCTTGCGCAGCAGCGCCCGGCGGACCTTGTGGTCCGGGCCCTTCTGCAGGATCAGGGTGGCCCGGCCGCGGGTCGGCAGCACGTTCTCCAGCAGGTTGGGCCGGTTGATGGTGCGCCAGACCTGGCGGCCGTACTCCATCGCCTCCTCCTCCGGCACCTCGGTGAAGCGGCGGAAGTAGGAGTTCGGGTCCTGGAAGGCGGTCTCGCGCAGCTTGCGGAACCGGTCCAGGTACCAGCTCTCGATGTCGTCGGTGCGGGCGTCGACGTAGATGGAGAAGTCGAAGTAGTCGGCCACCGCCAGGCGGGTGCGGCCGTCGGTGCCGGGCAGGGCCGGCTGGAGCACGTTCAGGCCCTCGACGATCAGGATGTCCGGGCGCTCCACGGTGAGCCGCTGCTCCGGCACGATGTCGTACACCAGGTGCGAGTAGACCGGCGCGGTGACCCGCTCCTTGCCGGCCTTCACGTCCGCGACGAAGCGTGTCAGCGCCCGGCGGTCGTAGGACTCGGGGAAGCCCTTGCGGGCCATCAGGCCGCGCCGGCGCAGCTCGGCGTTGGGCAGCAGGAAGCCGTCGGTGGTGACCAGCTCGACCCGGGGGTGCTCGGGCCAGCGGGCCAGCAGCGCCTGGAGCAGGCGGGCGGTGGTGGACTTGCCGACCGCGACCGAGCCGGCCACGCCGATGATGAACGGGGTGCGGGTGCGCTCGGTGTCCGGGGTGTCCAGGAAGGTGCCCAGCGTGCCGCGCAGCTCGTGCGTGGCGTGGATGTAGAGGTTCAGCAGCCGGGACAGCGGCAGGTAGACGTCCCGGACCTCGTCGAGGTCCAGGGCGGTGCCGAGGCCGCGCAGGCGTTCCACCTCCTCGGCGGTCAGCGGCAGCGGCGTACGCTCGCGCAGCGCGCTCCACTCGGCCCGGCTGAGGTCCACGTAGGGGGACGGCGAGGGGCCGGGTGTGGTGTCGCCCCGCGTACAGAGTTCGGTCAGCACATGCTCCATTGTGGGCCGTAGCGCCGTTCGGGGTGGTTGTGGTGTCGGTCACGGCCTGCGGGCGAACCGTGCGAATGGGGCGTTCGGAGCGCCCTTATGCTGGCACGCATGTGCGGAATTGTTGGATACGTGGGCTCCCAGCCCGCCCTTGACGTTGTAATCGCAGGCCTGCAGCGACTGGAGTACCGGGGTTACGACTCGGCCGGTGTCGCGGTGCAGGTGCAGGGCTCCGACGGGCAGTGGAGCCTCGCCACCGACAAGCGGGCCGGAAAGCTCGCGAATCTGGAGAAGTCGCTCGCCGAGGCCCCTCTTCCCGGCGGCACCACCGGCATCGGCCACACCCGCTGGGCCACCCACGGCGGTCCGACGGACGCCAACGCCCACCCCCATCTGGACGACGCCGCCCGGGTGGCGGTCGTCCACAACGGCATCATCGAGAACTTCGCCCAGCTCCGGGCCGAGCTGGCCGAGCGCGGCCACACGCTGCGCTCGGAGACCGACACCGAGGTCGTCGCGCACCTGCTCGGCGAGGAGTACCGGGGCGACCTGGCCGAGGCCATGCGGGTGGTCTGCCGCCGGCTGGAGGGCGCCTTCACCCTGGTCGCGGTGCACGCCGACGCTCCGGACGTGGTGGTCGGCGCCCGCCGCAACTCGCCGCTGGTGGTCGGGCGCGGCGAGGGCGAGAACTTCCTCGCCTCCGACGTCGCCGCGTTCATCGCGCACACCCGCGAGGCGATCGAGCTGGGCCAGGACCAGGTCGTCGAGCTGCGCCGGGACGGCGTGACGGTGACGAACTTCGACGGCACCCCCGCCGACGTGCGCGAGTACCACGTCGACTGGGACGCCTCGGCCGCCGAGAAGGGCGGCTACGACTACTTCATGCTCAAGGAGATCGCCGAGCAGCCGAAGGCCGTCGCCGACACCCTGCTCGGCCGGATCGGCACCGACGGCCGGCTGACCCTGGACGAGCTGCGGATGTCGGACGCCGACCTGCGCTCGGTGGACAAGGTCGTCATCGTCGCCTGCGGCACCGCCTTCCACGCGGGCATGATCGCCAAGTACGCGATCGAGCACTGGACCCGGATCCCCTGCGAGGTGGAGGTCGCCTCCGAGTTCCGCTACCGCGACCCGATCATGGGTCCGGGCACGCTGGTCATCGCCATCTCGCAGTCCGGCGAGACCATGGACACCCTGATGGCGCTGCGGCACGCGCGCGAGCAGGGCGCCAAGGTGCTGGCGATCTGCAACACCAACGGCTCGACCATCCCGCGCGAGTCGGACGCGGTGCTGTACACCCACGCCGGCCCGGAGGTGGCCGTCGCCTCCACCAAGGCGTTCCTGACCCAGCTGGTCGCCTGCTATTTGGTGGCGCTGTACCTGGGCCAGGTGCGCGGCACCAAGTGGGGCGACGAGATCTTCGCCGTCATCAAGGAGCTCGGCGACGCGCCGAAGCAGGTCGAGCAGGTGCTGGAGACCATGGAGCCGGTGCGCGAGCTGGCCCGCTCCCTGGCGGACGCGCGCTCGGTGCTGTTCCTGGGCCGGCACGTCGGCTTCCCGGTGGCGCTGGAGGGCGCGCTCAAGCTCAAGGAGCTCGCCTACATGCACGCCGAGGGCTTCGCGGCCGGCGAGCTGAAGCACGGGCCGATCGCGCTGATCGAGGAGGGGCTGCCGGTGGTGGTCGTCGTGCCGTCGCCGCGCGGGCGGTCGATCCTGCACGACAAGATCGTCTCCAACATCCAGGAGATCCGGGCCCGTGGTGCGCGGACCATCGTGATCGCGGAGGAGGGCGACGAGGCGGTCGTCCCCTACGCCGACCACCTGATCCGGATCCCGGTCACGCCGACCCTGCTGCAGCCGCTGGTCTCCACCGTGCCGCTGCAGGTCTTCGCCTGCGAGCTGGCCACGGCCAAGGGCCACGAGGTCGACCAGCCGCGCAACCTGGCGAAGTCGGTCACCGTCGAGTAGTCCGGCCGGGTGCCCCTGCGGTGGCTGCGTCCTACCGCAGGGGCGCCGTGTCGAGCGCGAACGAGAACGGCGCGGGCGGTTTGATCCGCCTGCCGGACTCGGTCTCGTGGATGGTGGTGTCATCGCCGTCCTCGGGGTCCGTGAACAGCGTCACCTTGCCTTCACCGCGGTCGAGGAGGAGAGAGCACGGGACGCCCGCGGCGGCATGGCCCAGGCGATTGGGCTCTCGGTCCTTGACGGGGCTGGTCGATGTGACCGCGAGGACGAGTGCGACCCCCACGGTGGACGACCACGACTCCTGGGCGCGGAAGTGACCGGCGGGAGCGACCGTGGCATCGGGGATGAACCGGCCCTTCGGAGTGATCAGCCCCTTGCCGCCGCTGACGTACAGCTCCTCGGCCGCCTCCCGCGCGACGGCTCGGGCGAACCGGGCGATCGCATCCTCGTGGTCACCGTCCGGCGGTGGCGTCACGGCGATCTCCCCTTCGATCAGCTCGGCCTTGAAGCCCGGAGGCGTGTCCAGCTCCAGGAACGCCCGGAGGACGTCGTCCCCGCCCATCGGGTGCTCGACCGCCGGCATGGCGACCATGGCCCTTCTCCCTCCTGTGGGTCCGTGCCGAGCCACACGGCAGGCACCCGGACCGACACCGGCGGGGGATCGAAGTGGTTGTCACTCGAAAGTGTGCCGCAGGCCCGGCTGCCGTGCGGCGGCGGCGCGGGCTAGCGTCGGCGGTAGCCGACCGCTGAAGGAGTCTCCGTATGCGTCACGCCCATCGCGTCGAAGTCGTCCGTGCCGCCGAGGCCGCGCTGATGGCGCGGCTCCCCGAGGGGACGCTGATGCAGCGCGCCGCCGTCGGGCTCGCCGCGACCTGCGCGCGGCTGCTGACCCGCCGCCGCGGGCGGGTGTACGGCAGCCGGGTGGTGGTGCTGGCGGGCAGCGGGGACAACGGGGGCGACGCGCTGTACGCCGGTGCGGCGCTGGCGCGGCGCGGGGCGCGGGTGTCGGCGGTGCTGCTCGTCCCGGAGCGGGCGCACACCGCGGGGCTCGCGGCGCTGCGGGCGGTCGGCGGGCGGGTGGTACCGGAGCAGGAAGTCGGCCTGGCCGACTTCTCGCGCGCGGACCTGGTGCTGGACGGCATCGTCGGCATCGGCGGGAAGGGCGGGCTGCGGGCGGAGGCCCGGCCGTACGCGCGCGCCGGGCGGGCGGGGGTGGTGGTGGCCGTCGACGTGCCGAGCGGGGTGGACGCCGACACCGGTGAGGTCGCGGGGGTGGCGCTGCGGGCGGACGTCACGGTCTGCTTCGGTACGTACAAGCCCGGGCTGCTGATCGACCCGGGCGCCTCGTACGCCGGGGCGGTGCAGCTGGTGGGGATCGGGCTGGAGCTGCCGCCGGCCGAGGTCGCGGCGCCGCAGCACGCGGACGTGGCCGCCCTGCTGCCGGTGCCGGGGGCGGAGAGCGACAAGTACCGGCGCGGGGTGGTCGGGGTGGCGGCCGGATCGGCGCGGTACCCGGGGGCCGCGCTGCTGGCGGTCGCGGGCGCGCTGCGCGGCGGCGCGGGCGCGGTGCGGTACGTGGGGACGGCGGCCGAGGAGGTGGTGCGGCGGTTCCCGGAGGCGCTGGTCACCGAGGGCGGGCCGGCCGGTGCGGGGCGGGTGCAGGCCTGGGTGGTCGGGCCGGGCGGGGGCGAGGGGGCCGAGCGGGCGCTCGCGGAGGCGCTGGCCGCGGACGTGCCGGTGCTGGTCGACGCGGACGGGCTGACCGAGCTGGCCCGGCTCGGGCCGGGCGCGCTGGCCGGGCGGACGGCGCCGACGCTGCTGACCCCGCACACCGGCGAGGCGGCCCGGCTGCTCGCCGGGGCGCAGGGCGCCGGGGGCCGTGCGGGCGACGGGGGCGGCCGGCCGCCGGCCGCCGACGAGCTGGCGGCCGCCCGGCTGGCCACGGCGCGGCGGCTCGCGGCGGCGTACCGGGCGACGGTGCTGCTGAAGGGTTCGACCACGGTGGTCGCCGATCCGGGCGGCGCCGTGCGGGTGAACCCGACCGGTACCTCCTGGCTGGCGACGGCCGGCAGCGGCGACGTGCTGGCCGGTCTGGCCGGCTCGCTGCTCGCCGCGGGCCTCGCCCCGCTGGACGCCGCCTCGGTGGCCGCCTACCTGCACGGCCTCGCCGCCCGCCGCGCCGCCGCCACCCCCGGCGCCCCCGTCACCGCCCTGGACGTGGCCGCCGCCCTCTCCGGCGCCTGGAACGACGTCCGCTCGGCAGCCGCCGAGCCGGCCACGGAACCGGCCGCGTAGGAATATGCAGACCGGTCTGCTTACTCGCCGGAGCAGGAAGTCGGCCCGGCCGACTTCCCACTCCACGCCCGGGCTGCGCCCGGGGCGAATCGGTAGACCGGTCTGCATATTCCGGGCGGGCCGGGGGTGGGGGCGGAACCGTGGAGTGATTCGTGGGCGTCCGGGAGGTGTGGTGGGGGGTTGCGTGGGGTGGGGTGCCGACGGGCCGTTCGGCGAGGACCCTGGGATGTCTGGGAGACTGACCCTGATGACAACTGCGAAGACGACCGTTATGGCCACTCTCACCGAAGGCGCGCGGGCCGAGGTGACCATCGATCTCGCCGCCCTGCGCGGCAACCTCGACGCGCTGCGCGAGCGCATCGGCGGAACCACGGTGATGGCCGCGGTCAAGGCGGACGCCTACGGGCACGGCGCCGTCCGCTGCGCCCGGGAGGCGGTCGCCGCAGGAGTCCGCTGGCTGGGCACCGCCACGCCGGACGAGGCGCTCGCGCTGCGCGCCGGCGGCATCCGGCCGGACCAGGCCCGCATCCTCTGCTGGCTGTGGACCCCCGGCGGCCCCTGGCGCGAGGCCCTCTTCGCGGACCTCGACATCTCCGTCAGCGGCCAGTGGGCGCTCACCGAGCTGCTCGCCGCCGTCCGCGCCACCGGCGTCCCGGCCCGGGTCCACCTCAAGGCCGACACCGGCCTCGGCCGCAACGGCTGCCAGCCGCACGACTGGCCCGAGCTGGTCGCCGCCGCCCGCCGCGCCGAGCTGGACGGCCTGCTCACCGTGGTCGGCGTCTGGTCGCACTTCGCCGCCGCCGACGAGCCGGGCCACCCCTCCATCCAGGCCCAGCTGGACGCCTACCGCGCCGCCCTGGCCACCGCCGAGGCGGCCGGCCTGCGCCCCGAGGTCCGGCACCTGGCCAACTCGCCGGCCACCCTGCTGCTCCCGCAGTCGCACTTCGACATGGTCCGCACCGGCCTCGCGGTGTACGGGCTCTCGCCGGTCCCGGACGTCGGCTCGCCCGCCGACTTCGGCCTGCGCCCGGTGATGTCGCTGACCGCCCGGCTGGCCCTGGTCAAGCACGTTCCCGGCGGCCACGGCGTCAGCTACGGCCACCACTACACCACCCCCGGCCCGACCACGCTGGGCCTCGTCCCGCTCGGATACGGCGACGGCATCCCCCGGCACGCCAGCGGCATCGGCCCGGTGCAGGTCGACGGCAAGTGGCGCACCGTGGCCGGCCGGGTGGCGATGGACCAGTTCGTCGTCGACCTCGGCGGCGACACCCCACCGATCGGCGGGGAGGTGCTCGTCTTCGGCAACGGCGAGCGCGGCGAGCCGACCGCCGAGGACTGGGGCCGCGCCTGCGGCACCATCTCCTACGAGATCGTGACCCGGATCGGCTCCCGGGTGCCGCGCCGCTACGTCGGCGGCCTGGACGAGGCCGCGGACGGGGGCCTGCTCGGATGAGCGAGCAGGCCGGCGCCGACCCGGTCGAGGCGGTGAGCGGGGTGGCCCGCGCCGTCAAGGCGGCCGGGGCGGCCACCGGCGTGAGCCGGGCCGGCCTGATCGGCATCTCGGTCGGCGTGCTCGCGGCCGGCGCCGCCGCCGGCGTGGCGATCGAACGGCTGACGGTCGGCCGGACGATGCGCCGCCGGGCCCGCGCCGAGCTGGACGCCAAGGCCCCGTACGGCTCGCTGCGCGGACGCCCCCGCACCGTGGCCGCCGCGGACGGCACCGAGCTCTACGTCGAACTGGACGGCACCGGCCGACCGGGCGGCGCGGACGGCGGCCCCGAACCGCTGACCGTGGTCTTCTGCCACGGCTACTGCCTCAACCAGGACAGCTGGCACTTCCAGCGCGCCGCGTTCCGCGACGGCCTGCGCCTGGTCTTCTGGGACCAGCGCAGCCACGGCCGCTCCGAGCGCTCCCGCTCCTTCCTGGCCGGCGAGCCCGCCGGCATCGACCAGCTGGGCGGCGACCTCAAGGCCGTGCTGGACGCCGTCGCGCCGACCGGCCCGCTGGTCCTGGTCGGCCACTCGATGGGCGGCATGACGGTGATGGCGCTGGCCGACCAGCACCCCGAGCTGTTCCGCGAGCGGGTCGCCGGCGTGGCGCTGATCGGCACCCTGGCCGGGAACTGGGACGCCGTCACCTTCGGCCTGCCGCAGGCGGGCGCCAAGCTGTTCCGCCGGGTCGCCCCGGGCATGATGAAGCTGCTCGGCCGTCAGGTGGGCCTGGTGGAGGCGACCCGCCGGCTGGGCGCTGACGTCAGCGCCGTCTTCTACCGGCGCTACTCCTTCGGCGACAAGGACGTCGACCCCGGGGTGGCCCGGTTCGCCGAGCAGATGCTGGACGCCACCCCGATCGACGTGGTGGCCGAGTTCTACCCGGTGTTCTCCGCGCACGAGAAGACCGAGGCCCTCGCCGCCCTGCGCGGCATCCCGGTCCTGGTGCTGACCGGCACCAAGGACCTGCTGACCCCGCCCGGCCACGGCGAGGCGATGGCCGAACGGCTGCCCGGCGCGGAGCTGGTCCTGGTCGAGGACGCCGGCCACCTGGTGATGCTGGAGCGCCCGGACGTGGTCGACCGCCGGCTGGCCGAGCTGTTCGAGCGGGCCGCCCGCTTCCGCGGCGCCGCCCCCGTGGAACCCCCGGCCTGAAGCTTGTTGCAGAAGCCTGGGTGTGGGCAGGTTGGTGTGTGTTCTGGCCTGCTGGTTCAGGCGGTTCGGGCGGGGTTGTGCATGTGGGCGACGGCCCGCACCGCGTGGTGCGGGCCGTCGCCTTCCTGCCGGCATCTCGGAGGATCTTGTAGTCCTTCATGCGGGCGAAGGCGTGCTCGACTCGGGCGCGTACGCGGCGGTGTTCGGCGTTGTCGTCCTCCTGGGCCCGCGGCAGGGGGCGGCCGGCGCGTTTGCGGTGGGGGACGACCAGGCCGGTGTTGAGGTGGGCGCCGTCCGCGAGCACGGTGGCGCCGGCGCAGGTGGCGGGCAGGCCGGAGGCGCGCCAGGCGTGGGCGTCGGCCTTGTTGCCCGGTACGGGGCGGGCGGTGGCGGCCACGAGGCGGGTGTCGGCGTCGATGACGACCCGCACGTTCGCGGAGAACCGGTAGTTGCGGCTGGAAGCCCCCACCGAACGGTCGCGTACCGGGATCAGGGTGCCGTCCACGATCCACAGCCGCTGCCCGCCCGCGGCCGGGCGGGCAGCGGCTTCGAGAGCCAGCAGCGGGCCGAGGCGCTGGACGACGCGGCACACCGTCGCCGTCGAGACCACGAACAGCGGCGCGAGCTGCCGCATCGTGAGGTCGGTCCGGTAGTGGACCGCGACCAGCAGGATCCGGTCGGGCGGCGGCAGGCACCACGGCCTGCCGCCGCCCGGCCCGTTGCCGCCCCGCTCCCGCACCACCCGCGCCAGACCCTCGGCCTGCCGCAGCCGCAGCCCCGTGAACGACTCCGCCCAGACCGGCTCAGCCCGAAGCACCCCACCCATGCCGGAGAAAGGCCCCGCACCAGACCTCTGGAACAGGCTTTAGGGCCCGTCGCCGGACCCCGGGAGCCCCGGTGGGGTGCCCCGCGGAGCGGGTGCGGCGCGACCGCCGCCGGCGATGTGGCACGGTAGCGGGAGGCGCCCGAGGGCCGGTGCGCCGCCGTACGGACCGAAGGGCTTGATTCACGCATGGGCTCGCACGCCACTCTCACCGCCGCCACCCCCGACCGGATGGGCCGGCTCGGCCGGGAGCTGGCCGCGCTGCTGCGGCCGGGGGACCTGGTGCTGCTCTCCGGCGAGCTGGGCGCGGGGAAGACCACGCTGACCCGGGGCCTCGGTGAGGGGCTCCAGGTGCGCGGCGCGGTCACCTCGCCGACCTTCGTGATCGCCCGGGTGCACCCGTCGCTGGTCGGCGGCCCGGCACTGGTGCACGTGGACGCCTACCGGCTGGGCGGCGACCTCGACGAGATGGAGGACCTCGACCTGGACGTCTCGCTGCCCGAGTCGGTGGTGGTGGTCGAGTGGGGCGAGGGCAAGGTCGAGCGGCTCTCGGAGGACCGCCTGGAGGTCCGGATCGAACGGGCCGTCGGCGCCGAGGCGCCGGGCAGCGCGGCGGACGAAGGCCTGGACCCGCGCGAGGTGCGGCTGACCGGCATCGGCCCCCGCTGGGAGGGCGTCGACCTGTCCGTGCTGGCCTGAGGGATCCGGCCGGCCGGGTCACGGTTTGCCGACAGGCTGTCGGGAAGATGTTGCGGTCGGGGTCCCGGGCATGGTGGGATGGTTTCCGAGGTTAGGTCTGCCTAACTAGGGAGGCGTCATGCCGAGCACCACGCCCGCCCCGGAGCGCGAACCGCGCGGGACCGGGGCCGAGGGGCCCGACCGCCGTGCCGCAGGGGAGCCGATGCGGGCCCTGCTGGCCGCCCGCGCGGCGGCGGAGGCGGTCTCCACCCCGCCCGGACGCCGTCCGGCCGCCGGGAAGGCGCGGACCGGGGAACCGGCGGACGGCGGCGCCCACGACACCCGCCGCGCCGCCTGATCCCATGGTTCCGTGACCCCGCTCGCCCGGGTCAGGCGATCACGACCACCTTGGTGTCCTTCGGGGCGAAGTCCCAGAGCAGCTGGCCGTCGGCCCGGCTGCTGCGGATGCCGCCGGTCTTGGCCGTCTTCGGGGCGCCGCTCGCGCTGCCCCCGATCGAGGACGGCCCCGAGGCGGAGGCCGTCGGGGCGGCGGCCGGCGTGCCCGAGGCACCGTCCACGGCCGCGCTGAAGCCGAACACCACGCCGTTCTGCTGGGCGAACCGCACCACGTGCTCGATCTGCTTGCCGTCGGTGCCGGTGCCGGTCGGGTTGCGGCTGTACACGGGGTAGCTGCCGGGGGCCGGCTCGACGGTGCCCGGGGTGACCGGGAACGCGGCCACCACCTGCGGGGTCTTCTTCGGGTCGATCAGCCAGACGTAGTGCGCGCCGATCGAGTAGACGACCCGCAGTCCGGTGCCGGTGCCCGCGGTGGGCAGTGCCGGGACGGTCGGCGTGGGCGCGGTGCTCGGGGTGGCCGGGGCGGCCGACCCGGTGGACGAGGCCGCGGTGGTCGTGCCGGGGTTGGCGGCCGCCGCGCGGCCCTGCGCACCGTTGGCCTGGAAGGCCAGCAGGCTCACCACCGCCAGGGCCCCCAGGGTCAGCCCCGTGACCACCACTCCAGGACCCATCTTCGCCACGTGTGCTCCCACCGCCGTCCCAAAACCGTCGGCCCCATCGTGCCAGGTTCGCCCGTCCGGTCCGCATCGCGTCGGACGTGTGTTCCGCGCTGCCGCGGGTTTTCGATCGTGCGGCGCACACGCCCCGGGCGCCGGGACGGGGCCGGGCCCGGACCGGTCACCGCCCGACCGGTCTAACCTTGACCCGTGCTGCTGCTCGCGTTCGACACCGCTACCCCCGCCGTCACCGCCGCCGTCCACGACGGCACGGCCGTCCTCGCCGAGACCGACCAGGTCGACGCCAGACGCCACGGCGAACTGCTGCTGCCCGCCATCGACCAGGTGCTGCGGGCGGCCGGTGTCGACAAGCACCGGCTGACCGGCATCGCCGTGGGCGTCGGCCCGGGCCCGTACACCGGTCTGCGGGTCGGTCTGGTCACCGCCGCCGCGCTGGGGGACGCCCTCGGCCTGCCGGTGCACGGCGTCTGCACCCTGGACGCGATCGCCCACGCCGCCCGTGCCGAGGGCCTGGCCGGCGAGCCGTTCACGGTGGCCACCGACGCGCGCCGCAAGGAGGTCTACTGGGCCGCCTACGACGCCGAGGGCCGCCGGACCGAGGGCCCGTCCGTGGACCGCCCGGGCGAGCTGACGCCGCCGGCCCGCTCGGTCGGCGCCGGTGCCCTGCTCTACCCGGACGCCTTCCCCGGCGCGCACGGCCCCGAGCACGTCTCGGCCGGCGCGCTCGCCGACTACGCCGCCACCGAGCTGGCCGCAGGCCGCGCCCTGCTGCCCAACGCCCCGCTCTACCTGCGCCGCCCGGACGCCCAGGTGCCGGCCGGCTACAAGGCGGTGCTCCCGGCGTGACCGGCCCGAGCACCGACGGGGCCGTGCGCACCGCGGCTCCCGTCGCCACCCTGCGCCCGATGCGCTGGTGGGACATCGCCCCGGTGCTGGCGCTGGAACGGGAACTGTTCCCCGAGGACGCCTGGTCCGCCGGCATGTTCTGGTCCGAGCTGGCCGAGGCCCGCCCCGGCGGCACCCGCCACTACACCGTGGCCGTCGCCCCGGACGGCACGGTCGTCGGCTACGCCGGACTGATGGCGGTGGCCGGCGAGGGCGACGTGCAGACCATCGCCGTCGACGGCCGCCACCAGGGCGCCGGCCTCGGCGCGCTGCTGCTGGCCGACCTGGTCCGGGAGGCCGCCCGGCGCGGCTGCGCGGACCTGCTGCTGGAGGTCCGGGTGGACAACACCCGCGCCCAGCGGCTCTACGAGCGGTTCGGTTTCGAGCCGGTCGGCATCCGGCGCGGTTACTACCAGCCCGCGAACATCGACGCGCTGGTGATGCGCCTGGACCTCGCGGCCGCCGCCGTCGACGGCGCCACCGCTCCCGAAGACCTCGACGAACCCGCGGACCACCCGCGACCGGATGTGAAGAAGGACACCCCCCATGGCTGACGAACCGCTCGTCCTCGGCATCGAGACCTCCTGCGACGAGACCGGCGTCGGCATCGTGCGGGGCACCACCCTGCTCGCCGACGCGGTGGCCTCCAGCGTCAACGACCACGCCCGGTTCGGCGGCGTCGTCCCCGAGATCGCCAGCCGCGCGCACCTGGAGGCGATGGTCCCCACCATCCAGCGCGCCCTGGACACCGCCGGCGTCAAGGCGAGCGACCTGGACGGCATCGCCGTCACCGCCGGCCCCGGCCTGGCCGGCGCGCTGCTGGTCGGCGTGAGCGCCGCCAAGGCCTACGCCTGGGCCCTGGACAAGCCGCTGTACGGCGTCAACCACCTCGCCTCGCACATCTGCGTGGACCAGCTGGAACACGGCCGCCTGCCGTCCCCGACGATGGCCCTGCTGGTCTCCGGCGGGCACTCCTCGCTGCTGCTCAGCGAGGACATCACCAGCGACGTGCGCCCGCTCGGCGCGACCATCGACGACGCGGCCGGCGAGGCCTTCGACAAGGTCGCCCGGGTGCTCGGGCTGGGCTTCCCCGGCGGCCCGGTGGTCGACCGCACCGCCCGCGAGGGCGACCCCGAGGCGATCGCCTTCCCGCGCGGCCTGACCGGCCCCAAGGATCCGGAGTACGACTTCTCCTTCTCCGGCCTGAAGACCGCCGTCGCCCGCTGGGTGGAGGCCAGGCGCCGGGCCGGCGAGGAGGTGCCGATCGCCGACGTCGCGGCGTCCTTCCAGGAGGCGGTCACCGACGTGCTGACCCGCAAGGCGGTCAAGGCCTGCAAGGACAACGGCGTCGACCACCTGATGATCGGCGGCGGCGTCGCGGCCAACTCGCGGCTGCGCGAGATGGCCCAGCAGCGCTGCGACCGGGCCGGCATCCGGCTGCGGGTGCCCCGCCCGGGCCTGTGCACCGACAACGGCGCGATGGTCGCCGCGCTCGGCGCCGAGATGGTCCGGCGGGACCGCGCGCCGTCCTCCTTCGACCTGTCGGCGGACTCCTCGCTGCCGGTGACCGAGGTCCACGTGCCGCACCAGGACTTCCACGGCCAGGCCTACCAGGCGCTGGGCGGCCAGGAGTGAGCACCACCGCCGCGATGTGGGAGGCCCGGGCCGCCGACGGGCGGGGCGCCGAGCTCTCCGCCTGGGTGCGGGAGACCGCGCTGCCCGCGCTGCGCGGCGGCGCGGGGCTGCTGCGCGCCGAGCTGTTCGCCGCCCCCGGCGAGCGTGTGCTGCTGATCACCTGGTGGTCCGGCGAGCCGCTCCCGGTGGCCGAGCCGCCCGCCGGGCTGCTGGGCCGTCCGGTGCACCGCTGGTCGTTCACCAGCGAGCACGTGGAGTAGCCCGGGCCGGCCGTCCGCACGCCCGACCGGGAACCGAACGTGCGACCGTTACCGTGCTAGCGAGCGAGATCGCTGAACGGGAACGGGGAGCACGGCGCGGTGAACAGGCACGGGTGGAGCAGGACGACGGCGTACGCGGCGGGGGCGGCGGTCCTGCTGGCCGCCGCCACCGGCTGCGCGGGCGGCGGCGACAGCGGCGCCGCCTCCGCCGCCCTGGTGGCGCCGAGCAGCGCCCCCGCCGGGTCCGCCGCGCCGCAGCAGGGCGCGGCCACCCCGCCGCCGAGCGCGGCGCCCGCCCCGGCCGCGGGGGACGCCGCCGCCTGGGCGAAGTGGCACCTCACGCCGCTGCCGCCCGCGCCCCCGGCGCCCGCCGACAAGCCGGTGAAGCTCCAGAAGACCGGCCCGGTCCCGGTGTTCAGCGAGGTGAAGACCACCGACAAGGTCGTCTTCGTCACCATCGACGACGGCGCCGAGAAGGACCCGAAGTTCGTCGAGATGCTGACCGACCTCAAGGTGCCGGTCTCGATGTTCCTGACCCGCGACATCGTCAAGGACGACTACGGCTACTTCAAGCGGCTCCAGGCGCTCGGCAACCACGTCCACAACCACACCACGGACCACGCCCAGCTGAGCAAGGTGACGCCGGAGAAGCAGCGGTCCGAGGTCTGCGACGCCCAGGCCGCGCTCACCCAGCAGTACGGCACCCCGCCGCTGCTGTTCCGCCCGCCCTACGGCGACGGCGCCCACACCCCGGCGCTGAACTCCTCGGTGCAGCAGTGCGGGCCGCGGGCGATCGTGCTGTGGCGCGAGTCGATGCAGATCCACGACATGCAGTACCAGGCGGCGGACAAGAAGCTGCGCCCCGGGGACATCGTGCTCGCCCACTTCCGGGGCCCCAAGGACCTCAAGGGCGAGACGATGACGGAGATGTTCGGGGAACTGCTGGCCCGGATCCAGGAGCAGGGCTTCGCGGTGGCCCGGCTGGAGGACTACATCGCGGCGCCGGCCGCCTGAACGGCCGCGGCCGGGCCGGTCACCGGCCGGCCGAGCATCATCAGCGGGCCGTGGTCGGTGCGGCTGAGGATCACCGTCACGGTGTTCGGGCCGCTGGGCTTCAGCTGGCGGCGCAGCTCCTCCGGGGTGATCGCCATCCCGCGCTTCTTGATCACCACGGTGCCGACGCCCCGCTCGCGCAGCAGCGCCTTGAGCCTCTTGATGTGGAACGGCAGGACGTCGGTCAGCTCGAAGCCGTGCGCGTACGGGGTGTCGACCAACTCGTCCGAGGTCACGTAGGCGATCTTCGGATCGATCAGCCGCCCGTTCACCCGCTGCGCCACCTCGGCGACCAGGTGGGCGCGGATCACCGCGCCGTCCGGCTCGTAGAGGTAGCGGCCGACCGGGCCGGCCGGCGGGTCGGGCAGGTCGCCGCCGGTGAGGCTGGCCCGCTGCGGCAGCAGGGTGGCGCGGTGCGGGTGCCCGGCCCGGGTGCCGAACCAGAGCACCGCCTCCTTGACGTCGCCGTGGTCGGAGACCCACTCGGCCTCCGCGTCGGCCGGCACCGCCTCGTGCGGGATGCCGGGGGCCACCTTGAGCGCGCCGACCGGGGTGCGCCGTCCGGCCTCGATCGCCCAGGACAGCGGCGGCGCGTACGCCTCGGGGTCGAAGACCCGGCCGCGCGAGGTGCGCCGGGCGGGGTCGGTGAAGACCGCGTCGAAGCCGGTGACGTCGACGTCGGCGACGTCCGCGCAGCGCACCTCGACCCGGTCGGCCAGGCCCAGGGCGGCCGCGTTGGCGGCGGTGGCGGCGCAGGCGGCCGGGTCCTTGTCGACGGCGAGCACCTCGACACCGGCCCGGGCCAGCGCCAGCACGTCGCCGCCGATCCCGCAGCAGAGGTCGGCCAGCCGCTTCACCCCGAGGTCCGCGAAGCGCCGCGCCCGCCACTCGGCGACCTCGCGCCGGGTGGACTGCTCGACGCCGTTGGGCGTGAAGTACATGAGGTCGGCGTCGGCGCCGAACTTGGCCCGGGCCCGCTGCCGCAGCCGGGCCTGCCCGAAGGCGGCCGACACCAGCTCGGCGGGGTGCTCCTTGCGCAGCCGGGTGGCCAGCGCCAGCTCCTCCCCGGGCGCGAAGTCGCGCAGTTCGGCGAGCAGGGCCTGGCCCCGGTCGGTCAGCAGGGGCCGCAGGTCGTCGTTCTCCACGGGGCCATTCTCGCCGGTCACGGACGGCCCGGACGGTCAGAGCAACTGCTGCAGCCACCAGGGCGCGGTCAGCGGGGCGAGCAGCGCGGCGGCGGGGACCACCCGCCAGCCGGCTCGCGCGGTGCGCCAGGTGACCAGGCCGGCCGGCGCGAGGGCGAGCACGACGCCCGCCGGGAGGAGCAGCGCGACCGGCCCACCGGCGTCGCTCATGGCCAGCCCCATCAGGACGGCCAGGACGCAGACGCCGATCAGGGCGGTGACGCCGCCGACCAGCGGGAGGGTGACGAGGGCGACCAGCAGGTCGCGGTGGAGCAGGGGGGCGGGTGTGCGCGGTGGTCTCGGCCATGGCCCGAGTGTGCGATCCGGAGCCGCCCTCGCACATGAGTACGGCGACTCATCCCTCCCAAGGGGCCGGCGACCCGGGCCGACCCGCGTGGCGTTGGCACTCTGGTTGACTGAGTGCTAACCGCGGCCTATGGTCATCACTAGCACTCCCCACCGGGCGAGTGCTAACGCGACAGTGTGTGTCTGACCCCCGCGACGGCAGACGCGCGAGTTCGCCCCTACCCGTTAGAAAACCCCGTAATCTCCGAAGGGGAGCTCGGACGTGACCACCAGCAGCAAGGTTGCCATCAAGCCGCTCGAGGACCGCATCGTGGTCCAGCCGCTCGACGCCGAGACCACCACGGCCTCCGGCCTGGTTATCCCGGACACCGCCAAGGAGAAGCCCCAGGAGGGCGTCGTCCTGGCCGTCGGCCCGGGCCGCTTCGAGGACGGCCAGCGTCTGCCGCTCGACGTCGCCGTGGGTGACATCGTCCTGTACTCGAAGTACGGCGGCACCGAGGTGAAGTACCAGGGCGAGGAGTACCTGGTGCTCTCCGCCCGCGACGTTCTCGCCATCATCGAGAAGTAAGGCGTCCCGCCACGCCCCGGATCCGCGTCCCTAGTGACCGGGGACCGGGGCGTGGTCGTTGGTTCACGTAGTCGAGCGGCCGCCGCGACGGCCGCACCCCCGAGGGAATAGGGAACATGGCGAAGATCCTGCAGTTCGACGAGGACGCCCGCCGCTCGCTGGAGCGCGGTGTCAACAAGCTGGCCGACACCGTCAAGGTGACCATCGGCCCCAAGGGCCGCAACGTCGTCATCGACAAGAAGTTCGGCGCCCCGACCATCACCAACGACGGCGTCACCATCGCCCGTGAGGTCGAGCTCGACGACCCGTACGAGAACCTTGGCGCGCAGCTCGTCAAGGAGGTCGCCACCAAGACCAACGACGTCGCGGGCGACGGCACCACCACCGCCACCGTGCTGGCCCAGGCCCTGGTCAACGAGGGTCTGCGCAACGTCGCCGCCGGCGCCGGCCCGGCCGCCCTGAAGAAGGGCATCGACAAGGCCGTCGCCGCCGTCTCCGAGCACCTGCTGTCGGTCGCCCGTGAGATCGAGGGCAAGGACGACGTCGCCGCCGTCGCCACCCTGTCCGCCCAGGACGCCCAGGTCGGCGAGCTGATCGCCGAGGCGATCGACAAGGTCGGCAAGGACGGTGTCATCACCGTCGAGGAGTCGAACACCTTCGGCGTGGAGCTGGACTTCACCGAGGGCATGCAGTTCGACAAGGGCTACCTGTCGCCGTACTTCGTCACCGACGCGGAGCGGCAGGAGGCGGTCCTGGAGGACCCGTACATCCTGATCAACCAGGGCAAGATCTCCTCCATCCAGGAGCTCCTGCCGCTGCTGGAGAAGATCCTGCAGGGCGGCACCTCCCGCCCGCTGCTGATCATCGCCGAGGACGTCGACGGCGAGGCGCTGTCCACCCTCGTGGTGAACAAGATCCGCGGCACCTTCAACGCGGTGGCCGTCAAGGCCCCGGGCTTCGGCGACCGCCGCAAGGCGATCCTCGGTGACCTGGCCGTCCTGACCGGCGGCACCGTGATCTCCGAGGAGGTCGGCCTCAAGCTCGACCAGGCCGGTCTGGACGTGCTGGGCTCGGCCCGCCGCGTGACCGTCACCAAGGACGACACGATCGTCGTCGACGGTGCCGGCGAGTCCGAGGCCGTGGCCGGCCGCGTCGCCCAGATCAAGGGCGAGATCGCCAACACCGACTCGGACTGGGACCGCGAGAAGCTGCAGGAGCGCCTGGCCAAGCTGGCCGGTGGCGTCTGCGTGATCCGCGTCGGTGCCGCCACCGAGGTGGAGCTCAAGGAGCGCAAGCACCGCCTGGAGGACGCCATCTCGGCGACCCGCGCCGCGGTCGAGGAGGGCATCGTCGCCGGCGGCGGCGCCTCCCTGGTCCACGCCGCCAAGGTGCTGAACGACGGCCTGGGCCTGTCCGGCGACGAGGCCACCGGTGTCGCGGTCGTCCGCAAGGCGCTGCACGAGCCGCTGCGCTGGATCGCCCAGAACGCCGGCCTGGAGGGCTACGTCATCACCTCCAAGGTCTCCGAGCTGGAGCAGGGCCAGGGCTACAACGCCGCCACCGGCGAGTACGGCGACCTGGTCAAGGCCGGTGTCATCGACCCGGTCAAGGTCACCCGCTCCGCCCTGGAGAACGCCGCCTCGATCGCCTCCCTGCTGCTCACCACCGAGACCCTCGTGGTGGAGAAGAAGGAGGAGGAGGCCGACAACGGTCACGGCCACTCGCACGGCGGTCACGGCCACTCGCACTGAGGCCACAACCGCTGAGCGCGGCCACCGCGCGCAGTCACCGACCGCAGGCCCGGTCCGCACCCCGCGAGGGGTGGCGGGCCGGGCCTGCGGCCGTTCCGGGCCGTTCCAGCCTTCAACTATCAGTTGAATTTTGCGTAATGCAAAGAATCCCTTATATCTTGGGGGCATGATCGAGGCCCGCCATCTGCGCGTCCTGCGTGCCGTCGCCCGCACCGGCTCCTTCTCCGCCGCCGCCCGCGAGCTGGGCTGTACCCAGCCCGCCATCAGTCAGCAGATGAAGGCCCTGGAGAAGTCCGTGGACACCCCGCTGGTGGTCCGTTCGGGCCGCGGGATGCAGCTGAGCGAGGCCGGGCGGGTGCTGCTCAAGCATGCCACCGGGATCCTCGCCGGGCTCTCCGCCGCCGAGGAGGAGGTCGCGGCGATCGCCGGACTGCGGGCCGGGCGGGTGCGGCTGGTGTCCTTCCCGACCGCCAGCTCGACCCTGGTGCCGCCGGCCGTCGCCCGGCTGCGGGACAGCCATCCGGGCGTGCGCGTGTCGCTGGTCGAGGCGGAGCCGCCGGAGTCGCTGGCGATGCTGCGCGGCGGCGAGTGCGAGGTCGCGCTCGCCTTCCGCTATCCGCAGGCCCCCGGTTCCACCCTCGCGCCGGCGCCCGCGCCCGCGCACGGCACGCCCCGGGAGGCGCGCGCGGAGGCCAATCTGGAGGCCCAGCAGCTGAGCGCGGGGGCCGACTGGTCCGACCTGGTGGTCACCCCGCTGCTGGACGACCCGCTGGTCGGACTGCTGCCCGCCGGGCACCGGCTGGCCGGGCGCGGCGGGCCGGTGGAGCTGGGCGAGCTGGCGGGGGAGCAGTGGATCGCCGGCTGCCCGCAGTGCCGGGGCCACCTGGTGGAGCTGTGCGCGGGCGCCGGCTTCGAGCCGCGGATCGACTTCGCGACCGACGACTACCCGGCGGTGGTCGGACTGGTGGCCGCCGGGCTCGGCGTGGCGGTGCTGCCGGGGCTGGCGCTGGAGTCGGTGCGCCCCGACGGGGTGGCGCCGGTGGCGGTGCACGCCGCCTCGGGAGCGCCGGCGGTGCGGCAGGTGGTCGCGCTGACCCTGCCGGACCTCGCCGAGGTGCCGGCGGTGGCGCTGATGCTGGAGCGGCTGGCGGGGGCGGCGGCCGGGCACTGACCCGCCGGAGCGGCGGGACCGGGGCAGCCGGGTGCGCCGCACCCCGAGAAGAAACGTTTCTTCCCGGCGAGGCGGAACCGGTGGCCTACTGCTGGACCGCGCCCGGCGCGGCGAGCGGCACCTCCACCAGGCGGTTGCGCGAACGGCCCATCATCTCCTCGCGCTCGTCCTCGGTCAGGCCTCCCCAGACGCCGTACGGCTCGCGGACCGCCAGCGCGTGCGCGGCGCACTCGGTGCGCACCGGGCAGCGCATGCAGACCTCCTTGGCACTCGCCTCGCGCGAGCTGCGGGCCGCGCCGCGCTCGCCCTCGGGGTGGAAGAAGAGCGAGCTGTCCACGCCGCGGCAGGCCGCGGAGAGCTGCCAGTCCCAGAGGTCCGCGTTGGGGCCGGGGAGTCGGGAGAAATCTGCCATGGCTCATTCCCTTCAGAGGTCGTCGACCGCGGGGCCGGTCGCCGGCGGGGTGCGTCGGCGGCGGCACGGCGGGGCGTCCGGCGCGGTGTGGACACCTGGAAATATGACTTACGGCAACTCCATGGACAAGTCACCCACAGAGTGGCACAACAGTCAATGACCATACAAAAGCTCTAAAAACGGGCATAGTGCGCATGGCGGTTGGGCAGGCGGGCGCCGGGCGCGGATGGGGCAATCGGGTGGCCGACGGGCGCGCGCGGGCCCCCGTGGGTGTGCGGGTTGTACGCCGACCGCGCGCGAGCTGCGCAAAAGTGCGGCGTGTGCACCGCGATGCGGCTGATCGGTAACGGGTCGGCCACGTACAGTGGTGGAGATGGCCCCGAAGGCCGTAACTCATTCGAGTGACGGTCGTTGGATGTGCGGAGGCGGTTAGCGGACGCCGGACGTCGGGAACGATCGCGGGGAATCTCAGGCGATCAGCACGGAGTCTGTCGCCGATCGGCCGTGTCGGAGAGGTTCGTACCAGCCAGGAGGCTCAACGTGACGCGGATCAGCTGCGGAGGACGACGGTCATGACTTCCGTTCTCGTTTGCGACGATTCCCCGCTCGCCCGCGAGGCGCTTCGCCGCGCGGTCGCGACCGTACCCGGTGTCGATCGGGTCACCACCGCGACGAACGGGGAGGAGGTCCTCCGCCGCTGGGTGGCCGACCGCTCCGATCTCGTCCTGATGGACGTCCGGATGCCCGGCCTCGGCGGGGTGGAGACGGTCCGGCGGCTGCTGTCCGCCGACCCGGGCGCCCGGATCATCATGCTCACCGTCGCCGAGGATCTCGACGGCGTCGCCCTCGCGGTCGCCGCGGGGGCCCGCGGGTACCTGCACAAGGACGCCTCGCGCGCCGAACTGCGGGCCACCGTCACCCAGGCGCTCGCCGACCCGACCTGGCGGCTCGCCCCCCGCCGGCTGCGCAGCCCCGACATGGGCGCCGCGCCGACGTTGACGGCGCGTGAGATCCAGGTGCTCGAAGGCATGAGCCACGGCCGCAGCAACGCCGAGATCGGCCGCGAGCTGTTCCTCTCCGAGGACACCGTCAAGACCCACGCCCGACGGCTGTTCAAGAAGCTCGGCGCCTCGGACCGCGCGCACGCGGTGGCGCTGGGCTTCCGCTGGGGCCTGGTCCGCTGACCGCCGCCGGCACCGCCGGTTCCGGCACGCTCCGCGCGATTGCCCGCGCGGGGGCGTGTGACGTTACGGTCCCGAGGTTGCACCATGGAGGAGTGGAGCACCTCGGGGACCAGCGGACAGGAACTGCGGCGAACCACGCAGCCGCAGGAGACTCGGCGGACGGCGCCGCGGACGGGACCACCCGGGGCGGTGGGGCGGGAGGCGGGACGGTGCAGGAGGGGCCGGTGGTGCGGACCGGTGCGGCACCGCATAACGTTCCGGTGCACAACTCCGGACGCGGTGCCGCGTTTTCCCGCGCGACCAGGCACCATGGACCGATGCGTGACGACGTGACCGGGGCTCCCGGCGAGGCGGACCCGGTGGAGGCCGAGCCCTCCGCGCCCGGGTCCGGCCCGGGGTACGCGGAACCGGCCGACGGGCCCGGCGCGCTCGCCGAACTGGTCGCGGCCGCCGTCCGCGGCGAGGGCCCGGCGATCGACGCGCTGCTCGCCCACGTCCATCCGCTGGCGCTGCGCTACTGCCGCGGCCGGCTGGTCCGGCTGCCCGGCGGCGCCCGGCACCACGTGGACGACATCGCCCAGGAGGTCTGCGTGGCGGTGCTCTGCGCGCTGCCCCGCTACCGGGACCAGGGGCGCCCCTTCGAGGCCTTCGTCTACGGGATCGCCGCGCACAAGATCGCCGATCTGCAGCGGGCCGCGATGCGCGGGCCCGGCTCGACGGTGATCCCGCAGGACGACCTGCCGGAGGTGCCGGACGACGCGCTCGGCCCGGAGGAGCGGGCGCTGCTCAGCAGCGACGCGGCCTGGGCGAAGGAGCTGCTCTCCAACCTGCCGGCCCGCCAGCGCGAGCTGGTGCTGCTGCGGGTGGCCGCCGGGCTCTCGGCGGAGGAGACCGGTGAGGTGCTCGGGATGTCGCCGGGGGCCGTCCGGGTCGCCCAGCACCGTGCGCTGAGCCGGCTGCGGGCGCTCGCCGAGGAGTCGTCCTAGTTCGTCGGGGTTCGTTCGCCGGGGTTCGCGGGCCTTCCGGCCGGCCGGAATGGCCCATGGCCGGTCTTTGTTGTCAAGGGCACACGAGAGCGCATTCGCGGTGCCAGTACCATGGGGTATCGGCGCCTGGGCGGGTCGCCAAAGTTTCGACGGTGCGCGCGGGGTTCCCCTGGAGGATCCTCCAGTGGCCACCGGGCTTTCGGCGGTCCGAGCGAGTGAGCTGATGACAGCGCCCCCACCCTCAGGGCGCGAGCTGATCGAGCCGGCCACGGAAGGTACCCCCGAAATGTCTTACAACGCCGCAGGCGTACCCGAGAAGTTCGCGATGCTCGGACTCACGTACGACGACGTCCTGCTGCTGCCGGGGGCGTCCGAGGTGCTGCCGAACGAGGTCGACACCTCCTCGCGGGTCTCCCGCAACGTGCGCGTCAACATCCCGCTGCTCTCCGCGGCGATGGACAAGGTCACCGAGTCGCGGATGGCGATCGCGATGGCCCGCCAGGGCGGCGTCGGCGTCCTGCACCGCAACCTCTCGGTCGAGGACCAGGCCAACCAGGTCGACCTGGTGAAGCGCTCCGAGTCCGGCATGGTCACCGACCCGATCACGGTCGGCCCGGACACCACGCTCGCCGAGGCCGACGCGCTCTGTGCCAAGTTCCGGATCTCCGGTGTGCCGATCGCCGACGGGAGCGGCAAGCTGCTCGGCATCGTCACCAACCGCGACATGGCCTTCGAGACGGACCGCACCCGGCAGGTCCGCGAGATCATGACCCCGATGCCGCTGATCACCGGCAAGGTCGGCATCTCCGGCGTCGACGCCATGGCGCTGCTGCGCCGCCACAAGATCGAGAAGCTGCCGCTGGTCGACGACGAGGGCCGGATCAAGGGCCTCATCACGGTCAAGGACTTCGTCAAGGCCGAGCAGTACCCGAACGCCGCCAAGGACGCCGAGGGCCGGCTGCTGGTCGGCGCCGCCGTCGGCGCCAGCGCCGAGGCCTTCGACCGCGCCCAGGCCCTGGTCGAGGCGGGCGTGGACTTCCTGGTCGTCGACACCTCGCACGGCCACAGCCACAACGCGCTGGCCTGGATCGCGAAGATCAAGTCGGCCGTCGGGGTCGACGTGGTCGGTGGCAACGTCGCCACCCGGGACGGCGCCCAGGCGCTGATCGACGCCGGCGTGGACGGCGTCAAGGTCGGCGTCGGCCCGGGCTCCATCTGCACCACCCGCGTGGTGGCCGGCATCGGCGTCCCGCAGGTCACCGCGATCTACGAGGCGGCCGTCGCCTGCCAGGCCGCCGGCGTGCCGGTCATCGGCGACGGTGGCCTGCAGTACTCGGGCGACATCGGCAAGGCGCTCGCCGCCGGTGCCGACACCGTGATGCTGGGCTCGCTGCTGGCCGGCTGCGAGGAGTCCCCGGGCGAGCTGCTGTTCATCAACGGCAAGCAGTTCAAGTCCTACCGCGGCATGGGCTCGCTGGGCGCGATGCAGTCCCGCGGCCAGGGCCGCTCCTACTCCAAGGACCGCTACTTCCAGGCCGAGGTCGCCTCGGACGACAAGCTCGTCCCCGAGGGCATCGAGGGCCAGGTGCCCTACCGCGGCCCGCTGTCCGCGGTGCTGCACCAGCTGGTCGGCGGCCTGCGCCAGACCATGGGCTACGTCGGCGCGGCCACCGTCGCCGAGATGGAGAGCAAGGGCCGGTTCGTCCGGATCACCTCGGCGGGCCTCAAGGAGAGCCACCCGCACGACATCCAGATGACCGTCGAGGCGCCGAACTACAGCGCCCGCCGCTGAATCGGGTACCCCGCCGCAGGGCCCGCCACCGAGGGGTGGCGGGCCCTGCGGGCTGTCCGGGCGGCACCCGTCGGCGGCCCGGGCGGCGGGCGGCGCCGTGCGGCGGCGGGAGGGTGCGGGATACTGGGGGGCGGCCGGGGTGACCCGGCGGGCATGAGCAATACCACCAGAAGGGCTCGAAGTGACTGAGATCGAGATCGGGCGAGGCAAGCGCGGCCGTCGGGCGTATTCCTTCGACGACATCGCCGTCGTCCCCAGCCGCCGTACGCGTGACCCGAAGGAGGTCTCGATCGCCTGGCAGATCGACGCCTACCGGTTCGAGCTGCCGTTCCTGGCCGCTCCGATGGACAGCGTGGTCTCCCCGCAGCAGGCCATCACCATCGGCCGCCTCGGCGGCCTGGGCGTGCTGAACCTGGAAGGCCTCTGGACCCGCTACGAGGACCCGCAGCCGCTGCTCGACGAGATCGCCGCGATCGCCGACGAGTCCGTCGCCACCCGCCGCCTGCAGGAGATCTACGCCGAGCCGATCAAGGCCGAGCTGATCAAGCAGCGGATCCAGGAGGTCCGCGACTCCGGCGTGGTCACCGCCGCCGCGCTCTCCCCGCAGCGCACCGCCGAGTTCTCCAAGGCCGTGGTGGACGCCGGCGTCGACGTCTTCGTCATCCGCGGCACCACCGTCTCCGCCGAGCACGTCTCCGGCGCGGCCGAGCCGCTCAACCTGAAGCAGTTCATCTACGAGCTGGACGTCCCGGTCATCGTCGGCGGCTGCGCCACCTACACCGCCGCGCTGCACCTGATGCGCACCGGCGCGGCCGGCGTGCTGGTCGGCTTCGGCGGCGGCGCCGCGCACACCACCCGCAACGTGCTCGGCATCCAGGTGCCGATGGCCACCGCCGTCGCCGACGTGGCCGCCGCCCGCCGCGACTACATGGACGAGTCCGGCGGCCGCTACGTGCACGTCATCGCGGACGGCGGCGTCGGCTACAGCGGCGACATCCCGAAGGCGGTCGCCTGCGGCGCCGACGCGGTGATGATCGGTGCCGCGCTGGCCCGGGCCACCGACGCGCCCGGCAAGGGCTACCACTGGGGCATGGAGGCCGTCCACGAGGAGCTGCCGCGCGGCAAGCGGGTCGACCTCGGCACCGTCGGCACCACCGAGGAGATCCTCACCGGTCCGTCGCACACCCCGGACGGCACCATGAACCTGTTCGGTGCGCTGCGCCGCGCGATGGCGACCACCGGCTACACCGAGCTCAAGGAGTTCCAGCGGGTCGAGGTGACCGTCAACCCGGCGCTCAACCACCGCTGAGCCGTACCGCTCCACCGGGCCCCCGTCGCGTCGCGCGGCGGGGGCCCGTGCGCGTGCGGGGCGGCGGCCGGCTGCCGGTGCCGGCTACTGGCGGGTGGCGGCGCGGCGGGTCAGCAGGAAGCCGCCGATCACGGCGATGCCGTAGAAGACCAGGTCCAGCGGGCGGCGGCCGTCGCGCCAGAGCGGGAGGGCGTCCTGCAGCAGCCCGCCGTACCCGGTGCCGGCCAGCGCGTGCAGCCGGCGGGCCTGGCCGAGCAGCTGGCCGAGGAACAGCGCGCCCGAGGCCAGCAGGGCGCCCAGCGGCGGCAGCAGCCGGCTCCGGCCACCGAGCCGGCCCAGCGGCCAGGCGACCGCGGCCGCCGGGGCGATGGCCAGCCAGCCGACGGTGGCCTCCGCGCGGGCCGGCGCGCAGCCGAGCGCCCCGGCGCCGGCCAGCATCGCGAGCACGGCCAGCGCCACGGCCGGTCCCGTCCGGTTCCGGTGGCGCCGGCGGCCCCGGGCGATCTCCCCGCCCTCGGCCGCGTCGGCGGGAGCGGAGCCGGGGGCCGGGTCGGCGGGGCGGTAACCGGCCACCGGGGCGCCGGGCATACCGGGGGCCACGTACCCCTCGGGGGTCTCCGGTTCCGGCGCGACCGAGAAGTGCGGGGCCGTGGGCGGTCGGCCCGACCGGCCGTCAGCGCCCGGTGCGGATGCGGTCATGGACGTCGTATTCCCCCCGGAAAGACGGTGAGCTGCCGAACGGTAGCAGGGCCCGGAGCAGGCCCGACAGAGTTTTCGATCACAGATCGGGCACGGAGCGCCGGGCCCGGCCGGGGCGCGGGCCAGGGTGGCCGGGGGCCGGGTGGTCGGGGGCCCGCGGGACAGGGGATGATGGAGGCTTGGGCGTTCGGGCCCGACGCCGGTCCGACGCGCCGTCACCACGACCGCCAGCAGCACATGGGGGAACGTTCCGAAATGACCCAGGCGCAGGGTTCCACCGGCCGCCTCCTGGCCGGACGCTACCGGCTGAACGCGGTGCTCGGGCGCGGTGGCATGGGCACCGTCTGGCGCGCCGAGGACGAGATGCTGGGCCGGACGGTCGCGGTCAAGGAACTGCGGATGAACGCCAGCGTGGAGGAGGACGAGAAGCACCGGCTGATCGTCCGGACCCTGCGCGAGGCCAAGGCGACGGCGCGGATCCGGCACAACTCGGCGGTCACCGTCTTCGACGTGGTCGAGGAGGACGACCGGCCGTGGATCGTCATGGAGCTGGTCGAGTCCCGCTCGCTGGCGGACGTGGTCCGTGAGGACGGGCCGCTGGCGCCGGCCCGGGCGGCGGAGATCGCGCTGGACGTGCTCGGCGTGCTGAGCGCCGCGCACGCGCTCGGCATCCTGCACCGGGACGTCAAGCCGTCCAACGTGCTGATCGGCGAGGACGGCCGGGTGGTGCTCACCGACTTCGGCATCGCCAGCGTGGAGGGCGACACCTCGGTGACCTCCACCGGCATGCTGGTCGGCGCGCCCTCCTACATCTCCCCGGAGCGGGCCCAGGGGCAGAAGCCCGGACCGCCGGCCGACCTGTGGTCGCTGGGCGGCACGCTGTACGCGATGGTCGAGGGCCGTCCGCCGTACGACCGGGGCTCGGCGCTGGCCACCCTGACGGCGGTGATGACGGAGGAGCTGACCACCCCGGTGAACGCCGGGCCGCTGCTGCCGGTGATCGAGGGGCTGCTGGCCAAGGACCCGGCGAAGCGGCTGACCGCCTCGCAGACCCGGTCCATGCTGAAGCGGGTGGTCGCGGAGGCGACCGCGCGGGCCGAGTCGACGACCGAGCAGGAGGTGCCGGTCGCGGAGGGCAGGGCGAAGCCGAAGCCGACGATCGGCGGGCTGCTCGGGACGGTCCGGGTGGGCAGCCGGGCCGGGGACGCCGGGAGCGGGGAGTCGCCGGCCGCGCCGGTGGCGCCCACGGAGCCGGCGGGTCCCGCGAAGCCGGAGGCTCCGTCGGGGCCGTCGGGGCCGGAGGCCGAGGTGCGGCCGGTGACCAGCGAGTGGACGCTGGGCGCGACCCAGGCCGCCGGGGCGGACCCGCGGACCGGCCGGCGGCGGCTGGCCGTGGCGACGGTCGTGGTGGTGCTGCTGCTGATCGCGGGCGTGGTCGCGCTGGTCCAGGCGCTCGGCGGTTCCGACGACGGCTCGGCGCAGGGCGCGCACGGCACCGCTCCGGTGGCGGCGACCACGGACAGCACGCCGGGTGACGGGGCACCGGCGTCGGCGTCGGCCCCGGAGAGCTCCGCTCCGGAGCAGAGCGCGGCGGCGCCCGAGCCCGCTCCCACGCCGACTCCCACGCCTACCCCGACTCCCACGCCCACCCCGACGCCGACTCCGACGCCGACCGGGGCGGTCGTGCCGGCCGGGTACCACGAGTACAAGGACCCGGCCGGCTTCTCGATCGTGCTGCCCGACTGGCTGCAGCTGGCGAGCTCGGAGTCGATCCGCCGCACCTTCAAGGGCAACGGCAGCACCCTGCGGATCGAGTGGACGACCACGCCGGGGGAGAGCGCGCTCGCCGACTGGCAGGCCTCCGAGCCCGGCCTGCGCGGCCAGGTGACCAACTACCAGCGGGTGCAGCTGCAGTCCGTCGCCTACCGCGAGTGGACCAACGCGGCCGACTGGGAGTGGATCAGCGGCACCCAGCGGACGCACTCGCTGAACCGCGGCTTCGTCACCGGCTCCCCGGCCAAGTACGGCTACGCGATCTACTGGACCACGCCCGACGCGGACTGGGCCGCGCCGCAGAACGCCCAGGCCCGGCAGACCGCGTTCGACACCTTCCAGCCGGCGCCGTGATCCGTCCGCTCGCCTCCCCTCCCCACCGGGCTCGGGCGGGTGTCAGCCGATGAGGCGTTGCTTCGCGCGGGTGAACTCGTCGTCGGTGAGGGCGCCGGCGGTGCGCAGGGCGGCGAGCCGTTCGAGCTGGTCCAGCAGGTCGGCGCCGGAGGCGGGGGCGGGGCCGGCGGGGGCCGGGGCGGCGAGCGCCTTCCGGGAGGCCTCGCGGGCCAGCCGCGCGGTGGCGCGGAGCTGCTCGGCGAAGATCTCCGCCTTGACCACGTCCTCGAAGCGGTGCGAGCCGGTCAGCGCGACCACCAGCAGCACCTCGCCGTTGATCCTGGTCCTGGTGACGGTCGCGTCGGTGACCGCCTCCAGCGGAACCGGGACCGGGGGCTTGCCGTCCTTGAGGAAGAGCAGCCGGTGGGTGGTCAGGACGAGGACGCCCTTGCGGAAGTGGTCGGGGTGGCGCCCGGCCGTGGAGGCGACCGGCTTCTCGTCGGGGGCGACGTTCGCCTGGACGGTGCGCAGGGCCGCGGCCCGGTTGTCACTGCTGCTGTTGCCGGCCACGTCGAAGGCCGCGTCGATCAGATCGGTCCAGTCCATGGACCGAGGGTAATCCGGGGCGCTCGCGCGGTGCCTCCCGCGGTCGGCCAGGGCCTAGGCTTGGCGATGAGCGGAGAGGAACACGCATGCGAGCGGGCCCGGGGCAGGTGCTGGCGGGGCGTTACCGGCTGACGGATCGTCCGGAGGCGCTGAGTGCGCTCGCCGTCGACGAGCGGAGCGGCGACGTCGTGCGGCTGCGCGCGTGGGAGCTGCCCGCGCCGCTGACCGTGGCTCAGGACGTGGACGGCGCCGGATCGGTGCACGGCGAGCGGCTGGTGCGCCGGGTGGCGGCGGTCGGCGCCGCGGCGCCGCGGCATCCGCGACTGCTGCAGGGGGCCGGGGCGTTCGTCGAGGGCGAGCTGCTCTGGACCGTCGAGGAGATGCCGGCCGGGCGGTCGCTGGCCGAGGTGCTCGCGGACGGCCCGCTGCCGCCGTACCGGGCGGCCGAGATCGCCGCGGACCTCGCCGCGGCGCTGCGGGCGCTGCACGACGCGGGCCTGGCGCACGGCAACGTGACGGCCGAATCGGTGCTGGTCTGCGAGGACGGCGCGGCGCTGCTGGGCGGGCTGCTCCCGGGGGTGGCCGAGGAGGTGCTGGCCGAGGAGCTGGGCGGACCGGGCGGCAGGCGCCGCTACGAGGTCCGGGCCGAGCTGGTCGGGTCGGTGGCCGAGCGCTGGCCGCTGGACGGCGGCCCGGCGGGTGACTGCTGGGCGCTCGGGGTGCTGCTGCACCGGATGGCGACCGGCCGCGCGCCGTACCCGGAGAGCGGGGTCCCCGAGCTGGTGACGGCGGTGCGCGAGGGCCGGCGGGTGCCGTCGGAGGCGTGCGGGCCGCTGGGGCCGCTGGTGGAGCGGCTGGTGCAGTCCGATCCGGGGCGGCGGCCGACGGCGGCGGAGCTCCGGCCGGAGCTGGCGGAGCTGCTGGCGGGCGCGCCGGAGCCGGCGGCCGGTGAGCGGCCGGTGCCGCCCCTGCCGGAGCCGCGCCGGCCCGCCGGGCGGCGCGGTGGTGGCGGGCGCGCCCGGGCGGCGGCGAAGGAGCCCCCGCCGGCGGAATCCGCG